>NZ_JBNHIN010000001.1:286219-323092 GCF_050054615.1 Streptomyces sp. YGL11-2
CCCCGGCCCTGATTGCCGACTACGCGTGCCGCTCGGGCGTCAGTTGTCGTCCTCGTCGATGAGGAAGCCGCGCATCGGCGACGGCGTCTGCTGCATCGGCGACGGGCCCTGCGGCCGCACCGGTGCCATCGGCTGGGTCATCGCCGGCGACATCTGCTGCTGCCCGCCGTAGGACGGACCGCCGCTGGACGGGCTGCCCATCGAGTGGTTGCCGCCCATGGTGCCGCCCAGGGACTGGTTGCCGCCCATGGTGCCACCCATGCCGCCACCCATGGTGTGGTTGCCGCCCATGGTGCCCGCACCGGCCGACGCCATCGACGGGGACGGCGGCAGCGAAGCGGTCGCCGGGGTCCGCGGCGGGGCCAGCGAGTCGTCGGCCTGGTTCTCCAGCTGGCGCAGCTGGCTCTCCAGGTACGACTTCAGGCGGGTGCGGTACTCGCGCTCGAAGCCGCGCAGGTCCTCGACCTTGCGCTCCAGCGTCGCGCGGGCCGACTCCAGCGACCCCATCGCCACGCGGTGCTTCTCCTGCGCGTCCCGCTCCAGCGCGTCAGCCTTGGCGCGGGCGTCCCGCTCCAGGCCCTCGGCGCGGCTGCGCGCCTCGCCGACGATCTTGTTGGCCTCGGAACGGGCCTCCGCGATCGCCTGGTCGGCGGTCTGCTGCGCCAGCGACAACACGCGCGCCGCACTGTCACCGCCGGGGCCGCCCTGCTGCGGGGCCGCCTGCGGCAGCTGCTGCGGTCCGCCGGGGCCGCCCAGCGGGCCACCCATCGGACCGTTGGGGCCCATCGGACCAGGACCGTGCGGGCCCTGCGGGCCGTGGCCACCGGGACCGGGCGGCAGCTGCGGTGCACCACCAGGCAGTTGGGGCGGGCCACCCATCCCCTGCTGCTGCGGCGGGACCGGCTGCGGACCGGATATGGCGGCGGGCACAGGAGCCCCCGGCCTCTGCTGCTGCTCCTGCTGCTGGTCGGGACCCTTGCGCAGACCCTGCTGCTGGTTCTGCGCGGCGGCACGAGTGGCGGCGGCCAGCTTGGCGCGCAGGTCCTCGTTCTCCCGCAGCAGGCGGGTCAGTTCGGCTTCGACCTCATCGAGGAAGGCATCGACCTCGTCCTCGTCATAGCCTTCTCGGAGGCGGACGGTCGTGAACTGCTTGTTCCGCACGTCCTCGGGGGTCAACGGCATCTCTACTTCACCTCAACGTAGTCGTCGGCAATCGGCAAGACCGTATCGTTCACACCAACAACACCGACCTCACGACGGTGATCAGGATGTAGACGATGATCATCAATACGAAGAAGGACAGGTCGAGCGCCACGCCCCCGAGACGCAGCGGCGGAATGACCCGCCGCAGAAGCTTGAGTGGCGGATCGGTGACAGTGTAGGTGGCCTCAAGAATCACCACCATCGCCTTGCCGGGTTGCCATGAACGGGCGAACTGGAAGACATAGTCCATCACCAGCCGGAAGATCAGCACGATCAGGAAGCAGTACAGCGCGATATAGATCACCTGACCAGCGATACTCATCCCGCGCGTCCCTCTCCCCTTGCTCCTGTGCTGACCTTATGGCCTTGGTGTGCCCGGTGGTGCGTCTCAGCTCTGGTTGAAGAACCCGCCCTCTGCGATACGGGCCTTGTCCTCCGCCGTGACATCGACGTTAGCAGGCGACAACAGGAACACCTTCTGCGTCACCCGCTCAATGCTGCCGTGCAGTCCGAAGACCAGACCGGCCGCAAAGTCGACAAGTCGCTTCGCGTCGGTGTCGTCCATCTCCGTGAGATTCATGATCACCGGAGTGCCCTCACGGAAGTGTTCCCCGATGGTACGGGCTTCGTTGTAGGTCCGGGGGTGCAGTGTGGTGATGCGGTACGGCTCCCGCTCGGACACAACCTTGGGCATGATCACCGGTGCGTTCTTCTCCAGATTCGGACGGTCGGGTGTGATGGATGCCACGGGGGCGATACGCGCGGGTCGTCCGCTTTCCGCGGCGAGCGGAGCGGGTTCACGCTGCGCAGGAGGCGTGGCGGCGCGGACCGGTTCCTCCCGTTCCGGGCGCGTTTCGGCGGGCACTTGATGCTGTTGCCGTCGCACCCGGTCGGGCTCCGGGTCAAGCTCGGGCTCGAACTCGTCGTCGGGGTCGAACCCCCGGCCGTCGTACCCATCGTCCTCCACGAGGCCGAGGTAGACCGCCATCTTGCGCATCGCGCCGGCCATTCTCTGCGTCCTCCGCTCTGTGGTGGATCGGCTCCGTAACCGGGGGCCTTGGATCCACGCGGCCTACCCGCTTTTTGCGGGAATGACCATATTTTGTGCTGTGGTCCGACTTGCTTGGCGACGTTACCCGAGCCGTGGTCGGACTCCGAGTACCGCAGTGCCGACGCGCACATGTGTCGCTCCGGCCGCAACGGCGTCTTCGAGGTCCGCACTCATACCTGCTGACACCATGTTGGCAGCAGGATGGGTCGCGCGCAGGTCGGATGAGATTTCCACCAACCGCTCGAAAGCAGCGAGTTGGCGTCCGGCATACGGGCCGGCCAGCGGTGCGACCGTCATCACACCGTCCAGCCGCAGCCCTTGGGCCGCCGCGATCGCGTCGCCGAGTTCGGCCACACCCTCCGGTGACACACCGCCGCGATCGGCGGTGTCCCGTCTGGCCCGACCGGGCTCGACGTCAAGTGCCACCTGGATCAGACAGCCCAGCTCCCGCTCGGCGCGCACCGCCTCCCGCGACAGCGCGGTGACGAGCCGGAGCCGGTCGATCGACTGGACAATCCCGGCGTAACGGGCAACAGACCGCACTTTATTGGTCTGCAATTGACCAACAAAGTGCCAAGTCAGCGGCAAATCAGCACATTCAGCCGCTTTGCCTGCCGCCTCCTGATCGCGGTTTTCCGCGACCTGACGCACTCCCAGCTCCGCGAGAAGCCGGACGTCGCTCGCGGGATAGGTCTTGGTGACGACGATCAGCGTCACCTCGCCTCGCGGCCGACCGGCCTTGGCGCAGGCTGTGGAGATACGATCCTCCACCCGCGCCAGGTTGTCGGCCAGCTGCGTTCTCCGGTCGTCCGTCACAGCGCAGCCCCTCCCGGCCTCGGGCCGGGGCCGTCCCCGAGCCAGACGTAGCTCGCGAGCCGCCCCGTCGTACGGTCCCGCCGATAAGAGAAGTGGTCCGCCGACTCCCGGGTGCAGATGTGGGAATCCTCACGCAACCGCACGCCGACGGCGGCGAGTTGGGCCCGGACGCCCGTGGTGACGTCCACCGACGGAGTCCCCCAGCTGGTCGTCGACCACGCCTCCGGGACCACCGAGGCGACCTCCGCGCGCATCGCCTCCGGCACCTCGTAACAGCGCCCGCAGACCGCGGGCCCGGTGTACGCGAGGATCCGGGACGGCTCGGCGCCCAGCCCGACCATCGCCGCGACGGCCGCCGGGACGACCCCGGCAACGAGGCCCGGCCGGCCGGCGTGCGCGGCGCCCGCGACCCCGGCCACCGGGTCGGCGAGCAGGACCGGTGTGCAGTCGGCGGTCAGCACGGCCAGCGCCAGACCCCGACGCGCGGTCACCACCGCGTCCACGCAGGGGATGTCGGCGTCCCGCCAGGGTCCGTCGACCACCGCCACGTCCCGGCCGTGGACCTGGTTCATCCAGACCACCGCGGCCGGGTCGAGGCCGAGTTCCCTCGCGGCGAGTGCGCGGTTGACGCCGACCGCGGCGGGGTCGTCGCCGACCGCGCCGCCCAGATTGAGCTGCTCATACGGAGCGGCGCTCACCCCGCCCCACCTGTCGGTGAAGGCGAAGTGCGCGCCGCTCTCGTGGTGCTGTTGCCCTATCACTTCAGTGCTTCGGTCACTTCAGGAAGTCGGGGACGTCCAGTTCCTCGGCCGCGGAGTCCGAGTACGACGGACGGGCCGGAGGAACCGAGGGACCGCCGGCCGGCGAGGCCGCAACCTCGCCCAGCGACGAGGTCTCGGAGGTGACCGGGGCCTCGTCCCGTACGGGCGGGACCGCGCCGAGACCGCCGAAGGCCGCCGTGCGCGGCTCGGCCGGGGGCGCGACCGAACGGCTGGGGGCCGGTGTGGGCTCCTCGCGCTTCGGGGCCGGCATCGCGGTCTGCTGCGCGTCGCGGCGGGCCGGCGGCTGACCGCCGTCGAAACCCGCGGCGATGACGGTGACCCGGACCTCGTCGCCCAGCGCGTCGTCGATGACCGCGCCGAAGATGATGTTGGCTTCCGGGTGCGCGGCCTCGCTGACCAGTTGCGCCGCCTCGTTGATCTCGAAGAGCCCGAGGTCGGAGCCGCCGGAGATGGAGAGCAGCACACCGCGGGCGCCGTCGATGGACGCCTCCAGGAGCGGCGAGGAGATCGCCATCTCCGCGGCGGCCACCGCGCGGTCGTCGCCGCGCGCCGAGCCGATGCCCATGAGTGCCGAGCCGGCCTCCGACATCACGGACTTGACGTCGGCGAAGTCGAGGTTGATCAGGCCCGGGGTCGTGATCAGGTCGGTGATGCCCTGGACACCCGACAGCAGCACCTGGTCCGCGGACTTGAACGCGTCGAGCACGCTCACCTGGCGGTCCGAGATGGACAGGAGCCGGTCGTTGGGGATCACGATGAGGGTGTCGACCTCTTCGCGGAGGCTGGCGATGCCGTCCTCCGCCTGGTTGGCGCGACGGCGCCCCTCGAAGGTGAACGGCCGGGTGACCACACCGATCGTCAGGGCCCCCAGCGAGCGGGCGATGTTGGCGACGACCGGGGCACCGCCGGTGCCGGTGCCGCCGCCCTCGCCCGCGGTCACGAAGACCATGTCGGCCCCCTTGAGGACCTCCTCGATCTCCTCGCGGTGGTCCTCGGCCGCCTTGCGGCCCACGTCCGGGTTGGCGCCGGCGCCGAGTCCGCGGGTCATTTCGCGGCCGACGTCGAGCTTGACGTCGGCGTCGCTCATCAGCAACGCCTGCGCATCGGTGTTGATCGCGATGAACTCGACGCCCTTGAGCCCGACCTCGATCATCCGGTTGATGGCGTTCACGCCACCGCCGCCGATGCCGACGACCTTGATGACTGCGAGGTAGTTCTGCGGTGCTGCCACGTCGAAGGCCTCTCGCCTCGATTTACGTGTCGTCGCCGCACATTGCGTGTGGACGCCGACTGATGCCGAAGGGACGGTCCGTTTTGCCGAGCCGAACCCTAACCCTGAAGTTTAGGGTTACTGTGCCTGCGTTCCTGGTTCCCTGGTCCCTTTGGAACGAGACACTAAGTCGACAAGGCGCGCGCGTTCAACGAACACGCCGAACCTCCCGTTTTTCTTTTCACCCTATGTGATCACCCATAGTCGTAGCCATCCAGGGTGCTGGCCTGCGGCTACGTACGTCAACTCCCCGACACCGCAGGGGCGCTGGGAACCGAGATGTCGAAGTGGCGCGCGTCACGTGCCGCTTTCAGCAGCGCGGCCAGCACCTTCGCCTTCTCGGCGCCCTCGTCGGGACTGCCCCACATCACCGTGCGGCCGTCTGCGAGTTCGACGGTCACGGAATCGTACGACCTGACGTGGAGCTGGCGGACGCCCTTGCGCACGGCCGCCGGGAGCTCCCGGGCGACGCCGACCGCGGCACGCAGCAATCGGTCCGTTCCGAACCGGTGCAGGCTCGGGGAGTCGGAAGCGGTCATTTCCAGAAGCGGAACACCCTTGAGCGCGGTGCTCACGGTGGCGAAACGAACGCCTTCACCGTCCACTTCCACAAACTTTCCGTCCGTTTGCAGCAGCAGTTCCGGGGTCCTTTCGGTCACTTTCAGCCCGAGGGTGTGCGGCCAGGAACGGCTGACGTCAACGGTTTTGATACGCGGCAGCTTCGCCCGGAGCCGGCGCTCCAGCGCGCCGGTGTCCACCGAGACGAGCGGCGAATTCATCGGGGCGGCCGCCGCGGCGACGACCTCGTCCGGTGTCAGAACGTCGGTACCGGTGGCCTTGACGTGCTCCAGCCGGACCCAGTCCGAGCCGTAGAGGGCCCAGGCGCCGAACCCGCCCAGCAGCACGGCGAGTACCGCAATGATGATCACACCGCGCCGGCCCGGCCGACGCAGCCCCAGGCGCGACAACCGGAAGCGCCCGAAACGCGACGGCGGAGAAGCGGGCGGGCCGGACGCTGACTTCTTCTCGCCGCGCCTGGCGGTGGTCGGTCCGGCCACGCTCTCCGCCTTCTCTCGTTCGCTACTTGTTGCGCCGCTCGATCGCCTCGTACACCATGCCGACCAGCAGCTCGTCGGCGTCCCTGCGGCCGAACTCCGAGGCCGCGCGGGACATCTCGTACAGCCGGTGTGGATCGGCCAGGACCGGGAGCACATTGCCCTGCACCCACTCCGGGGTCAGCTGGGCGTCGTCGACCAGCAGGCCCCCGCCGGCGTTGACCAGCGGCTGGGCGTTGAGCCGCTGCTCGCCGTTGCCGATGGGCAGCGGGACGAAGGCGGCCGGGAGCCCGACGGCGGACAACTCGGCGACGGTCATCGCGCCCGCGCGGCAGAGCATCATGTCGGCCGCGGCGTACGCGAGATCCATCCGGTCCACGTACGGTACCGGGACATAGGGTGGCATCCCGGGCATGTTGTCCACGTGCGGCAGTTCGTTCTTCGGGCCGACCGCGTGCAGCACCTGGATGCCGGAGCGCTGGAGCGCCGGGACCGCGGCCTGGATGACCTCGTTGAGCCGGCGGGCGCCCTGGGAACCGCCGGAGACCAGCAGGGTCGGGAGGTTGGGATCCAGGCCGAAGGCGGCGCGCGCCTCGGGACGGACCGCGGCGCGGTCCAGGGTCGCGATGGTGCGGCGCAGCGGGATCCCGACGTAGCGGGCTCCGCGCAGCTTGCTGTCCGGGGTGCTGACGGCGACGAAGGTGGCGTACCGCGAGCCGATCTTGTTGGCCAGGCCGGGGCGGGCGTTGGCCTCGTGCACGACGATCGGCACCCCGAGCCGCTTGGCGGCCAGATAGCCGGGCAGCGCCACGTAGCCGCCGAAGCCGACGACGCAGTCCGCCTTGGTGCGCTCCAGAATCTGCTCGGCGGCCTTGATCGTGCCGCGCAGCCGCCCGGGGACGGTGATCAGTTCGGGGGTGGGCTTACGGGGCAGCGGTACCGCCGGGATCAGGCCGAGCTCGTAGCCGCGCTCGGGGACGAGGCGGGTCTCCAGGCCCTTCTCCGTGCCCAGTGCCGTGATCCCCACGGTCGGGTCCTGCCTCCGCAGGGCGTCCGCGAGGGCGAGCGCGGGCTCGATGTGGCCGGCGGTCCCCCCACCGGCGAGTACGACATGCACCGAAATTCACCGCTCTCCGGACGGCCGCTTCTTGAGGCGCCGTCTCATCGTCTTCCATCTCAGCCTGGCCGGTCTTCTGCCGAAAACCGGCTTCCGCTTCGCCAGCGCGGCCAGTGTCGCCCGCGCGGCGGGCTCGTCACGCGCGAAGGCGATCAGCAGCCCGACGGCGAACATCGTCGGCAGCAGGGCGGAGCCCCCGTAGGAGAACAACGGGAGCGGAACACCGGCGATCGGCAACAGGCCGAGCACCGCACCCATGTTGATCACGGCCTGGGCCATGATCCAGGTGGTCACGCCTCCCGCTGCGTACCGTACGAAGGGGTCCTCCGTGCGTCCGGCCACGCGGATACCCGCATAGCCTAGAGCCGCGAAGAGGGCGAGCACCGACAGCGTCCCCGCCAGACCCAGTTCCTCCCCGGTGATGGCGAAAATGAAGTCGGTGTGCGGTTCAGGGAGTTCTCCCCATTTTTCCATACTCGCCCCGAGCCCGGAACCGAAGAGCCCGCCGGAGGCCAGCGCGTAGATGCCGTGGACGGCCTGCCAGCATTGGTCGCCGGGGCCCGGATCGGTGGCGGCGATGCAGGCGAGCCGGGACATCCGGTGCGCGCTGGTCTTGATCAGCAGCGCGCCGAGCACGGTCGCGGCGCCCAGTACCCCCGAGAACAGCCGGGTCGGGGCGCCGGCCAGCCACAGCAGTCCGAAGAGGATCGCGGTGAGGATGATCGTGGTGCCCATGTCCCCGCCGAGCATGATCAGCCCGAGCAGGAGAAAGGTCACCGGCGTCAGCGGAACCAGCAGGTGCTTCCACTGTGTCAGGAGTTTCTTCTCCTGTTTGCGGGCCAGCAGGTCCGCGGCCCACAGGACCAGCGCGATCTTGGCGAACTCGCTCGGTTGCATCTGGAAAGGCCCGCCGAGGCTGATCCAGTTCTGGTTGCCGTTGACCGATACCCCGATGCCCGGAATCTGCACCATGCCCAGCAGGAACACCGAGCCGGCGAGCAGCGGGTAGGCGAGCGCCCGGTGCCGCCGGACCGGCATACGGGCGCCGAGCAGCATCAGCCCGCCGCCGAGGACCGCCGCCAGCAGCTGTTTGCGGAAGAAGTACGACGGCGCCAGACCGGACTGGAGGGCCTTGATCTGGGACGCCGAGTAGACCATCACCAGTCCGAGGACGGTGATCAGCAGGCTGCCGCCGAGGATGAGGTAGTAGGCGGTCAGCGGGCGGTCCCAGGCCCGCCGTGCGCGGGCGTGGAGCCCGCGCGGGCCGCCGGGGGTCCGGCTGCCGCGCGGCGGGCGCACCGTCGCGGGGGTCCGGCGTACCGGGCGCGACTGCGCCGGTCTCGCCGATCGGGCGGTCATCCTCGTCCCCTCCACGGGTGCGCTCGCCGCCGGCAGCGACGGCAGCGGGGAGAAACGTCTAGTGACCGTTGGCGGCCAGTTCGCCCACCGCGTCGGCGAAGGCGTCACCCCGCTTGTTGTAATTGACGAACATGTCCATCGAGGCGCAGGCCGGCGCCAGCAGCACCGTGTCGCCGGTCTCGGCCAGCCGGGTCGCTTCCCGTACGGCCTCGGACATCGCCCCAGTGTCGGTCCGGTCGAGGTCGACCACGGGGACATCAGGGGCGTGTCGCACCAGGGCTTCGCGAATCAGCGCCCGGTCGGCGCCGATGAGGACCACTGCGCGCAGCCGCTCGGCGGACTTGCGCACCAGCTCGTCGAAGGTCGCGCCCTTGGCCAGTCCGCCGGCGATCCACACGATGTGCTCGTACGCCGCCAACGACGCCTCGGCGGCGTGGGTGTTGGTGGCCTTGGAGTCGTCGATGTAGCTGACGCCGGCGATGTCCGCGATGTGCTGGATGCGGTGCGCGTCCGGGTGGAAGGCGCGCAGCCCGTCGCGTACCGCGGTGGCCGGGACGCCGAAGGCGCGGGCCAGCGCCGCCGCGGCGAGGGCGTTGGCGATGTTGTGCGGGGCCGCGGGCGTGATGTCCGAGACCTCGGCGAGTTCTTGCGCCTGCCGGTGCCGGTCCTCGACGAAGGCGCGGTCGACGAGGATGCCCTCGACGACGCCCAGTTGGGAGGGGCCCGGGGCGCCGAGGGTGAAGCCGATCGCGCGGCAGCCCTCCTCGACGTCGGCGGCCCGGACCAGGTCCTCGGTCACCGGGTCGGCGACGTTGTAGACGCAGGCGACGGTGTTGCCCTCGTAGATCCGGCCCTTGGCGGCGGCGTACGCCTCCATGGAGCCGTGCCAGTCCAGGTGGTCCGGGGCGAGGTTGAGGACGGCCGCGGAGTGCGCCCGTACGGAGGGTGCCCAGTGCAGCTGGTAGCTGGAGAGCTCGACGGCGAGGACGTCGTAGGACGTGGCGTCCTCCCGGCCCTCGCCGAGCACCACGTCGACCAGCGGGACGCCGATGTTGCCGACGGCGGCGGTCCGCAGACCGGCCGCCTTCAGGATCGAGGCCAGCATCTGGACGGTGGTGGTCTTGCCGTTGGTGCCAGTGACCGCCAGCCAGGGCGCGGCTTTCCCGCCGTCCCGGCCGCGCAGCCGCCAGGCCAGTTCGACATCGCCCCATACCGGGACGCCGGCCTTCTCGGCCGCCAGGAAGAGCGGGCTGGTCGGCTTCCACCCGGGGGTGGTGACGACCAGTTCGGTGCCCTCAGGGAGGGTGTCCCCGTCGCCGAGCCGGACGGTCGCGCCGAGCTTCTCCAGCTCGGCCGCCTGGGCCCGTTCGCGCTCGCCGTCGCTGCTGTTGACGACGGTCACGCGGGCGCCGAGGCCGGCCAGGGCGCGGGCGGCGGGGACGCCGCTCACGCCGAGACCGGCCACGGTGATGTGCATCCGCGCGAAGTCGTGGGAGTCCTGCGGCTCGTTCCCGGTCACTTCGACGCCTGCCAGCCGCCGTAGAAGATGCCCAGGCCGACGATCACGCACATGCCCTGGATGATCCAGAACCGGACCACCACAAGGACTTCGGACCACCCCTTCAGTTCGAAGTGGTGCTGTAGTGGCGCCATGCGGAAGACCCGCTTGCCGGTGAGCCGGAAGGATCCGACCTGAATGACCACGGACATGGTGATCAGGACGAAGAGGCCGCCGAGGATGGCCAGCAGCAGCTCCGTGCGGGAGCAGATCGCCAGACCGGCGAGCGCGCCGCCCAGGGCCAGCGAGCCGGTGTCGCCCATGAAGATCTTGGCGGGTGAGGTGTTCCACCACAGGAAGCCGAAGCAGGCTCCCATCAGGGCGGAGGCGACGACCGCGAGGTCGAGGGGATCTCGTACTTCGTAGCAGCCGGGTCCCGCGGTGATCAGGTTGGCGCAGGACTCCTGGTGCTGCCAGATGCCGATGAAGGTGTACGCGCCGAAGACCATCACCGAGGCGCCGGTGGCCAGGCCGTCGAGGCCGTCGGTGAGGTTCACGCCGTTGGACATCGCCAGGATCATGAACAGTGCCCAGATGACGAACAGCACCGGGCCGATCTGCCAGCCGAAGTCCTGGGTGAAGGACAGCCGGTCCGAGGCGGGGGTCTGGCCGCGGAGGTCGGCGAACTGGAGCGAGAGCACCGCGAAGGCGATGCCGACGATCAGCTGGCCGGCCATCTTCGCCTTCGCCCGCAGGCCCAGCGAGCGCTGCTTGACGATCTTGATGTAGTCGTCGAGGAAGCCGACCAGGCCCATACCGGCGAAGAGGAAGAGCACCAGCACGCCGGAGAAGGTCGGATCGCTGGAGGTGATCACCTTCGTGACGACGTACGCGATGATCGTGGCCAGGATGAAGGAGATGCCGCCCATGGTGGGCGTGCCCTTCTTGCTGCCGTGGGTGCGGGGGCCGTCATCGCGGATGAACTGCCCGTACCCCTTCTTGGCCAGCAGCTTGATCAGCAGGGGGGTGCCGATCAGGGTCAGGAAGAGCCCGATCATTCCGGAGAAGAGGATCTGCTTCATCGAGTTCATCGGGACGCGGCTCCGCCCTCAGCGCCGGACACGCCCTCGTCGGCCAGCAATGCCGCGGCCACCCGCTCCAGGCCCACCGACCTGGACGCCTTCACCAGCACGACGTCTCCCGGTCGCAGCTCCCTGCGCAACAGGTCGACCGCCGCCCGCGTGTCGGACACGTGCACCGACTCCTCACCCCACGAACCCTCGTTCTTGGCGCCCATGTCGAGCCAGGCCGCTTCCCTGCCGCCGACCGCCACGAGCTTGCTGACGTTGAGCCGGACGACCAGCCGCCCGACCGCGTCGTGTTCGGCGAGTGACTCCCCGCCCAGCTCGGCCATCTCACCGAGCACCGCCCACGTACGACCGCCCTCCGCCTTGCCGGCGGCGCCCATGGCGACCAGCGCACGCAGCGCCGCTCGCATGGACTCGGGGTTCGCGTTGTAGGCGTCGTTGACGACCGTCACGCCGTCCGCGCGCTCGGTGACCTCCATCCGCCAGCGGGAGAGCGTGCCGGCTTCGGAGAGCGCGGTGGCGATCTCGTCTACGGGCATGCCCAACTCGTGGGCGACGGCGGCCGCGGCGAGCGCGTTCGACACGTGGTGCTCACCGTACAGCCGCATGGTCACATCGCTGCACCCGGAGGGTGTGTGAAGCGTGAAGGAGGGCTGTCCGAGGCCGTTGAGCCGGACATTCGCGGCACGTACGGCGGCGTCCTCGGCCTCGCCGAAGAGGACCGTACGGGCCTTCGTACGGGAGGCCATGGCACGGACGTACGGATCGTCGGCGTTGAGCACCGCCACACCGCCGTCCTCGGCCGCCGGCAGCGCCTCGACGAGTTCGCCCTTCGCCTCGGCGATCTGCTCGCGGCCCCCGAACTCGCCGATGTGCGCGGTGCCGACGTTGAGGACCACGCCGACCCGGGGCGGGGTCAGCTCGGCGAGGTAGCGGATGTGGCCGACGCCGCGGGCACCCATCTCCAGGACGAGATGGCGGGTGGCGGCGTCGGCGCGGAGCGCGGTGAGGGGCAGCCCGATCTCGTTGTTGAGGTTGCCTTCCGGCCACACGGTGGGGCCGTGCCGCTGGAGGAGCTGGGCGATCAGGTCCTTGGTGCTGGTCTTGCCGGCCGAGCCGGTGAGACCGACGACGGTGGTGCCCAGCCGCTCGACGACGGCGCGGGCCAGAGCGCCGAGAGCGGCGACGACGTCGTCGACGACGATCGCCGGGACGCCGACCGGGCGGGCGGCGAGCACCGCCGCGGCGCCGGCCTCCACCGCGCCGGCGGCGAAGTCGTGGCCGTCGACGCGCTCACCGGCGAAGGCCACGAACAGGCCACCGGGACGGACCTCACGGGAGTCCGCCACGACCGGCCCGGTGACCTCGCGGCCCGGGTCCGGTATGTCGTGCTGCTGTCCGCCGACGATGCTCGCGATCTCGGCGAGCGACAGGGAGATCACAGGTCACCCCCGGAGCCGTGCAGGAAGTTCCAACAAGAGGATTGTGCGCGCATGGCGGTGTGTCATCCCTGGTGGTTCGGCTGCTGTGACTGCTGCGACTTCTGCGCTGCCATCGCGGATTCGATCGCAGCGCGCAGCACCTGGCGGTCGTCGAAGGGCCGGACCACTCCGGCGATGTCCTGGCCCTGCTCGTGGCCCTTGCCCGCGACGATCACGGTGTCGCCCGGCTCGGCGCGGGCGACGGCGGCGGCGATGGCGGCGGCCCGCTCCTCCTCGACCAGCACCGTGCCCCGTTCGTGGACCGGCACCTCCGCGGCGCCCGCCAGCATGGTGGCCAGGATCGCGAGCGGGTCCTCGTTGCGCGGGTTGTCGGAGGTCAGGACGGCCGTGTCGGCGAGGCGGGCCACCGCGGCGCCCATGGGGACGCGCTTGTGCGGGTCGCGGTCGCCGCCGCAGCCGAGAACGGCGTGCAGCTTTCCGGTGGTGACCTTCCGCAGGGCGCGCAGAACCGATTCGACCGCGTCGGTCTTGTGGGCGTAGTCGACGACCGCGAGATACGGCTGGCCGGCGTCCACCCGCTCCAGCCGGCCGGGGACGCCGGGGACCGCGGCGACGCCGTCGGCGGCGGTCTGCGGGTCGATGCCGGCGACGACCAGCGAGACGATCGCGGCGAGCGCGTTGGCGACGTTGAACGGGCCGGCGATGGGGGAGGCGGCGCGCACCTTCTGGCCCCCGGGGCCGTGCACGGTGAAGGTCGAGCCGAGGGTGCCGACCTCGACGTCACCGGCGCGCCAGTCCGCGTCCGGGTGGCCCTCCGCGGAGAAGGTGGTGACCGGGACCTCGGCTTCGCCGGCGGCCAGCCGCCGGCCGTACTCGTCGTCGATGTTGACCACGCCGGCCCGGCTGCGGGCCCGGGTGAAGAGCTGGGCCTTGGCCTGGAAGTAGTCCTCCATGCCGGAGTGGAACTCCATGTGCTCCGGGCTGAGGTTGTTGAAGATCGCGACGTCGAAGACGCAGCCGTCGACCCGGCCGAGCACCAGCGCGTGGCTGGAGACCTCCATCGCCACCGCGCGGACCCCGCGTTCGCGCATCACGGCGAACAGCGCCTGGAGGTCGGTGGCCTCGGGGGTGGTGCGCTCGGACTTGATCCGCTCGCCGCCGATCCGGGTCTCCACGGTGCCGATCAGGCCGGTCAGCCCGCCCGCCGGTCGCCCGCCGCCGCCCTCGGCCGCCTGCGCCGCGCGCAGCCCGCCCTCGATGAGGTACGCGGTGGTGGTCTTGCCGGAGGTACCGGTGATGCCGATCTGGAGGAGGTCCTCGCCCGGTGCCCCGTAGATCGAGACGGCCAGGGCGCCCATCCGCCCGCGCGGGTTGTCGACGGCCAGGACCGGCAGGCCGGTCGCGGCGGCCCGCTCGGCGCCCGACGGGTCGGTCAGGATCGCGGCGGCGCCGAGGTCGGCGGCCTGGGCGACGAAGTCGGCGCCGTGCAGGCGGGCGCCGGGCAGCGCGGCGTAGATGTCGCCGGGGCGGACCGCACGGGAGTCGTGCGTGATGCCGGTGACCTGGACGGCGGACGCGCCGGCCGGTACCGGGGTCGCCAGCTGCTCGGCGAGGTCGGCCAGGGGGGTGGGGCGGACCTGCTCGGGTCGGGGCGCGCCCGGATATCTGCCGGGGCCGTCCTTCTCCGCGTTCTTCGCGTGCTGGGTTTTCTGGGACTGATCAGCTTGTGACACGGCGGTGAGCGTACCGGGCACAACGGGCCCGGGGCGAAAAGAGGGCTTCGCCGGGGCTCTGTTTCCGGGCTCGTGCGGCCCGTCGGGAGTGATCGTCGTCACGGCGGTGTTGCCTCGTTTTCATTCGCCTGGCTTGAACGTGACCGGCAGTCGCGGGGCGGGGGCGCCGGTCGGCGGGACCTGGAGGGTTTTCAGCGCGAACGCCATGACCTGCTGGAAAACCGGGCCGCAGACCTGGCCTCCGAAGTAGCTGCCCTTGGTGGGGTTCTGTACGGCGCAGTAGACGGTGATACGGGGCTTGTCGGCGGGCGCGAAGCCGGCGAAGGAGGCGGTGTAGCCGTGGTAGCGACCGGTCTTCGGGTCCACCCGGTTGGACGTGCCGGTCTTGCCGCCGACGCGGTACCCGTCGATCTTCGCCTTCGCTCCGGTGCCCTCCTCGTCGTCCACCACCGATTCCAGCATGGTGGCGAGCGTCTCGGCGGTCTTCCTGCTGACCACGCGGTCCCTGGCGGGCTTGGCGGCCGGTACGTACCGGCCGTCGGGTCCGGTGGTGCCGCGGACGAGGGTGGGGGCGATCCGCTCGCCTCCGTTGGCGATGGTGGAGTAGACGGAGGCGGCCTGGACCGCGTTGAGGGACAGGCCCTGGCCGAACGGGATCGTGTACTGCTGGGAGGTGTTCCAGTCCTGCGGTTTGGCCAGGATGCCGTCCGTCTCGCCGGGGAAGCCGAGGCCGGTCGGCCGGCCGATGCCGAACTTGCGCAGGTAGGAGTAGAGGACCTGGTTGGCCTGGGGCTGGGTCTTGCCGAGCTGGCCGGCCGCCATGATCGTGCCGATGTTGCTGGACTTGGCGAGGACGCCGTTGAGCGTCAGGTTCCAGGTGGCGTGGTCGACGTCGTCGGCGAACAGCCGGTCGCCGCGGTGCAGCCGGTTGGGCACGGTGACCCGGGTGTACGGGGTCGCGACGCCCTGCTCCAGGACGGCGGCCATCGACATCAGCTTGCTGGTGGAGCCCGGCTCGAAGGCGTCGGTGAGGGCGGCGTTGCCCAGCGCCTCCGGGTTGGCCTTCGCGACGTTGTTGGGGTCGAATCCGGGTGCGTTGGCCAGCGCCAGGATCTCGCCGGTGCGGGTGTCCTGGACGACGACGTAGCCGCGGTCCGCCTGGGACTTCCTGACCTGGTCGGCGATGGCCTGCTGAGCCGCCCACTGGATGTCGCGGTCGAGGGTCAGCTGGACGTCGGTGCCGGGGACGGCGGGGTGCTCCTGGGTGTCGGCGGTGGGCACCCGCCGGCCGCCGGACTGGGCGTAGACGAGCTTGCCGTCCGTGCCGGCCAGTGCCTTGTCGAGCCGGGCCTCCAGGCCGCCGGCGCCCTTGCCGTTGCCGCCGACGAAGCCGAGGACGCCGGCGGCGAGGTCGTGGCCCGGGTAGACGCGCTTGCTGTGCTTGTCGGCGAAGATCCCGACCAGGACGTCCGGCCGGGGCGCGCTCTTGGGAGCGGCGGCGGCCTTGGCGTCCAGGGACTTGCGCAGGTCCTTGATCCGCCGCCAGACCTGGGGGGTCTGCTGCCGGGCGAGGAGCACGTATCGGGACTTGGGATGGGCGAGTTTCGCGGTGAGCGTGTCCCGCGACTCGCCGAGGATCGGCGCGAGCAGCGCGGCGGCCTGCTGCGGCGCGTCCTTGATCTTGATCTTGTCGGGGGCGAGCAGGCTCGGGTCGGCGGTGATGTCGTACGCGTCGACGGTGGTGGCCAGGTCCACCCCCTCCCGGTCGGTGATCGCACCGCGCGCGGCGGCCAGCTTGACTGGGACGTAGCGGTTCTCGTTGGCCTTGGCGGCGTACGCCGCGGCGTCCACGGCCTGCACCTGCACGAGCCGTACGACGAAGGCCAGCATCACCAGCGTCAGCGCCAAGGAGACCAGCCGCAGCCGCGGGCGCGGGCTGCCCAGGCGGAGCGCGTTGGCGACCGGCCGGGGGCGCGCGGCGGGGGGCCGGGGGCCGCCGGACCGGGAGGTGCCCTGGCGGGGGGCGGGGCGCCGGCCGGCGGCGGGCCGCCCGCCACGGGCAGCGGCCCCGTTGCCGGGCCGGGCGGGACGCGGGACGCGGCGGTGGTCCCTGGGCTCGGTCATACCGCGGTCTCCGGGGCGTGCGCGGGGGTGGCGGGGAGCGGGGCGCGGCCGTACGGCCGCGGGGCCGGTGCGGCGTACGGGGGTGCGGCCTCGGGCGTCACGGGGTCACCTGCCGGAGGTCGTCGGGGCGAGGGCGGCGGAGCGTCCGGAGGCCCGCGAAGCGGATGCGGACGGGGACGGCGAGTCGGTGAGCACGGCGGCCGGGACCACCGGGGTGGCCATCGGGCCCGGGGAGGCGGTGGCGTCCGGGCTGCTGGGGGCGAGCGGGCCCAGCGGCATCCGCGCGGCCTCCGGGACCGGCGCGGCCTGCGGGACCGGTGCCGGGGGCCCGCCGGACGGGCCGAGCGGCGACGGCCCGGCGGACGCGGCCAGCGGCGCCCCCTCGGACGCGGCCACGCCCGGCTTGCCGCGGACCGTGCCGTCCGGCAGCAGGAAGGCCGGGATGCCGCCGGGCACCATGCCCAGCTTGCGGGCCCGGCGCGCCAGCTGGTCCGGCGCGGAGTAGCCGTCCACCTCCTGCTGGAGCGCCTGCTGCTCGTCCGTCAGCTCACTGGTCTTCCGCTCCAGCTTGCTGAGTTCGAACGACCCTTGGTTGAGCGCCGAGTTGAGCAGCAGCAGGGCGATCAGCCCGGACCCCAGGAGCACCACGACGAGCAGCACGAAGGGCGTGCGCGCGGCCGTCGCGCCCCGCGGGGCGGAGGGCAGCAGCGCGGCGAGGCGCTGCCTCCCGCGCGGCCGGCCCCCCTGGCGTGTCACGCGATGTCCTCGCGGATACGCTCGGCGCCGCGCAGCCGGGCGGGGGCCGCGCGCCGGTTCTCGGCGACTTCCTCCTCCGTGGGCAGTTCGGCGCCGCGGGTCAGCAGCTTCAGCCGGGGCTGGTAGCGCTCGGGGACGACCGGCAGCCCGGGGGGCGCGGTGTTGCTCGCACCGGCCGCGAAGACCTGCTTGACCAGCCGGTCCTCCAGCGAGTGGTAGGAGAGCACGGCGATCCGGCCGCCCACGGCGAGCGCCTGCACGGCGGCCGGGACGGCCCGTTCGACGCAGGCCAGCTCACCGTTGACCTCGATGCGCAGCGCCTGGAAGGTGCGCTTGGCCGGGTTGCCGCCGGTGCGCTTGGCGGCCTGCGGCAGCGCCTCGCGGATCAGCTCGACCAGCCGGGCGCTGTTGTCGAACGGCTCCTTGGCCCGCTCGCGGACCACCGCCGAGACGATCCGCTTGGCCTGCTTCTCCTCCCCGTAGGAGCGCAGGATCCGGACCAGCTCCCCGGGCGGGTAGGTGTTGAGGACGTCGGCGGCGCTGATGCCGGTCGTCTGGTCCATCCGCATGTCCAGCGGGGCGTCCTGGGCGTACGCGAAGCCGCGCTCGGCCTCGTCGAGCTGCATCGAGGAGACCCCGAGGTCGAACAGCACGGCCTGGACGCGCGGCAGCCCCAGCCGGGCGAGGACCTGGGGAAGCTCGTCGTAGACGGCGTGCACGAGGGTGGCGCGGTCACCGTAGGGGGCCAGCCGCTCCCCGGCGAGCCGCAGCGCCTCCGGGTCGCGGTCGAGGGCGACGAGGCGGGCCTCGGGGAAGGCGGAGAGCAGCGCCTCGCTGTGCCCGCCGAGGCCGAGGGTGCAGTCGACGACGACCGCCCCGGGCTCGGCGAGCGCGGGGGCGAGCATGTCCAGGCAGCGCTGGAGCATGACGGGTACGTGACGAGTGTTGTTGCTCATGCGGCGGCCTCGCTGCGCTCGGCGGGCCTGCATGCGCGGAGCGCGCACCTTTTCCTGATTCGCTCGCTGCGCTCGCTCATATGCCTTCCGATGGTGTGCGGCAGGTGGGTCCCCGGCCGTTGGCTGGGGGGTTGCCGCACGTACCGCTTGGTCCCCGCCCGCTCTGAAGGGGAAGTGGCCCTCCGGCGACGGGGAAGAGACGTCGGATGACCGTGGAGCGGGAGGAGGCCGAACCGTACGTACGGATTTCACGCACGCGAGGGATCCGGGATCCTTAAGGAGAGCGTCACGCCTCCCACTTCGCGCCACTTTAGTCCACCTGCCGCCCCGGTCAATCAACCGGTTCCGCGCGTCCCGCGACGGCTTGCCGGGGGCGTGCGGACATCGCCACGCGCGGCCTCGTCACCCCTGGAGCGCCGGCGCGAACCCGCATGTGGACTACCTCACAAGCTGTGATGTTGCCCCCTATGCCCGCCCTCACATAGCGCTGAACAAGCCACCGGCGATTACCGTGAATCCATGCCCATACCTGCGTCGCAGCCGTTGCCCCCGTCCTCCGAGACCGTCACCGACCGCCTCGTCGAGGCGAACCAGCGTTACGCCGCCGCCTTCACCGACCCCGGAATGGACGCCCGGCCGGTCCTCAAGGTCGCCGTGGTGGCCTGTATGGACGCCCGTATCGACCTGCACGCCGCGCTGGGCCTGGAGCTCGGCGACTGCCACACCATCCGCAACGCCGGCGGCGTGGTGACCGACGACATCATCCGCTCCCTGACGATCAGCCAGCGCGCGCTCGGCACCCGCTCCGTCGTCCTGATCCACCACACCGGCTGCGGCCTGCTGGGCCTGACCGAGGACTTCCGGCACGAGCTGGCCGCCGAGGTCGGGCAGCGGCCCACCTGGGCGGTCGAGGCGTTCAAGGACCTCGACGAGGACGTCCGGCAGTCCATGCAGCGGGTGCGCACCTCCCCCTTCCTGCCGCACACCGACGACGTCCGCGGGTTCGTGTTCGACGTGACGACGGGGCTGCTGCGGGAGATCGATCCGCGGAGCTGACACGGGGCGGGACCGCCGTGGCGTGCGGCGATCCCGCCTGATCCCCCCTCCCCCGGCAGGGGATTGTCCGTCTTGCCCGGATAGGCCCGGCGCGACGGTGTGAGTTATCCACAGGCCATGACGCGAAGCCGCGCGGGCGGCAAGAATGCGTAGGTGACATCGCCCCGGCCGCGGTCGGGGACGATGCACGTTCGGGGAGGGCCGGGTCCGTCAAGGGGGCGTCGGCCACCCGTGGAACGGGCCGAGGAGGGCCGAGTGACGACGTATGACGAACGAGCGAGCCTCAGCGATCTGACCAGCACCGCCGAGCGGGTTCACCGGTCGGTGGAGGGTGTGATCGAGGGCAAGCCGGAGGTCGTACGGCTCGCGCTGACCGTCCTGCTGGCCGAGGGGCATCTGCTCATCGAGGACGTGCCGGGCGTCGGCAAGACGATGCTCGCCAAGGCGCTCGCGCGGTCCATCGACTGCTCGGTGCGCCGCATCCAGTTCACCCCCGACCTGCTGCCGTCGGACATCACCGGCGTCAGCGTCTACGACCAGCAGCGGCAGGACTTCGAGTTCAAGCCGGGCGCGATCTTCGCCCAGATCGTGATCGGCGACGAGATCAACCGCGCCTCTCCCAAGACCCAGTCGGCGCTCCTGGAGTCCATGGAGGAGCGCCAGGTCACCACGGACGGGCAGACGTACGAACTGCCCAGCCCCTTCATGGTGGTCGCCACGCAGAACCCGGTGGAGATGGAGGGCACCTATCCGCTCCCCGAGGCGCAGCGCGACCGCTTCATGGCGCGGGTGTCGATCGGCTATCCCAGCCCGGCGGCCGAGCTGCGGATGCTCGATGTGCACGGCGGCGCCTCCCCCCTGGACGACCTCCAACCGGTGGCGCACGCCCACGAGATCGTGAAGCTGACCGAGGCGGTGCGCGCGGTCCATGTCGCGGAGCCGGTGCGCAGATACGCCGTGGACCTGGTGGCGGCCACCCGCAGCCACCCGGACCTGCGGCTGGGCGCCTCACCGCGGGCGACGCTGCATCTGCTGCGCGCCGCGAAGGCGGCGGCGGCCATGGCCGGGCGGGAGTTCGCGCTGCCGGACGACGTCCAGTCGCTGGCGGCGGCGGTGCTCGCGCACCGTCTGCTGCCCACCGCCCAGGCCCAGTTGAACCGCCGTACGGCCGAGCAGGTCGTGCTGGAGATCGTGCAGCGCACCCCGGTTCCGGACCCGTCCGCACCGCAGTGGCGGCAGGTCCACGGCCGGCAGCCGCCCGGCGCGCGGGAGCTGTGATGTCCGCCGGGGGGAGCGAGGGGACCCCGGGGCCCGACGGGCTGCGCTCGGCCCTCGGAGGGCTGACGACCCGCGGCCGGTCGTTCCTGGCCGCCGGGCTGGCCGCCGCGGTGTGCTCGTATCTCCTCGGGCAGGCGGATCTGCTGCGGGTCGGTCTGCTGCTGGCGGTGCTGCCGCTGGTGTGCGTCCTGGTCCTGCACCGCACCCGCTACCGCGTCTCGGGCAGCCGCACCCTCTCCCCCGCCCGGGTCTCCGCCGCCGCCGAGGCCCGCGTCCGGCTGCGGATGGAGAACCTCTCCCGGCTGCCCACGGGAGTGCTGATGCTCCAGGACCGGGTGCCGTATGTGCTCGGGCCGCGGCCCCGCTTCGTCCTGGACCGGGTCGAGGCCGGCGGCCGGCGGGAGGTGTCCTATCGCGTCCGCTCCGACCTGCGCGGCCGGTATCCGCTGGGCCCGCTGCAGCTGCGCCTCTCCGACCCGTTCGGCATGTGCGAGCTGACCCGCTCGTTCAGTGCCTCCGACACCCTGACGGTGGTGCCCCGGGTCGAACCGCTGCCCGCGATCCGACTGACCGGCGAGGCCGCCGGCTACGGGGACGGCGGCCACCGCTCGCTCGCGCTGGCCGGGGAGGACGACGTCATCCCCCGCGGCTATCGGTACGGCGACGATCTGCGCCGGGTCCACTGGCGCTCCACCGCGCGCTACGGCGAGTTGATGGTGCGCCGCGAGGAGCAGCCGCAGAAGGCCCGCTGCACGGTCCTGCTCGACACCCGGGCCGCCGCCCACGAGGGCTCCGGGCCCGACTCGGCCTTCGAATGGGCGGTCGCCGGCGCCGCCTCGGTCGCGTTGCACCTGCTGGAGCGGGGGTTCTCGGTGCGGCTGCTGACCGACACCGGCAGCTCGGTTCCCGGCCCGGCCGGCAGCGGCGGCAGCGGGTCCGCCGACACCGCCGGCCTGCTGCTGGACAGCCTCGCGATCGTGGAGCACTCCGACGAGGAGGGCCTCGCCGCGGCGTACGAGGCGCTGCGCGGCGGCACGGAAGGGCTGCTGATCGGCTTCTTCGGCGACCTGGACGAGCGGCAGGCGGCCGTCGCCGGCCGGATACGCCGCCACGGCAGTACCGCGATCGCATTCGTCCTGGACGGCGACGCGTGGACCCGCGGCCCCGGCGGGATCGGGTTCTCCCACGGGCAGACACCGGTCGCCGAGCGGCTGCGGATGCTGCGCGAGGCGGGCTGGGCGGCGCTGCCGGTGGAGCCCGGCGCTTCGCTGGCCGGGCTGTGGCAGGCCACGGACCGGGCCGGAGCGGGGCCGGGGCCCGCGGCCGGAGCGGATCCGGCCGGCAGGACTGCGGGAGGTGGGGCGTGAACGGCGCTCCCGAACGAAGTGAGGCAGGAGCATGAGCGGCCGGGCGAGGCTGGCGCTGTGCGCGATGGTGGCGACGCTGTGTGCCGCGTGCACGCTGCTGCCGCTGGTGGATCCGATCAGCTGGATGTTCCAGGCCGCGATCCTGCTCGCGCTGGTGACCGGCGTGGGAGCACTGGCCCGGCGGGTCCCCCTGGCCGGACCGCTGACCATCGGCGCGCAGCTGCTGGCGGGTGTACTGCTGCTGACCGTGCTGTTCGCGCGCGACCAGGCGGTGGCCGGGCTGCTCCCGGGCCCGGACGCCATCGCCGCGTTCGGCCGCCTGGCGCAGGAGGGCGTGCACGACGTCGGCCGGTACGCCATCCCGGCCCCCGTCACCCCCGGTATCCGGCTGCTGCTGGTCGCCGGGGTGCTGCTGATCGGCGTGATCGTGGACGCGCTGGCGGTCACCTACCGCAGCGCCGCACCCGCCGGGTTGCCGCTGCTCGCGCTCTATTCGGTGGCGGCCGGGCTGTCCCAGGGCGGCTCGGGCTGGCTGTGGTTCCTGGTGGCCGCCGCCGGCTATCTGCTGCTTCTGCTCGCCGAGGGCCGCGACCGCCTCTCCCAGTGGGGCCGGGTCTTCCGCGGTACGGGCACGAGCCGGCCGGGCTTCGCCGGCGGGCCGACGCCGGTCCCGGTCCGCACGGGCCGCCGGATCGGCGCGCTGGCGCTGGGGATCGCGCTGGCGGTGCCCGCCGTGCTGCCGTCCATGGGCGGCGGGCTGCTCGGCCCGGCCGCCGGTGTCGCCGGGCCGGGCGGCGGGGGCGGCACCATCTCCGCGATCAACCCGCTGGTCTCGCTCCAGGACAGCCTGAACCAACCGGAGGACCGGGAGGTCCTCAACTACCGCACCACCGCGGCCGACACCCGCGAGATGTATCTGCGGATCGTCGCGCTGGACCAGTTCGACGGCACGACGTGGAAGCCGTCCGAGCGGACGGTCACCGACGTCCCGGCCGAGCTGCCGCGCCCGGTCGGCCTGAGCCCCGAGGTGGCGAGCACCCGGATCAACACCTCCCTCTCGACCGCGCCGTGGTACGCCCAGAACTGGCTGCCCCTCCCGTACCCAGCGTCCAAGGTGGACATCCCCGGCCGCTGGCGCTTCGAGCCCGAGGGCCGCACGCTGGTCGGCGACCGCGGACAGAACACCCACGGCCTGCAATACCAGGTCGAGAGCCTCCAACTGCGGCCCACCGCCCAGCAGTTGGCCGATGCCCCGCCGCCGCCGGCCGCGATACTGCACGAGTACACCAAGGTGCCGGCCGCCCTCCCCGCGGTCGTCCGCACCACCGCCCGCGAGGTGACCCGCGGCGCCACGACCGCGTACGCCAAGGCCGTCAAGCTCCAGGACTGGTTCGCGCTCTACGGCGGCTTCAGCTACAACACCGAGGTCCGGGCGGGCAGCGGCTCCGAGGCGATAGCCCGTTTCCTGGAGGACAAGCAGGGCTTCTGCGTGCACTTCTCCTTCTCGATGGCGGCGATGGCCCGCACCCTGGGCATCCCGGCCCGGGTCGCGGTCGGCTTCACGCCGGGCACCAAGCAGCCCGACGGCACGACCTCGGTCGGCCTCAAGGACGCGCACGCCTGGCCCGAGCTGTACTTCCAGGGCATCGGCTGGACCCGCTTCGAGCCGACCCCGAGCCGCGGCAGCGTCCCGGACTACGCCTACCCGGACACCTCGCACGCCACCGACCCCGGCAGCCCTACCCCCGAGCCCGTACCGTCCACCGCCCCGTCGTCCGAGCCGTCCGCGGGCCCGTCCTGCGGCCCTGGGGAGCACCGGGCAGGGGTCGGCGCGGCGTGCCTGGCGGCGCCCGCCCTGCCCGGATCCGGCGCGTCGGGCGGCGGCCCCTCACCCTGGCCGCTGGTGGGTCTGGTGGCCGCGGTGCTGCTCGCCGTGCTGCTGCTCGCGACACCGCTGCTGTGGCGGGCCCGCACGCGCGCCCGGCGGCTGGCGGGCGGCGGACCGGCCGGCGACGGCGCGGCAGCCACCCTCGCGGCCTGGCAGGAGCTACTGGACACCGGCTGGGACTTCGGCATCCTGCCGGACCGGTCGCTGACCCCGCGCAAGGCGGCGGCCCGGATCATTCGTGTCGGGGAACTGCAACCGGACGCCGCCGGTGCCGCCCAGCGCGTCGCGGCGGCGGTGGAACAGGTCCTCTACTCCCCGCAGCCGCTGCCGGCGACCGGGCTCGCCGCGGACGTCCGGCTGGTGCGGTCCGGCCTGCGGGACGCGGCGAGCCGCGCCCTGCGCCTGCGTGCCCGGTTCGCCCCGCGCTCCGCGGCCCGACTCCGGTGGGCCTGCGCGGCCCGGTGGTCGGCCGTGCTGCTGCGCTGCCGCGGCAGCCGCCCGGTGGCCGCGGTCCGGCGCGCCACGGCCACCCTCCGATCACGCCGACGGCGCGGCGCACGGGCATAGGCCCGCGCGCCGCGTGGTTCCGCCGTCACCGGTCGAGAGGGTGCGCGGGGCGCGGAGGCACGGCGTCCGGTGCGGGAGTGGCAGCAGCTCGGGTTCGGGCGCGCCACGGCTACCGGGCCCGTGAGCACCAGGCCGAGGCGGCGGGCGTCTCCCGCATCCGCGGCGTGGCGCGTCGCAATCCGGGCGAGCCACCGCGGACCGACCCGGGACACCGAGGACCCACACCGGCATTCGCCGGACACGATGCCGTGCCGACCACGGTGACAGGCCGGCGACCAGACAGGGGCCGCGCAGGACGCGCTGGGCGGGCGGGGCGTAGGACGAGACCCGCCGGCCCAACCGCCCCTGGCCGGCTCCCCGCTCACGGCTCACGGCACCGTGGTGCGGTCCCCGACACGATCAGGGGCCGCACCACGGACAGCACGGAAGCACCAGGGAACAGCGCGGGCTCCACGACACGGCGTGGGGGCACCACGGCACAACAGCGCGCACAACTCACCACGGCAGCGGCGGCACTCACCGCTGCACCGGGAAGGGCTCACCCCTCCACCGAGAGGAACCGTTCCTCTACCGGTCACCGCTCGCCCGGTGCATTCCGGCCGATGCGGGGTGACGAGGAGACTCGACAAAAAGGGGGTCAAACAGGGGCGATCAGGCGGAGGAGATCAGGCCGTTCCACATTGTGGGACATCCGTGCGGTACGTCGGTACGTCGACACATCAGCGCATCGGCGCCCGCCGGACACGGAGCGCCGCCCAGTTGCTGGTCAGTGGCCCTGTTCATCGCGTCGGCGCTGCCAGCGGTCCTCGATACGGTCCATCATCGAACGGCGCTGCCTGGCCTGCCGTCGCGCCGGCCCGCCGACGCCTCCGGCGCCCGCTGCTGCCCGTCGCTCGCCCGCCTTCGGGGCCTTGCGCCACCCGGTGACGGCCAGAACGGCACAACCGAGCATGACGAGGAAGCCGACCACGCTGATCCAGATCTGCTGCGCGACCATTCCGGCCATGAGCAGGGCGATACCCACCAGGAAGCCCGCGACCGCTTGGTAGACCCGTCGCCGGGTGTACGTACGCAGCCCGCTTCCCTCAAGCGCTGTCGCGAACTTGGGATCTTCGGCGTACAGCGCTCGCTCCATTTGCTCGAGCATGCGCTGCTCGTGCTCCGAGAGCGGCACGGAGTCCTCCTACTCGTCGGTCGCGGGGGGCGACCGGGGTGCGACCCTTTCAGGATAGGCAGGGAATCGCCCCCGTGAAACCCGCCCCTCTACGCCAATTCACTGGCCAAGCCGCCGCGGCGGCCGGTGGTGATGCTGGCTGCATTCCCCACCCACCAGTCCGTCATGCCGGAACGTCGTACACCGATCATACGGGGCGAAGGGGCTGTTCGGGTGGCCTGTGGCCGACCGCACGCGGTGGTCGGGGCCACCACGGGGCCCGCCGTCCGCGGTCAGTCGCGCTCGGCGAGCACGTGCAGCTGGGTCGCCACGGCATGGAAGGCGGGCTGCTCGGCGGCGGCGGCCTCCAGCTTCAGCAGCGCCTCCATGGCGCCGGGCTCGGTGTCGACGAGCACGCCGGGGACCAGGTCGGCGAAGACCCGTACGCCGTGCACCGCGCCGACCTTGAGGCCGGTGGCGGTGACCAGCTCGGTGAGCTGCTCGGCGGTGAACCGGCGCGGGACCGGGTCACCCTCGCCCCAGCGGCCCGTGGGGTCGGTGAGGGCGTGGCGGGCCTCGGTGAAGTGGCCCGCCAGGGCGCGGGCGAGGACCGCCCCGCCCAGGCCGGCGGCGAGCAGGCTGAGGGTGCCGGCCGGACGCAGCGCGTCGGCGGCGTTGTTCAGGCCCTCCGCGGGGTCGTCGACGTACTCCAGCACGCCGTGGCACAGCACGGCGTCGTAGCCGCCGCGCTCAACGACCTGGAACAGGCCGTGGGCGTCGCCCTGAACCGCGCTGATCCGGTCGGCCACCCCGGCCTCCGCGGCCCGGCGCTCCAGGGCGAAGAGGGCGTTCGGGCTGGGGTCGACGACCGTGACGCGGTGGCCGAGGCGGGCCACCGGCACGGCGAAGTTACCGCTGCCGCCGCCGGTGTCGAGGACGTCCAGGGCGTCGCGGCCGGCGGCCTTGACCCGGCGCTCCAGGGCGTCTTTGAGGACCTCCCAGACCACGGCGGTACGAAGGGATGCGCGCGGGCGCAGCAGGTCAGACACGGCGGGTGGCTCCTCGGCGGGGGCATGAACATCCAGTCGCTCACCACCCTATTCCGTATTCGGCCCGGCGCCGTGCCCAGCCCGCGCCGGGCGACCGACATCGCCGCGAGGCGCCGCCTCCGCCCCCACGGCGCAGCGCCTCCGTCCCCACGGCGCACCGCGCCCGCTCTCGCGGCGCGCCGCCCGCGCTGGGCACCATGCGCTCCCCGCTGCATCTCCCGCGCTGTGCGCTGCGTTTCCCGCGCTGTGCGCTGGGTTTCCCGCGCTGTGCGCTCAGCCCGCCCGTTCCGCACGCTGCGGCGGGAGTGCCGGCTGGATCCGCAGCAGCCGCTCCACGAGGTGCAGGAACAACTCCGCATCCCGCAGCAGGTCGTCGGCGTCGCGGCGGCTCGCCGCGCCGGCTATGCCGGCCTCGGCCCTGGCCCGCCGGCCGGCGCCGGCCGCGAACAGGGCGCTCCACTCGGCCAGTTCGGGAGCGACCTCGGGCAGCACGTCCCACGCGCTCCGGATACGCTGCCTCCGGCGCACGGTGGTCTCCGGCCGGCCACGGACGGCGAGGACGGCGGCCGCGGTGCGCAGCGCGGCCAGATGCGCCGTGGCGAACCGTTCGTTGGCACTCTCCAGGGTCTGGGCCTCGTCGAGGCCGTGCTGGGCTTGGGCGAGCAGGTCGAGGGCGGCGGAGGGCGCTGCCGTCCGCCGCAGGACGGGGTGGACATCGCTCGGGGGACCGTACGCAGCGGAGCTGCCCGCGGTGGGACGAGCTGCCATGACGAACCTCCTGTCGTCGCATGCCGGTTCAGGACCGAATGCCGATTCGGACCACTGACCCCATCGTGAGGTACACCACTGACAATCGGCTCTGACCTGCACTTTCGTCCGAATCGAGGGGGATTGCCGGGGGTGCGGGCCGCCGCCCGGGCGAGGTTGCCGGGGGGCGTCTCGCACGGATCGCCCGGACCCCTTGCGGAAAGGGTCGCGGAATCCCCATACTTTTTGAACTGACCAGTCAGTTCAAGGAGGGATCGTGGACAGCACCCCGCACGGGGCGGCGGTCACGGCCGCGGGATTCGGCGTCAAGGGCCCCCGCGGATGGGCGTTCCGGGGCATCGACATCACGGCGGAGCCCGGCGCGCTGATCGCCGTACAGGGGCCGTCGGGCTCCGGCCGTACCTGCCTGCTGCTCGCGCTCACCGGCCGGATGAAGACCGCCGAAGGCACCGCCGAGGTCGGCGGGCTGCCGTTGCCCAAGAGGATGGCCGCGGTCCGGTCCGTCACCGCGCTCGCCCATGTACCCGGGATCGCCGAGCTCGATCCGGCGTTGACCGTAGGTGAGCATCTGCGTGAACGCGCCCTGCTGCAGGGCCGGTTCGGCGGTTCGCTCGGCACGCTGCTGCGGCCGCGGCAGGAGCGCCGGGCCGCGGCCCGCGCCCTCGTGGACGCCGCGCTCACCGCCGCCGGACTGGACCTGGACACGCTGCCCAAGGGGATCCGCACCTCCGTACGCGATCTGGAGCGGCTGGAGGCGCTGCGGCTGACCGTGGCGCTGGCGATGATCGGCGGCCCCCGGCTGCTGGCCGTCGACGACACCGATCTGAAGCTGTCCGACGAGGAGCGCGCCGCGGCCTGGGTGATGCTGCGCTCCCTCGCGGCGGCCGGCACCACCGTGGTCGCGGTGTGCAGCGAGCCGCCGCAGAACACCACGGGCGTGGTGCTGGTGCGCACCGGCCGCCCGGAGCAGGACGCTGCCGACGCCCCCGTGGACGGCGGGCACGACGACGAGGAGGGGGCGGCCGATGCGCTCGCCGAAGCTGGCCGCGCTTGAGCTGAAGCGGTTCGGGAGGGGGAAGCTGCCGCGCGCCGCGCTGGCCGCCCTCCTGCTGCTGCCGCTCCTCTACGGCGCGCTGTACCTGTGGTCCTTCTGGGACCCTTACGGCCGACTGGACAAGATCCCGGTCGCGCTGGTCAACGAGGACAAGGGCGCCGAGGTCGACGGGAAGCGGATCTCGGCGGGCGACGGCATCGTCGACGGGCTGCGCGACAGCCACACCTTCGACTGGCGCCACGTGGATGCCAAGGAGGCCGCCCGGGGTGTCGAGGACGGCTCGTACTACCTCTCGCTGTCCATCCCGCAGGACTTCAGCCAGAAGATCGCCTCCAGTTCGGGGAGTCACCCGGAGACCGGCCTGCTCAAGGTCCGCACCAACGACGCGAACAACTACATCGTGGGGCAGATCTCCCGGACGGTGTTCTCCGAGGTCCGCTCGGCGGCCTCGGAGAAGTCCTCGCGCACCTTCCTGGACAAGATCTTCGTCTCGTTCTCGACCCTGCACGGCAAGACCGAACAGGCCGCCGACGGCGCCGACCAGCTCAAGAACGGCATCGGCCGGGCCAAGGACGGCGCCGGCAGACTGGCCGACGGCCTGGGCACCGCGAAGAACGGCAGCGGCAAACTGGTCGGCGGCCTGGGCGACCTGGACGCCGGCGCCGGACGGCTCACCCAGGGCAGCACCGACCTCACCAAGGGAGCCGGTACGGCCGCCGACGGATCGCGCCAACTGGCCGACGGGGCCGGGCAGGTGGCCGACGGGACCCAGCAGCTGGCCGACACGGTCAACGGGCTCGTCGGCAAGGTCGGGCCGTTCATCCGGGCGCACGGCAAGGAGATCGGCGAGGCGGCGCAGCTGGTGGCCGACGGCTCGCAGGCGGTCCGCGACCACCTGGACAAGCTGCCCGCCGCGGCCGCCACGGGGGCGAAGCTCTCCCGCGGGATCGCCGACCACCTGGACACGTACTACCGGCTGCGCTGCGACGGCGTCATCACCCTGGACACCTCCTGCGCCGAGCTGAAGCAGATCAAGGACCAGGCGGCCACCGCGGCGGACACCGCCGAGGAGGTCAGCGGCTACGTCCACGACCAGCAGAACCTCGACCAGCTGGGCCGCGACCTGGACACCCTGCACTCCCTGGCCGCCGAACTGGCGCAGCACGGCCCGACCCTCGGCGCCGACATGGACACCGCGGTCCAGAAGATCAACGATCTCAACGACGGCGCCCACCAGGTCTCCGCGGGAGCCCGCAAACTGGCCGCGGGCAACGCCCAGTTGGCCGCCGGCGCGGGCCGGCTCAACGACGGCGCGCAGCAGCTGCACGACGGGACCGGGCGCGCCGCGTCCGGTATGAGTGACCTGGACACCGGCGTCGGCAGGCTCAAGGACGGCGCGCAGACGCTGGACGGCGGGATGTTCAAGCTCTCGGACGGCTCGGCCAAACTGGCCGGCGGGCTGCACGACGGGGCGCGGCAGATCCCCGACTACGGCACGAAGGACCGCGACGCGCGCACCCTGGTGATGTCCGACCCAGTCCAGCTGGCGTCCGACGCCGCCCACAAGGCGCCCAACTACGGCACGGGGTTCGCCCCGTATTTCATCCCGCTGTCCCTGTGGGTCGGCGCGATGGTGGCGTACATGCTGATCGCGCCGCTCAACCGGAGGGCGCTGGCGATGGGCGCGTCCCCGTGGCGGGTGGCGCTGTCCGGATGGCTGCCGGTGTTCGGCATCGGGGTGCTGCAGACCGCGGCGCTGATGTCCGTCCTGCACTTCGCGCTCGGTCTGGAGATGGTCAGGGCAGCCGGCACGATCGGCTTCCTGGTGCTGGTCACGGCATGCTTCTCGGCCATCGTGCAGTGGCTGAACGCGAAGTTCGGGCCGGCCGGGCGGATCCTCGTCCTGGCGCTGCTGATGCTCCAGCTGACGTCGGCGGGCGGCACCTATCCGGTGCAGACCAGCCCGGGCTTCTTCGGGGCCATCCACCCCTATCTGCCGATGAGTTACATCGTGGCGGGGCTGCGGCGGCTCATCACGGGCGGCGACCTCGCGCCCGTATGGCAGGGCAGCGCGGTGCTGCTGGCGTTCACCCTCGGGGCGCTCGCGCTGACCTCTCTGGCGGCACGGGGCCGCCAGGTCGTGCGCATGAAGGACCTGCACCCGGAGCTGAGCCTGTGAACGCCCGCCGTCCCCCAGCTACCGCTGGGAGGTACCCCCGTCCCGCAGGAGCCCTGCCCGACACCCGGCGGGCTGCGCACCGATCCGTCGCGACCGGCACAATCGCCTCCATGGACAGCTCCAACACACGCCGCGACGCCACTCGGCGCAAACTCTTCGACGCCGCGGTCACGCTCATCGCCGAACAGGGCTTCTCCTCCACCACGGTGGACGAGATCGCCGAGCGGGCGGGCGTCGCGAAGGGCACCGTCTACTACAACTTCGCGAGCAAGAACGTTCTCTTCGAGGAGCTGCTACGGCACGGCATCGAGCTGCTGGCGACCTCCCTGCAGGCCGCCGCCGACGAGGTCGCCGACCGGGGCGGCACCCGGATCGACGCGCTGGACGCCATGATCCGGGCGGGTCTGGACTTCATCTCCCGCTACCCGGCGCTCACCCAGCTCTACGTCGCCGAACTGTGGCGCACCAACCGCGCCTGGCAGTCCACGCTGATGGTGGTGCGCCAGCGGGCCATCACAGTGGTGGAGGACGTCCTGAGGGACGCCGTGGCCGGAGAGGAGCTGAGCGAGGAGATCGACATCCCGCTGACCGCCTCGGCGCTGTTCGGGATGGTGCTGGTCGCCGCCCTGGACTGGCAGTCCTACCAGCCGGACCGCTCGATCGACGACGTGCACGCGGCGCTGTCGCGGCTCCTCCAGGGGCGGGTCACCGGCCACTCCGACTGAGAGGCGGGCGGCGGCCCGCGGAGCGCGGCCGCCCCGTACACACAAGTGCGCTGCCCTGGCACGGATCGTTCCCCCGCCGATCCGACCAGGGCAGCGCTGCCCCCGTACTCCCCCGTGCATCCCCCGTTACGTCCGGGAGCCGCGCCGCTCCGCCGCCCCGTGTCGGCGGTGCGGCGCCGCTTCCCGTCCGTGGCCCCTACTTTTCCTTCCAGAGGGGTTCCGGCCCATCCGCGTACCTACTCATCTCGGCGTCTGAGTACGGATACTCAAAACTGAGCACCGGGCCTCAGCGGCCGAGCGCCCGGCCCTGGTGACCGCCTACGATCTCCGGCGTGTCCGTACTTCCCTTGGTCTTCACCAGCGGCTGGGCGAGCGGGATCAACGCCTACGCCGTCGTCCTGCTCCTCGGCCTCCTCGGCGCGACCGGCGTCACCGACGAGGTGCCCGCCGCCCTGCAGCGCCCGGATGTCCTGACCGTCGCGGCCGTGCTCTTCGTGTGCGAGGCGGTCGCCGACAAGATCCCGTACGTGGACTCGGTCTGGGACGCCGTGCACACGGTGATCCGGCCGATCGCGGGCGGTGTGGTGGCGGCGCTGCTGGCCGGGCACAACGGGTCGCTGCCGGAACTCGCGGCGGGCGCCGTGGGCGGCTCCACGGCGCTGCTGAGCCATCTGGTCAAGGCGGGCACCCGGATCGCGGTCAACACCTCGCCGGAGCCCGCCAGCAACATCGTGCTGAGCCTGCTGGAGGACCTGGGCGCCGCGGGGATCATCGTCTTCGCCGTCTTCCACCCGGTGATCGCGGCGGTCGTCGCGGCGCTGCTGCTGGCCGCCGGCATCACGGTGGTGGTCCTCCTGTGGTCGCGGATCCGCCGCCATCTGCGGCGCCGGCGGCAGCGCCGCGAGGCACGGCGGACGGCCGCGGCCCCGGCCGGCGACGCGGTGCCGCCCGCGGGCTGACCCGCCGCCGGCCCGCGCGGGCGGCCGCGGCGGGCGTTGTCGGTGCCGCCGGATAAAGTCGCGGGCATGGCAGGGATTGCGGTGATCGGCGCCGGGATGGGCGCGATGGCGGCCGCCGCCCGGCTGGCCGTCGCGGGCCACCGGGTGGCGGTGTTCGAGCGTGACGCGACGTACGGCGGCGCGCTGCGCCGGTTCGCGCGGGACGGCTTCGCCTTCGACACCGGGCCCGGTCTGCTGCATCTCCCGGCCGTCTACCGCGATCTGTTCCTCAAGACCGGACGCGAGCCCCTGGAGAGCTGCGTCGCGCTGACCCAGGTCGACCCGGCGAGCCGGCACGTCTTCGCCGACGGCACCTCCGTGGCGCTGCCGAACGCCTCGCGTGCCGGGGTCCTGGCGGCCCTGGACGAGGCGCTGGGCGCCGGCGCCGGCGAGCGCTGGAGCGATCTGGTGGGCCGCGCCCGCGAGGCGTGGGACGCCACTCGCCGGCCGCTCCTGGAGGAGCCGCTGTGGGCGGACTGGCGGGTCCTGGGGCGCGACCCGTATCCGGCGGTGCGCCGGCGCGGCCTGTTCGGGCGCGGCAAGGGCCCCACCACCGCCACCCTCGCGGAGGTCGCCCGGCGCGAGCTGGCCGACCCGCGGCTGATCGCCCTGCTGGAGAGCCATGCGCTGGCGTACGGCTTCGACCCGCGCGGCGCCCCGGCGAGCGCGGCCGTGCTGCCGTACATGGAGCAGACCTTCGGCAGCTGGTACGTCGGCGGCGGGATGCGGGCGCTGGCCGACGCGCTGTACGAGCGCTGCCGGGCGCGCAGGGTGGAGTTCGCCTTCGGTGCCGAGGTGACCCGGATCGTCGAGAAGGACGGGCGGGCGGCGGGCGTCGAACTGGCCGACGGGCGGCTGGCCGAGGCGGAGTGGGTGGTCGCCGGCGTCGACCCCGTGCAGCTCCCCGGGCTGTGTGCCGGGCGGGATCCGTGGGGCGCGGACGCGGTCCGCCCCGATCCGGGGCCGGGAGACCGGGCCACCGCGCGGCTGACGGTCTGTCTGGCGCTGCGCGGGGCCCGCCCGCAGGAGGCCGTCCACCGGACCGTGGTCCACGCACCGGACCGCGCGGCCGAGCTGGCGGGCGTCTTCGGCGACGGCTACGGCCTCCGGGAGCCCTGCGCCCGGCCGACGGTGACGGTGCTGCGCCCCGACGACCCAGCCACCCGGCCCGACGACGGCCATGAGGCGGTCACCCTGACCGCCACGGTCGCCCCGCACGGCCCCGTCGACTGGTACGACGCGGAGGCGCTGGCGGACGAGGCGGACCGGCTGACCGACGTCGCCGAGGCCGCGGTACCGGGCCTGCGGGAGCGGGTGCTGTGGCGGGAGATCGTGCCGCCCACGGAGAGCGGGCTGGTGCCGGGCCCGGCGCTGGCGGGGCAGGAGGGGCGCTTCCTGCGCCCCGGCAACCGCACCGCGATACCGGGGCTCTACGCGGTCGGCGGCTGGTCCCACCCGGGCGGCGGGCCGGCACACGCCGGGATGTCCGGCGCGATCGTCGCGGGCCTGATCGTGAACGGCGACGACTGGCACGGCTCGACCTGACGCCGCCGTAGTCCCGGGGCCGGCGGCTCAGTAGTGGTGGTGCTGCTCGCCGTACCCCTGCTGAGGGGGCGGGTACGGCGGCTGCTCCACGGCAGGTTGCGGATCGCGCTGCTGCGGCATCCAGACCCCGTCGGGCGGCGCCTCGCCGTACCCCTGGCCGGGGGTGCCCAGCGGCTGGCCCAGGGCGTCGTAGTGCTGGGCGTCATGCTGCTGGGCGTCGTACTGCTGGCCGTCGTAGTGCTGGGTGGCGTAGGGCGCCTCGCCGAAGGGGCTGGGCTCCTCGTAGGGGTCGTAGTGCGCGGAGTACTGCTGGGTGCCGATGTAGGGGTCCGAGTAGGGCGCCTGCCGGCCCTGGTGCAGACCGTCGTCGTAGGCCGGGTAGGGGTCGGCGTAGGCGTCCTGGCCGGCGGCGGGCGAGCCGTAACCGCCGCCGTAGGCATAGCCGTTGCCGTCGCTGTCGTGTTCGGCGTTGCCGAAGAGGTCGTACGACGGCGCGGGGGCCGGTGCGGGCGCCGGGGCGGCGCGGGCGTCGAGGCTGTAGACGCCGTAAGCACCGGTCTCGTCGGGCAGCGGCTGCGGCGCGTAGACGTTGGCGTCGGCCTGGGCGTAGACGGTGGCGGCGTCCGGCCCCGGATACGGCATGGCGTACTGCTCGCCGTACGCGGAGCCGTCCTGGCCGGGGACGGACTGCGCGGCATAGCCGGCCGGGTCCGGCGCTGCCCCGTAGGGGTCCTGGCCCTCGAAGCCGCCGGTGCCGTAGCCGATCCCGGCCGCGTACAGCTCCTCGGCGGTGCCCTGGCCGGCGGCGGTTCCGAGCGCGGCATCAGCAGGCGCGGCGTCGGCGAGCGGGATGTCGGCGGGTGCGGCGTCGGCGGGCGGGACCGCCTCCACGTCGGAGACCTGCAGGGACGGTTCGGCGGCGCGCCCGCCGGACGGACGGGCGCGGCGCCGGCGGTTCTCCTTGGGCTTGCCGCCGATCGCCCAGCCGGCGGTGAAGCCGCGGCGGAAGGAGAGCGTCACATAGGTCTGCCCGACCGCGAAGGCGACGGCGCCCACGCCGATCACGATCACCGACGGGATGAGGACGCCGGCCACCACCCCGAGGAAACCGGTCAGGGCCAGCAACCGCCAGCGCAGCCGGGCCTTGTGCTGGAAGAGCACCTCACCGAGCAACCACAGGGCGACCAGGGCGAACGCGATGTAGAGGATGGTCCAGCCCATATGCGCCCCTCTTCCGCCGGAGTCCGGCCACCGTGGTCAGGGCCGCTGGTGCAGCCCCAGATTCTCGTAGATTTCCAGGGTCGCCGTGGAGTGGTTCAGGGTAATGAAGTGCAACCCGGGAACGTCCTCGGCCATCAAGCGCGCACACAGTTCCGTCGCGTACTCGATGCCAATGGAGCGTACCGCCGCCGGGTCGTCCTTGACGGCGAGGATGCGCGCCGCGAGCTCGGGCGGGAACGCGGCGTTGCTGAGCTCCGCGAACCGCTCGATCTGCCGCACGTTCGTCACCGGCATGATCTCCGGAATGATCGGCGTCGAGCAACCGGCGGCACCGACCCGGTCGCGCAGCCGGAGGTAGTCCTCCGGGTAGAAGAACATCTGGGTGATCGCGAAGTCGGCGCCCGCGCGGCACTTGGCGACGAAGTGCGCCACGTCCGTGTCCCAGTCCGTCGAGCGCGGGTGCATCTCGGGGAAGGCGGCCACGCCGACGCAGAAGTCGCCGGACTCCTTGATCAGCCGGACCAGTTCGGCGGCGTAGGAGACGCCCTCGGGGTGCTTGATCCACTCGCCCATGGGGTCGCCGGGCGGGTCGCCGCGCAGCGCGAGCATGTTGCGGATCCCGGCGTCGGCGTACTGGCCGATGATGTTGCGCAGATCGGCCAGGGAGTGGTTCACCGCGGTCAGATGGGCGACCGGGGTGAGGGTGGTGTCGGTGGCGATGCGCTCGGTGGCGCGCACCGTGCCGTCACGGGAGGTGCCGCCGGCACCGTACGTCACCGACACGAAGGTCGGGGCGACGGCCTCGATCCGGCGAATGGCGTTCCACAGGGTCCGCTCGCCCTTCTCCGTCTTCGGGGCGGCGAACTCGAACGAATAGGACCGCTTGCCGGATGCGAGCAGCTCGCGCACGGTCCGGGCGCGATCAGTCCTGGTGGAAGCTGTTCCTAGGGCCATACCGGCAGGTTAACCACACCCCGGACGGACACCAACCGCCATCGACGTAATGCCGGGTTCGTCCGGTTGCTGTCCACTACGTGGACATCCCGCGGCAACCCGGTGGCTCCCGGTGGCTCGGGTCACTGGCCCCAGGTGCGGATCCGCTTCGCCAGGCCCGCCGCGGCGGCGCCCGGGTCGTCCGCCTCCGTGACGGCGCGGACCACGACCACCCGGCGGGCGCCGGCCGCCAGCACCTCGTCGAGGTTGCCGGCGTCGATCCCGCCGATCGCGAACCAGGGGCGCTCGGGTGCGCTCGCGGCGGCGTACCGGACCAGGTCCAGGCCGGGGGCGTGCCGTCCGGGCTTGGTCGGCGTCGGCCAGCAGGGGCCGGTGCAGAAGTAGTCCACGCCGGGCTCCGTGAGCGCGGCGTCCACCTCGGCCTCGGCGTGCGTGGAGCGGCCTATGAGGACGTCCTGGCCGAGGATCGCGCGGGCGGCCGGGACCGGGAGGTCGCCCTGTCCCAGGTGCAGCACGTCGGCGCCCGCGGCATGGGCGACGTCCGCGCGGTCGTTGACCGCCAGCAGCTTGCCGTGCCGCCGACAGGCGTCCGCGAAGACCTCCAGGTGGCGCAGCTCCTCGCCGGCCTCCATGCCCTTGTCGCGCAGCTGGACGATGTCCACCCCCGAGGCCAGCACCGCGTCCAGGAACTGCGGGAGGTCGCCCTGGCGGGTGCGCGCGTCCGTGCACAGATACAGCCGGGCGTCGGACAGGGCCTGTCGTGCGGTGGTCATCGGGCGGCTTTCCCCCCTGGTCGGCGGCGTACGGGCCGGAGTCCGGCC
>NZ_JBNHIN010000001.1:323209-464217 GCF_050054615.1 Streptomyces sp. YGL11-2
ATGCGGTTGGCTGGTGCGGTTGCCTGAGGCGCGCGGTGCGCGTCAGACGGCGAGCGCCTGAGCCCGGCGCTTCACCTCCGTGCCGCGATTCTCGCGCAGCGCCTGCGCCGGGGTGCCCGGCAGGGTGTCATCGGCGGTGAAGAGCCACTCCAGCATCTCGTCGTCGGCGAAGCCGTCGTCCCGGAGCAGCGTCAGCGTCCCGACGAGCCCCTTGACGACCTTGCCGTCCTGGATGAATTCGGCGGGCACCTGAAGCACCCTGTTCTCGCCACGGCGCACCGCGATCAGCTGGCCCTCCTTGACCAGCTGCCGGACGCGGGTCACCTCGACGCCGAGCTTTTCGGCGATGTCGGGGAGGGTGAGCCAGGCGGGGACGAGTCCATCGATGTTTGCGTCAATCTCGGTCACAGGACAAGCGTGCCACCTCCCACTGACAGCCGGTAGCCGGGCCTCGCCATCAGGGGCCCGCGGCACACCGGCGGGTGACCGGCCGGCCCAGGACCTGTCCGACCGGTCAGGGGCGGACGGGCCCTACCGCTCCGCGGACTTGAGGGGTAGGGACGCGTCCGCCGCCCGCTCCCGGTCGAGCAGCGCGCCCCGCTCGATGAGCTTGCGTCCCTGGGCCAGGTCCCGCGGGCGGCCGACCGCCAGCAATGCCACCAGCCGCCCGCCCCGCAGCCAGATCACCGACCAGGCGGCGCCGGCCGGATCGCCGCGCCACACCAGTTCGTCGGCGTCCACGTGGTGGCCCGCGTACTGCACGAACCGCCCGAACTGCTCGGACCAGAAGTACGGGACCGGGTCGTAGACCACGCCCTCCGCCTCTCCCAGGACGATGTTCTCGGCGACCGTGCGGGGCCCCTGGAGGGCATTGTCCCAGTGGTGGACCAGCAGCCGGGTGCCGTAGCGGGCCGACGGGAAGGAGGCACAGTCGCCGACCGCGTACACGTCGGGGACGGAGGTCCGCAGCTGCTCGTCGGCGAGGACGGAGCCGTCCGCGGGCGACAGGGCGACGCCGGAACCGGCCAGCCAGGCGGTGGCGGGGCGGGCGCCGATCCCGATGACGACGGCGTCGGCGGGCAGCACCGTGCCGTCCTCAAGGGCCACCTCGCCGGGGGCGACGGACGCGACCCGCGCGCCGGTGCGCAGCTCGGCCCCGGCGTCCGCGTACCAGTCGGTCATGTACGCGGCGACCTCGGCGGGCAGCGCGCCCGCCAGCGGGCGGTCGGCGGCCTCGACGACGGTGACCTCGCAGCCCGCCTCACGGGCCGCGGTGGCGAACTCGGCGCCGATCCAGCCCGCCCCGACGACCACGATCCGGTGCTGGGCGGCGAGCACCGGCCGCAGCCGCTCGGCGTCGTCCAGGGTGCGCAGCAGGTGGACGCCGGGCAGGTCCTCGCTGCCGGGCAGCGTGATCGGCTCGGCGCCGGTCGCGATCACCGCGTAGTCGTACGGGACCGGCCCCTCGGCGGTGTCGACCTCGTGGGCGTCCGGGCGCAGGTCGCGGACCGGGCTGCTGAGACGGAGGTCGATGCCGAGGGCGGCGAAGTCGACGTCGAAGGCGGAGCCGTCGGCCTTGCCGAGGAGCACCGCCTTGGACAGCGGCGGGCGGTCGTAGGGCGGGTGGGGCTCGTCGCCGAGGAGCGTGATCGCGCCGCGCCAGCCTTGTTCGCGCAGGGCTACGGCGGTCTGCACACCCGCGATTCCCGCACCGGCGATCACTACGCGCGGCGTGCGGTCAGGGGCCTGGGAAGACTTGCTCTGCTCGCTCACCCGATCACTCTAGGACGGCGGATGACGCGGCTCGCAGCAGCGCGCAAGGAGATCTCTGACACAGCGTCACAGACGGTCACGCGGGAGCCCGCCCTCCGGGACGGCGCCCGGCAGCGCCCGGCGGCGGCCCGCGACAGACCAGGACGCTCCCTTACGGGGCATCGCGACCCGTACTAGGGTGGCGGCTACACGCACTCGCGGGAGCCCGGACGGACCGGGCTGAGAGGGAGGCTGGCCGGCCTCCGACCGTACGAACCTGATCCGGGTCATGCCGGCGAAGGGAGGGGCTGGACGCCCATGCATCCATCTGCCACACCACCGAAACCGCCCGCGGCGCCTGCCGGGCACCCCGATGTCCTGGTCATCGGGGGCGGCATCATCGGGCTGGTCACCGCCTGGCGGGCGGCCGGCCGCGGTCTGCGGGTCGCGGTGGCCGACCCCGCGCCCGGCGGCGGCACGGCCCGCGTCGCGGGCGGCATGCTCGCCGCGGTCACCGAGCTGCACTACGGCGAGCAGACCCTGCTGGGCCTCAACCTCGCCTCGGCGCAACGCTATCCGCGCTTCACGGAGGAGCTGGAGGAGGCCGCCGGGCAGCGGATCGGCTACCGGCGCTGCGGCACCGTGGTCGTCGCACTGGACACCGACGACCGCGCCCACCTGCGCGAACTGCACGCCCTCCAGACCCGTTCGGGACTGGACTCGCAGTGGCTGACGGGGCGCGAGTGCCGCCGTCTGGAGCCGATGCTCGCCCCGGGGGTGCGCGGCGGCCTCCGGGTGGACGGCGACCACCAGGTCGATCCGCGGCGGCTGCTGAGCGCACTGATGGCCGCCTGCGAGCGCGCCGGGGTGGTCTTCCACCGCGACCGGGCGGTGCGGCTGACGACCGGCGACGGACGCGCCTCGGGGGCCGAACTCGCCGACGGGACACGGCTGTCGGCCGGCCAGGTCGTCCTGGCCGGGGGCAGCCACAGCGGCCGGCTCGCCGGGGTCCCCGCGTCCGTCCTGCCGCCGGTGCGGCCGGTAAAGGGGCAGGTGCTGCGGCTGCGGATGCCGGACGCGCTCCCGGGTGGCGCGGCGTTCCTGGCACGCACCGTACGGGCCGTCGTACGGGGCAACCCCGTCTACCTGGTGCCGCGGGAGAGCGGGGAACTGGTCCTCGGCGCCACCAGCGAGGAGCTCGGCTGGGACACCACCGTCACCGCGGGCGGGGTCTACGAGCTGCTGCGGGACGCCCATGAACTGGTGCCCGGGATCACCGAGCTGCCGTTGATCGAGAGCTGCGCCGGGCTGCGCCCCACCTCCCCCGACAACGCGCCGCTGCTCGGACCGACCGAGCTGCCCGGTCTCCACCTGGCCACCGGCCACTTCCGCAACGGCGTGCTGCTGACGCCGGTCACCGGTGAGGCGATGGCCGAGGTCCTGGCCACCGGGAGCCTCCCGGACGTGGCCCGCCCCTTCTCCCCCGCGCGCTTTCGCCCCACCGCCGAGGGCCCCGAGCGCGCCCGCGCCCTTGAGGAGCAGCCCGTATGACTGCCACAGGTGCCCCTGACACACCCGACGGCCCGGACACCCGCCAGGCCCCCGATGCCGCCACCGTTTCCGTGTCCATCAACGGTGAGGTCCGCCGGATTCCCGGCGGACTGACCCTCGACCGGCTGGTCGCGACGCTCTCCCGGGCCACCGGCGGAGTGGCCGCCGCGGTCAACGAGACCGTGGTGCCGCGCGACCGGTGGGCCGGCACCGCGCTCGGTGACGGCGACCGCGTCGAAGTCCTCACCGCCGTCCAGGGAGGCTGACCGTGGCCGACGACACCCTCACCATCGCCGGCACCGCCTTCCAGTCGCGCCTGATCATGGGGACCGGCGGAGCGCCCAGCCTCGACGTCCTGGAGCGCGCGCTGCTCGCCTCCGGTACGGAGCTGACCACGGTCGCCATGCGGCGGCTCGACCCGACCGTGCAGGGCTCGGTGCTGTCCGTGCTGGAGCGGCACCGCATCCGGGTGCTGCCGAACACCGCGGGCTGCTTCACCGCGGGCGAGGCGGTGCTCACCGCGCGGCTGGCCCGGGAGGCGCTGGGCACCGACTGGGTCAAGCTCGAAGTCGTCGCGGACGAACGTACCTTGCTGCCCGACCCGGTCGAGCTGCTGGACGCCGCCGAGATCCTCGTCGACGACGGCTTCACCGTGCTGCCCTACACCAACGACGACCCGGTGCTCGCCCGCAAACTGGAGGACGTCGGGTGCGCGGCGATCATGCCGCTCGGTTCGCCGATCGGCTCCGGGCTCGGCATCCGCAATCCGCACAACTTCCAGCTGATCACCGAACGGGCCGGCGTCCCGGTCATCCTGGACGCCGGCGCGGGCACCGCCTCGGACGCCGCGCTGGCCATGGAGCTGGGCTGCGCGGCGGTGATGCTGGCGTCCGCGGTGACCCGTGCGCAGGAGCCGGAGCTGATGGCGGCGGCGATGCGGCACGCGGTCGAGGCCGGCCGGCTGGCGCACCGCGCGGGCCGGATCCCGCGCCGGCACTTCGCCCACGCCTCCTCGCCCACGGACGGCGTGGCGGAGCTGGATCCGGAGCGGCCGGCGTTCTGACCAGCGGCTGCGCCGCTCAGGGGACCGGGTGGGCCGCCCCCACCCGGTCGGCGAACTCCCGCGGGGCGGCCGTGATCACCTGGTCGAGCAGGTCCCGGGACGCGATCAGCGCCTCGATGGACCCGGTGATCCGGTCGCGCTCCCGGTGGAGCTCGCCGACGAGGTCGGGGCAGGTCGGCACCAGCCGGCCGTCGCCCTCGTCGCGCAGGCAGGGCAGCACCTGCGCGATCGTCGCGGTGTTCAGTCCCGAGGTGAGCAGCGTGCGGATACGGCGGACCTGCGCCACGTCGGACTCCCGGTAGACGCGGTAGCCGCTGGGCAGCCGGTCGGGGCTGAGCAGGCCCTGCTCCTCGTAGTAGCGCAGCAGCCGCTCGGGGGTGGCCGTCCGCCGGGCCAGCTCACCGATCCGCAGCGTCGCCATCCGGCGTCCCCCTTCGTCCCGTTCCATCGCATGTGAACGCGTTCGAGCGCTTCTTCTCGCGGTGCGTTGCCGTCGCCCTCCTGGAGAGCAGACGGTGCCCCGCGCCCGTTTATTCCGGTGGTCCCTGCCGTTCCGGCCGAGCCTGCCCGCACCGCCGGCCCGGTCGCCGTTCCGCTGCGGTGCGCCGGGGCGGCGGCCGGGGCATTCGCGGTGTCCGTACTTGCTCGTAGACTCGTCTGCCGTGGATACGACGCTTCAGGACCCTTCCCCGGCCTACGGCGGGGGAGACCCCGTGGTGGGCCAGCTGCTCGACGGCCGCTATCGCGTCCAGGCGCGCATCGCCGCCGGGGGGATGGCGACCGTCTACCGGGCCTTGGACACCCGGCTCGACCGCGTGCTGGCGCTGAAGGTGATGCACCCGAGCCTGGCCGTGGACGGGGCGTTCGTCGACCGCTTCATCCGGGAGGCCAAGTCCGTCGCCCGGCTGTCGCACCCGAACGTGGTGGGCGTCTTCGACCAGGGCACCGACGGGACGTACGTCTACCTGGCGATGGAGTACGTCGCCGGCTGCACCCTGCGCGACGTGCTGCGCGAGCGCGGCGCCCTCCAGCCGCGGGCCGCGCTGGACATCCTGGAGCCGATCCTCGCCGCCCTGGGGGCCGCGCACCGCGCCGGCCTGGTGCACCGCGACATGAAGCCGGAGAACGTGCTCATCGGCGACGACGGCCGGGTCAAGGTCGCCGACTTCGGCCTGGTCCGCGCGGTCGACACGCACACCACCGCCTCCACGGGCTCGGTCCTGGGGACGGTCTCGTATCTCGCCCCCGAGCAGATGGAGCACGGCACCGCGGACGAGCGGGTGGATGTCTACGCCTGCGGTGTGGTGCTCTACGAGATGCTCACCGGCAGCAAGCCCCACACGGGCGGCTCCGCGGCGCAGATCCTCTACAGCCATCTGCACGACGACATCACCCCGCCCTCCGAGCTCGTGCCCGGCCTGGCACCCGAGCTGGACGACCTGGTCGCGCTGGCCGCCGCCCGCGAGCCGCAGGACCGCCCGCAGGACGCGGTGGCGCTGCTGTCCCGGTCGCGGTCGGCCCGCTCCCGGCTGACCGACGAGCAGCTGGATCTCGTACCGCCGCAGGCCAGGGACGTGCCCGCGGGCGGCAGCGACTCCGAGCCCACGAACGTGATACCGCGCCCCGCGGGTGTGCAGCTGGCGCTGCCCGCCGAGGGGGAGGCGGAGCTGAACCGCACCAGCCGGCTGGAGATGCCGCCGCCGGACGCGGCGCCGCCCGCCGAGCGGACCACGCGGCTGCGCCCGCCGCCCGCGCCGGCCCCGCGCACGGACCGGCTCCAGCGGCGCCGGATCCTCACGGTGCTCGCGGCCGTGCTGCTGGTCCTCGGCGTGGGCACGGGTGTCTGGTACATCAACTCCGGCCAGTTCACGACCGTTCCGGCGGTGCTGGACATGCCGCAGGCCAAGGCCGAGCAGACGCTCCGCGACGAGGGCCTGCGGGTGAAAGTGGTGCGCGGCTTCAGCCCGAACGTGCAGCGCGGCCACGTCATGGCCACGGACCCGGCGACCGGCCAGCGGATCCGCGGTACCGGCACGGTCACCGTCACCGTCTCCCGGGGCCCCGACAGCGTCGCGATCCCCGATCTGGCCGGCACCCCGGTCGCCGACGCCAAGCGCAAGCTGCGCGACCTCGGCCTGGTGCCGGGCACGGAGACACGGGAGTTCAGCGACGAGGTCGCCAAGGGGTCGGTGATCCGTACGGACCCGGCGGCGGGCAGCCAGCGGCGCCCCGACACGGCCGTGGGGATCACGATCAGCCGGGGCTCACCGGTGGACGTGCCCAAGGTGATCGGCAGCGCGCAGGCGGACGCCGAGGCGGCGCTGCAACAGGCCGGTTTCCGGGTGAAGATCGCCGACCAGCCGGTCTTCTCGCCGCAGGACCAGGGCACCGTCGCCCAGCAGTCGCCCGGCGCGGGCGCCACCCTGGGCAAGGGCGAGACGGTCACCCTCACCCTCTCCAAGGGGCCGGAGATGATCGCCGTCCCGGACGTCGGCGGCAAGAGCACCGCGGACGCCACCCGGCAGCTGACCGCCCTCGGCTTCAAGGTCGAGGTGCACAAGCCGCTGCTGTTCCCCCAGGACAGCGTCGACTCGCAGTCGGTCGCCCCCGGGGACAAGGCGCCCAAGGGCAGCACGATCACGATCCGGCTCAAGGGCGCGCTGTAGCGACCGGCCGCCGGACCGGGTGCCCCGCGGACGCCCGCGGGGCACCTGGCACCCTGGGAGGGTGAGTACTCCCCTGTCCCCCGAGGCCGCCGCCGGGCGCGCCCGCGCACGCAATCCGGTCGGCGGCCATGTGCCGGTGGCCGGCGGCCTGGCCAAGGTCGGCCTTCCGTACGCCCGTCAGATGGGCGGCGAGACCGTCCAGGTCTTCGTCGCCAACCCGCGCGGCTGGGCGACCCCGCCGGGCAGCCCCGAGCAGGACGAGGCGTTCCGCGCCGGCTGCGAACGGGAGGGGATTCCGGCGTACGTCCATGCGCCGTATCTGATCAACTTCGGCTCGCACACCGAGGCGACGGTCGACAAGTCCGTGGCGTCGCTGCGGCATTCGCTGCGCCGCGGCCGGGAGATCGGTGCGCTCGGCGTGGTCGTGCACACCGGCTCGGCGACCGGCGGCCGGCCGCGCGAGACGGCGCTGGCGCAGGTACGGGAGCGGATGCGCCCGCTGCTGGACGAGCTGACGCACGACGACGACCCCTGGCTGCTGCTGGAGCCGACGGCCGGTCAGGGCGCCTCGCTGTGCGCGCTGGCCGAGGACCTCGGCCCGTACTTCGACGCGCTGGACCGGCATCCGCGGCTCGGCGTCTGCCTCGACACCTGCCACGCCTTCGCGGCCGGGCACGACATGGCGGCCCCGGGCGGGATGAAGGCGCTGCTGGACGAGCTGGTGCAGGTCACCGGCGAGGGCCGGCTCAGACTGATCCACGCCAACGACTCCAAGGACGTGGTCGGCGCCCACAAGGACCGGCACGCCAACATCGGTGCCGGCCACATCGGCGCGGAGCCGTTCGCCGAGCTGTTCGGCCACCCCGCGACCAGCGGCGTCCCCCTGGTGATCGAGACCCCGGGCGGTCCGGAGGGGCATGCGGCGGACGTGGCCCGCCTCAAGGAGCTGCGCGGGCACTGACCCGCCGCCCGGTCCGCGCCGGCGCGGACCGGGGCCGGGGTCCGGGGCTCAGAGCTCCGGGCCCTCGCCCGGCTCCTCCTGGTACGAGTAGCGCTGCTCCCGCCACGGGTCGCCCAGGTTGTGGTAGCCGCGCTCCTCCCAGAAGCCGCGGCGGTCCGCCGTCATGTACTCGATGCCGCGGACCCACTTGGGGCCCTTCCAGGCGTACAGATGCGGCACGATCAGCCGGACCGGGAAGCCGTGTTCGGCGGTGAGCAGCTCCCCGGAGCGGTGGGTGGCGAAGATGCAGTCGTCCGCGGCGAAGTCCGCCAGCCGCAGGTTCGAGCTGAAGCCGTACTCGGCCCACACCATCACATGGGTGACGTCGGGCGCGGGCGGCGCCAGCTCCAGGATCGTGCGGGTCAGCACCCCGCCCCACTCGGCGCCCAGCATGCTGAACTTCGTCACGCAGTGCATGTCGGCGACGACGGTGGTATACGGCAGTGCCGTGAACTCCTCGTGGGTCCAGCAGTGCTTGGCGCCGTCCGCGGTGGCGCCGAAGGCCCGGAACTCCCAGCGTTCGGGGCGGAACTTCGGGACCGGACCGTAGTGCGTCACCGGCCACCCCCGCTGCAGCCGCTGCCCCGGAGGGAGCACAGGCTCCTCTTCGTGGCGTTCCGGCTGACCCATGCCCCCATGGTGTCAGACCCTGGAGGGTGCCGATGACCAGGAGGGACAGATTCGGGCATCTCCTACTAAGCGTGAACTTACTGGACTCTCCGCTCCGCGCGGTGCGAGGATGCGCGGCACCTTCCCAGTTCCCGCGCGAAAGGGGCCCGCAGCCATGCAGGGCGACCCCGAGGTCATCGAATTCCTCAACGAGCAGCTGACCGCCGAGCTGACCGCGATCAACCAGTACTTCCTGCACGCCAAGATGCAGGAGAACTTCGGCTGGCCCAAGCTCGCGAAGTACACCCGCGCCGAGTCCTTCGACGAGATGAAGCACGCGGAGATCCTGACCGACCGGATCCTCTTCCTCGAAGGGCTGCCCAACTACCAGCGGCTGTTCCACGTACGCGTCGGCCAGACCGTCACCGAGATGTTCCAGGCGGACCGGCAGGTCGAGGTCGAGGCCATCGACCGGCTCAAGCGCGGGATCGAGATCATGCGCGCCAAGGGCGACATCACCTCGGCGAACATCTTCGAGGACATCCTCGCCGACGAGGAGCACCACATCGACTACCTCGACACCCAGCTGGAGCTGGTCGAGAAGCTCGGCGAAGCGCTCTACATCTCCCAGCTGATCGAGCAGCCGAGCTGAGGCCCCGGCGCCATGCGCACCGGCCGGCCGACCCTGAGGGCTACGCGACCGCCCGGAGGCCCCCGGGCACCGGTGCGCCCGCCGCCGCGGCCGGCGGCGCACTCGCCGCGAGCAGCACGTCGGGCGCCTGACGCGGCGGCCCGGACTCCGCACGCAGCGCGTCGGGCACCGAACCCAGCGGCTCGGGCTCCGCTCCCAGCGCGTCGGGGGCGCCGTTGTCGATCAGCTCGCGCCGGGGGCACGCACCGCGGCCCAGGAGCGACTGGATGCGGCGCACACAGCTGCCGCAGTCGGTGCCGGCCTTGCAGGCGGAGGCGACCTGGCGGGGCGTGCAGGCGCCCCGCTCCGCGTGTTCGCGGACCTGCTGCTCGGTGATGCCGAAGCAAGAGCAGACGTACACGCGGTTTCACCTCCGTAAGGGCGGCCCACCCGATCCAGCTGATCTTGAGTGAGGTTACCCTTACCTTACCTGCGACCGCGCGGGCTGGACAACGCGACGCAACGCAGTGGGGGGGGGGGGGGGGGGGGGGGGGGGGGGGGGGGGGGGGGGGGGGGGGGGGGGGGGGGGGGGGGGGGGGGGGGGGGGGGGGGGGGGGGGGGGGGGGGGGGGGGGGGGGGGGGGGGGGGGGGGGGGGGGGGGGGGGGGGGGGGGGGGGGGGGGGGGGGGGGGGGGGGGGGGGGGGGGGGGGGGGGGGGGGGGGGGGGGGGGGGGGGGGGGGGGGGGGGNGCCAGGTCCAGCGACTGGCTGCGGTTGAGCCGCGGGTCGCAGGCGGTCTCGTAGCGCTGGTGCAGGTCGTCGACGAAGATCTCGTCGCCGCCGCCCACGCACTCGGTGACGTCGTCACCGGTCAGCTCGACGTGGATGCCGCCCGGGTGCGTGCCCAGGCTCTTGTGAACCTCGAAGAAGCCCTTGACCTCGTCCAGCACGTCGTCGAAGCGGCGGGTCTTGTGGCCCGAGGCCGCCTCGAAGGTGTTGCCGTGCATCGGGTCGCAGATCCACACGACCTGCGCGCCGGACGCGGTGACCTTCTCCACCAGGTCGGGCAGCTTGTCGCGGATCTTGTCCGCGCCCATCCGTGTGATGAAGGTGAGCCGGCCGGGCTCGCGGTGCGGGTCGAGCCGGTCGATGAGGGTGAGCGCGTCCTGCGGGGTCGTCGTCGGGCCGAGCTTCACGCCGATCGGGTTGCGGATCCGGGACGCGAACTCGATGTGCGCGCCGTCCAGTTGGCGGGTGCGCTCGCCGATCCAGACCATGTGGCCGGAGACGTCGTAGAGGTTGCCGGTCCGCGAGTCGACGCGGGTCAGCGCCGACTCGTAGTCCAGGATCAGCGCCTCGTGCGACGAGTAGAACTCGACGGTCCGGAACTCCTCCGGGTCCACCCCGCAGGCGTTCATGAAGTTCATCGCCCGGTCGATCTCGCGGGCCAGCGCCTCGTAGCGCTGCCCGGAGGGCGAGGACTTCACGAAGTCCTGGTTCCAGGCGTGCACCTGCCGCAGGTCGGCGTAGCCGCCGGTGGTGAAGGCCCGGACGAGGTTCAGCGTCGCCGCGGAGGCGTGGTACATCCGCTGGAGCCGCCGCGGGTCCGGGATTCGGGCCTCGGAGGTGAACTCGAAGCCGTTGACGGAGTCGCCGCGGTAGGTCGGCAGGGTCACGCCGTCGCGGGTCTCGGTCGGCTTGGAGCGCGGCTTGCTGTACTGGCCGGCGATCCGGCCGACCTTGACCACCGGGACGGACCCGGCGTAGGTCAGCACGGCGCCCATCTGGAGGAGCGTCTTGAGCTTGTTGCGGATGTGCTCGGCGGAGACGGCGTCGAACGCCTCCGCGCAGTCGCCGCCCTGGAGGAGGAACGCCTCACCCCGGGCGACCGCTCCCAGGCGCTCGCGCAGCTGGTCGCACTCGCCCGCGAAGACGAGCGGCGGATAGGACTCGAGCTCCGCGATCACATCGCGCAGAGCCTCTTGGTCCGGCCAGTCGGGCTGCTGCGCCGCGGGCAGGTCTCGCCAGGTGTTGCCACCGGCGTGGGTTTCAGCGTTCACGGTCACATCCCCCACATTACGGGGTCCCGCGGGGGTGTCCGTCCGGCATCCGGACTGTGAGACACCGTGTCCGGGACGTTCCGGTAGGGTTCCCGGCATGTGCACGCGACCGGCGATGAACCAGGACTGGTGGTGGACCGCTCATCCGGCGGCCCACTGATTCGCGCGCACATCCCACGATTTCGCGAAGGCCGCCCGAGGGGCGGCCTTCGGTGTTCCCACGGCCGTTCCCTCCGTACCGGAAGCACTCCCGGAAGGAACCGCCATGCACCCCGAGCCCCAGACCCGGCCCGCTGCCGCCGCGCTGGTCCAGCGGCTGCTGGACCCCGCCTGCCCGCCGTTCGCCCTCCTGCGCCGCCTCGCCCCCGGGCGGGACGGCACCGTCGTCGAGGCGCTGATCGGCGAGGTGACCGAGGTCGAGCGGCTGGCCGACATCCCGCTGGGAGAGGGGGTGCCGGACGCGCCGGTGACCGACGCGCTGGCGCTGGTCCCGTTCCGGCAGATCCGCGAGCGCGGCTTCCGGGCGCACGACGACGGCACCCCGCTCGCCGTGCTGCGCCCCGCCGAGTGCCACGAGCTGCCGCTGGAGGAGCTGCTGGCGGCGCTCCCGGCGCACGCCGTACGGGTCGAGGGCGGGGCGTTCGACGTGGCCGACGAGGCGTACGCGGAGATCGTCGAGCGGGTGGTGCGCGACGAGATCGGCACCGGCGAGGGCGCGAACTTCGTCATCCGCCGCACGTTCGAGGGCGAGATCCCGGACTTCTCGGCGGCGGACGCGCTGGCGCTGTTCCGGCGGCTGCTGGCCGGCGAGCGCGGGGCGTACTGGACGTTCGTGGTGCACCGGCCGGGGGTGCGCACACTGGTCGGCGCCAGCCCCGAGGTGCACGTACGGATGACCGGCTCGACGGTCGTGATGAACCCGATCAGCGGGACCTACCGCTACCCGGCGCAGGGGCCGACCCCGGAGGGCCTGCTGGCGTTCCTCGGCGACCGCAAGGAGGCCGAGGAGCTGTCGATGGTGGTGGACGAGGAACTGAAGATGATGTGCACCGTCGGCGACCGGGGCGGGGTGGTGGTCGGGCCCCGGCTCAAGGAGATGGCGCATCTCGCGCACACCGAGTACGAGCTGCGCGGGCGCTCCACCCTGGACGTACGGGAGGTCCTCAAGGAGACGATGTTCGCGGCGACGGTCACCGGTTCGCCGGTGCAGAACGCCTGCCGGGTCATCGAGCGGCACGAGCCGGTGGGCCCCGACGGGCACGGCCGCGGCTACTACGCGGGCGCGCTGGCGCTCATCGGGCGCGCCCCGGGGGACGGTGGCGCGGGGAGCCGGACGCTGGACTCGCCGATCCTGATCCGGACCGCCGACATCACCGGGGGAGGCCGGCTGCGGGTGCCGGTCGGCGCCACCCTGGTGCGCGCCTCGGACCCGCACGGGGAGGTCGCCGAGACGCATGCGAAGGCGGCGGGCGTGCTCACCGCGCTGGGGGTGCGGCAGGCGCCGGCACGCCCGGCGGACGGGGGCCGGCCGCCGCGGCTGGCCGACGACCCGCGGGTGCGGGCCGCGCTGGACGCCCGGCGTGCCGGGCTGGCGCCCTTCTGGCTCCGGATGCGGCCCGCCGCGCCGACCGCCGAGCTGCGCGGCCATGCCCTGGTCGTCGACGCCGAGGACACCTTCACCGCGATGCTGGCGCACCTGCTGCGCACCTCGGGGCTGACGGTGACGGTGCGCCGCTACGACGAGCCGGGGCTGCGCGAGGCGGCCCTCGCCCACCAGGGCCCGGTCGTGCTGGGCCCGGGGCCGGGCGACCCGTCCGACGCCGCCGACCCCAAGATGCGCTTCCTGCGCGCGCTGACCGCCGAGTTGCTCGCCGGACACCGCCAGGGTCTCCTCGGTGTCTGCCTCGGCCACGAACTCATCGCCGCCGAGCTGGGGTTGGAGATCGTCCGCAAGGAAGTCCCGTTCCAGGGCGCGCAGGAGCGGATCGACTTCTTCGGGCGGCCGGAGACGGTGGGCTTCTACAACACCTTCACGGCCCGCTGCGACGACCGTACCGCGGCCGAACTCGCCATGCACCGCGTCGAGTTGAGCCGGGACGAGGCGACCGGTGAGGTGCACGCGCTGCGCGGTCCGGGCTTCGCCGGGGTGCAGTTCCACCCCGAGTCGGTGCTGACCCTGGACGGCGCCTCGGTCACCGCGCAGCTGCTGGCAGCTGTCCTCGTGTGACCAGCATGTGCTCGCTGGTGCGGCCGGCCAGATGGTCCTCGACGTTGGCCACCGTGGTCTCGATGATCTGGCCGACCGCCTCTTCGGTGAAGTACGCCTGGTGCGAGGTGACCAGCACGTTCGCGAAGGTCATCAGGCGGGCGAGGGTGTCGTCGTTGATGACGTCCAGGGACTTGTCGAAGAAGAAGAGCCCGGCCTCCTCCTCGTAGACGTCCAGGCCGACGCCGGTGAGCCGGCCGGCCTTCAGCGTCTCGACCAGGGCCGCGGTGTCGACCAGCCCGCCCCGGCTGGAGTTGATCAGGATCGCGTCGTCTTTCATGGCGGCCAGCGCCGCCGCGTCGACGAGGTGCCGGGTGTCGCCGACCAGCGGGACGTGCAGGGTGATCAGGTCCGCCTCGGCGAACAGCCGCTCCCGGGGGACGTAGCGCATGCCGAGCGCCACGCACTCCGGGTTCTCGACGAGGTCCCAGCCGAGCAGGTTCATCCCGAAGCCGTGCGCGATCCGGGTGAACGCCTCGCCGATCCTGCCGGTGCCGGCCACGCCCGCGGTACGGCCGCGCAGATCGCGCCCCATCAGGCCGTCCAGCCGGAAGTCGAAGTTCCGGGTGCGGTTGGCAGCCCGTACGAGCCGCCGGTTCACTGCCAGCGCCAGTGCCCAGGCGAATTCGGCGACCGCGTAGGGCGAATACGAGGAGACCCGGCCGATGGTCAGGCCCAGATCGGCCGCAGCCTCCAGATCGATGTTGTTGAAGCCCGTGGAGCGCTGGGCGACCATCTTCGTGCCGCCGGCCGCGAGGGTCTGCAGCACCTCGGCGCTCAGATCGGCGTTGACGTTGGTGCTGACGACCTCGTATCCGTGGGCGATGGGGGCGGTGTCGCGGTTGAGGAAGACGTCCAGGCAGCGGACCTGGTGGTGGCCGTCGAACGCCTTCTCCAGCAGTGGCCGCTCGTCCGCCTGCACGCCGAATGCGACGATCTCCACGTTCCCTCCCGCCGGTGCGTGGTGTGCGGAAGCCAGAGCCCCGTAGAAGCAATGGGCCGGATATGTCGCGCATGGCGAATATGTCGCGTATGGCGAATATACGGCCCCTCGCCCGACGGTGCCGCCCGGGGGGAGAACGGCCCGGCTCTCAGCCGAAGAAAACCCCGACCTCGGCGTACAGCGCCGGGTCGACCGTCTTCAGCCTGGCGGTGGCGTCCGAGATCGGCACCCGGACGATGTCGGTGCCGCGCAGCGCGACCATCTTGCCGTAGTCGGCGTCCCGCACCGCGTCGATGGCGTGCAGCCCGAAGCGGGTGGCCAGCCAGCGGTCGAAGGCGCTCGGGGTGCCGCCGCGCTGGGTGTGCCCGAGGACGGTGGTCCGCGCCTCCTTGCCGGTGCGCACCTCGATCTCCTTGGCCAGCCACTCCCCCACACCGGACAGCCGGACGTGCCCGAAGGAGTCGGTGCTGCCGTCCTTGAGGACCATGTCGCCGTCCTTGGGCATCGCGCCCTCGGCGACCACCACGATCGGGGCGTAACTGGCCTTGAAGCGGGAGTCGATCCAGGCGCAGACCTGGCCGACGTCGAAGCGCTGCTCCGGGATGAGGATGACGTTGGCACCGCCGGCCAGGCCGGAGTGCAGGGCGATCCAGCCGGCGTGCCGGCCCATCACCTCGACGACCAGGACCCGCATATGGGACTCGGCGGTGGTGTGCAGCCGGTCGATGGCCTCGGTGGCGACGCCGACGGCGGTGTCGAAGCCGAAGGTGTAGTCCGTGGCCGAGAGGTCGTTGTCGATGGTCTTGGGCACGCCGACGCAGGGGATGCCGTGCTCCTCGTAGAGCCGGGCGGCGACGCCGAGGGTGTCCTCGCCACCGATCGCGATCAGCGCCTCGGCCTCCTGCTTGGCCAGCGTCTCCTTGATCCGGCGGACACCGTCCTCCTGCTTGAAGGGGTTGGTCCGCGACGAGCCGAGGATCGTGCCGCCCCGGGGCAGGATGCCGCGCACCGCCGGGATGTCCAGCGGGAGCGTGTTGCCCTCCAGCGGTCCGCGCCAGCCGTCCCGGAAGCCGACGAAGTCATACCCGTACTCCTGGGTGCCCTTGCGGACGATGCCCCTGATCACTGCGTTCAGACCCGGGCAGTCGCCGCCACCGGTCAGTACTCCGACCCGCATCGCTTCACCTACGTCCCGTCCATGGCCGCGCACGGCCGTCAATGAGCCAACCCTCGTCACGCTAATGGTGAGCTGGGTCACTCCGGGATGGGTGAGTCGCGGATTCCGCTTGTTCTCAAGGGAGTTGACGCGAGGCGTTCACCCGTACGAGCGGAAGCGGTCACCGCCGGGCGCCCGGGACGGCCGCCTCACACCCCGTCGAGGCCGCGCTCTATCGCGTACCGCACCAGCTCCACGCGGTTGTGCAACTGGAGCTTGCCGAGGGTGTTCTGGACGTGGTTCTGCACCGTGCGGTGCGAGATCACCAGCCGCTCGGCGATCTGCTTGTACGAGAGGCCCTTGGCGACCAGGCGCAGCACCTCGGTCTCACGGTCCGTCAACTGCGGGGCGCCCGGCTCGTCGGCGGTCGCCGGGACCGGCTCGGTGGCCAGCCGGCGGTACTCGCCGAGCACCAGGCCGGCCAGCCCCGGCGTGAACACCGGGTCGCCGGCGGCGGTGTGCCGCACCGCGTCCAGCAGTTCCTCCGTGCTCGCCGACTTCAGCAGATAGCCGGTCGCGCCGGACTTCACCGCCTCCAGGACATCGGCGTGCTCACCGCTCGCGGAGAGCACCAGCACCCGCAGCGACGGGTCGGCGCCGACCAGTTGCTTGCACACCTGGACGCCGGGCAGCCCCGGCAGGTTCAGGTCCAGGACCAGCACATCGGGCGCCACCGCCTGGGCCCGGCGCACCGCCTGGAGACCGTCACCGGCCGTCGCCACCACGTCGCACCCGGCCTGCGCCAGATCCCGGGCGACCGCGTCCCGCCACATCGGATGGTCGTCGACCACCATGACCCGCAGGGCCGTCTCTTCGCTCACACTCATGCCGAGACCTCGCTTCGCCCGCCCCCGCATTCCCGAGGCGCGCACCCCCTGATGACTCTCCCCCAGCCTTCGGCCGGGCGGACCCCCACGCTGCGCTCGCTCATGACTTCCCCCGTCGTTCTCCCCCGGGCGCGGCGCCCTTGGGAACCTTCAGCTCCACTTCCGTGCCCTGGCCGGGGACCGAGACCCACTCCGCGCTGCCGCCGAGGTCCCGCAGCCGGCCGCGGATCGACAGCGCCACCCCGAGGCGGCCCTCGCGCTCGGCGTCCGCGAGCCGCCCCTCGGGAATGCCGGGTCCGTCGTCGCGGACCGTCACGATCACCGCGTCCGGTTCGTCCTCCACCAGGATCCACGCGCGGGCATCGGCCCCCACGTGCACCCGTACATTGTCCAGGGCGGCACCGACAGCGGCGGCCAGCTCCGTCGCCGCGGCGGCCGGCAGCTCGACCGCCGTGCCGGGCCCGGAGAGCGTCACCCCGGCACCGGCGTACGGGGCGAGCAGCACCTGGAGGTCGCAGGGGCCGCCGGCGACAGGCGCCGTCGGCGGCGCGGTACGCAGTGCGCCGGCCGCGTCCGCGGTGGCCGCACCGGTCTGCGGGACCGCGCGCTGTGCCGGCACCAGCCCGCCGGAGACCAGGGTGCGCAGCGCCACCTCCTGCTCGCCGGCCATCCGCCCCAACTCGGCCGCCTCGCCGCCGATCGCGGCGCCGCGCCGCTGCACCATGGCCAGCACCTGGAGCACGCTGTCGTGGATGTCACGGGCCAGCCGCTCCCGCTCGCGGGTGGCGGCGTCGATCTGGAGCGCGCGGGCGAGGGTGCGCTCACTGGCGCGGGCCACCTCGACGACATAGCCGATGGCGACGCTGGCCACCCACACCAGCACCACGTTGTGGACGGTGTCCCGGGCCAGCTGCTCGCGCTCGACGAGGTTGGCCACCGCGACGATGCTGGAGGCCACCGCGGCCCACCGCCAGCCGCCCCTGATCGCGAAGCCCAGCACCGCGCCCGCCGTCCATATGGAGGGCAGCGTCGCCGCGCCGCCCATGATGCGGGCGTGGGTGTCGACCACCGAGGTCAGCAGGATGCCGCCGACCGCGAAGCAGAGGTCGGCGACCAGGAAGCGCCGGCTGCAGCGCTCCGGGGAGGTCGTACGGCGCCAGGTCAGCGCCGTCCACAGGGTGATCGCGCCCATGTAGGCGGCGGCACCCAGCGGGTGGGCGTACTTGCCGTACGACAGCGCGAACAGGCACAGGGCGTAGCCGAGGGTCAGGATGCGGTAGCCGGTGATCGCCCGCCACAGCGGGAGTTCGACGGACATCCGCAGCACCTTCGGGGGCCTTGTGCCCCTGGCTTCCCGGCCACCGGCCGCCGCGCCGGCCACGCCGCCGTCGACCGTCCGTATGTCGGCATCCGTCATTCCGGCCCCCACCCCTCGCCGGGGGCCACGCTGCCCCCGGCCTCGGCTCCGCCCGTCGGTCCCGTCTGTCCTGGCTATTCGGCGCCGGCCTGCGCGGCCCGCTCCGCATCGGCCTTCTTCTTCGCCTCCGCGGCCTTGGCCGCCTCGGCGATCTGCCGCTTGGCCGCCGTCGCGTAGATGTCGACGTACTCCTGGCCGGACAGCTTCATGATCTCGTACATCACCTCGTCGGTGACCGAGCGCAGGATGAAGCGGTCGTTCTCCATGCCCTGGTAGCGGCTGAAGTCCAGCGGCTTGCCGATGCGGATGCCCGGCCGGACCATCTTGGGCAGGATCTTGCCGGGCGGCTGCACCTTCTCGGTGTCGATCATCGCCACGGGGATGACCGGCGCCCCGGTGGCCAGCGCCACCCGTGCCAGGCCGCCCGGCTTGCCGCGGTAGAGGCGGCCGTCCGGGGAGCGGGTGCCCTCCGGGTAGATGCCGAAGAGCTCACCGCGCTCCAGCACCTCGATGCCGCTCTTGATCGCCGCCTCGCCCGCGCCGCGGGCGCCCGAGCGGTCGACCGGGAGCTGGCCCACGCCCTTGAAGAACGCGGCCGTCAGCTTGCCCTTCACCCCCGGGGAGGTGAAGTACTCGGCCTTCGCGATGAAGGTGACCTTGCGGTCCAGCACCGCGGGCAGGAAGAAGGAGTCCGAGAAGGACAGGTGGTTGCTCGCGAGGATCGCCGGACCCTCGGCGGGAACGTTCTCGATGCCTTCCACCCACGGACGGAACGCAAGCCTCAGCGGCCCGCCGATGGAAAACTTCATTGCGCCGTAGATCAACCGACTGCCTCCTGTGTGTGACGCAAAGACCTTAACCCCCTCGTGGGGCACCGCTCGCCGCGACCGGGCTACGAGGGGACGTCCCGGCCCGCCGGCGACCGCGCGGGCGTCCCGCAAGCACCGCCCACCGGTCCCCCGACCTGCCCCAGCGGCCGCGCAGGGCCTACCCCGTCGCGGTCACTCCGCGTACGCTGAGGTAACCCGCCAGCCCCTTATCGATCGGAGTTCCCCGGTGCCGCTCCTTCCCGGAGCCGAGCCGTTCCGCCGTGACGGCGGAGAGGTCGGCGTCCTCGTATGTCACGGCTTCACCGGTTCCCCCCAGTCCGTGCGCCCCTGGGCGGAATACCTTGCCGACCAGGGACTGAGCGTCACCGTCCCGCTGCTGCCCGGCCACGGCACGCGGTGGCAGGACATGCAGCTGACCACCTGGCAGGACTGGTACGCCGAGGTGGACCGGGAGCTGCGGGCGCTGACCGAGCGGTGCAGCAGGGTCTTCGTCTGCGGTCTGTCCATGGGCGGCGCGCTGGCGCTGCGGCTGGCCGCCAAGCACGGCGACGCCGTCAGCGGTGTGGCGGTGGTCAATCCGGGCAACAAGGTGCACGACACGGCGGCGCCGCTGCTGCCGGTGCTGCGCCATGTCGTGCGGTCGACCAAGGGGATCGCCAGCGACATCGCCAAGCCCGGTGCCGAGGAGGTCGGCTACGACCGGGTGCCGCTGCACGCCGCGCACTCGCTGCGCCGGTTCTTCCAGCTGGTCGACTCCGAACTCCCGCGCGTCACCCAGCCGTTGCTGGTGATGACCAGCCCGCAGGACCACGTCGTCCCGCCCGTCGACTCGGACCGCATCCTGAGCCGGGTGTCCTCCACAGACGTCCGGCACACCCTCCTGGAGCGCAGCTACCACGTCGCCACGCTCGACCACGACGCGGAGCGGATCTTCCGGGACAGCCACGCCTTCATCACCCGGCTCGCCCCGGAGGCGGGGCCGGCCGCGGTCCAGGAGGGGACGGCGGCCAGTGGCGGAGCGTAGCCCCCGCGACCCCCGGGACCCGCTGGACGAAGAGGCTGCCTGGGCCGAGATCGTCGCGGGCTACGGGGAGCAGCCGGAGTTCCCGGACCTGGACGGCGGGCGCGACGGCGGACGGGCACCGGACACGGCCGGCCGGGACGCGGACGCCGGCCGTAACGCGGACCCGGACGCCGGCCGGGACCCGGACGTCGGCCGGGACCCGGACGCGGACGCCGGCCGGCAGCCCGACGCCCCGTCCGACGACGGCGCCGCCGACTCCCCCGGCTCGCCCGGCAGCCCCGGTCCCCCTTCCCGGCCCGGCAGCTTCGTGGTCTTCGCACCCGGCGTGGGGCCGCGCGACTGGTCCGCGGCCGAACCCTCCGACGACGACTTCGACGCGACCGACGAGGGCCACTTCACCCCGCCCGAGCCGCCCCCGCTGCCGAGCCCCGACGTCACCACCAAGTTCGCCTGGATCGCGGTCCTCGGCGGCCCGCTCCTGCTGGTCGTGATGATGCTCCTGCAGCAGCCGGTGACGTGGTGGATCACCGTCCTCGGCATCGGCGGCTTCCTGGGCGGCTTCGCCACGCTCGTCGCCCGCATGAAGAACGACCGCGAGGAGGACGACGACCTCCCGGGCGGCGGGGCGGTGGTCTGAACCGCCCCCGGCCCGCGGTCCGTCCGGCGGCCGGGCTCCCTCAGGGCCGGTCCGGTGGGCCGGGGTCGGGCAGGGCATGACCGCCCGCGGGCACCCGCACGGCGGCCAGGACCGGCAGATGGTCCGAGGCACGGACGAGGTCGGCCTCGTGCACCCCGGGCAGCCCCCGCGGCACCCCGCACCCGAGGAACCGCACCCCGTCCGTGGCGAACACCGCGTCGATCCGCTGCCGCGGCTCGCGGGGTGTGGAGGTGAACTCGCCGCCCCACGGCTGGGCGGCCCAGCCGTCCCGCAGCACGCCCGCCACCCGGCGGAAACTCCGGCCGTCCGGGCGGTCGTTGAGGTCGCCGCCGGCCACCGCGTACGGCACGTCCAGCGCGGCCAGCCGGTCCAGCAGCAGCCCGGCCTGGCCGTAGCGCTCCCGGGCGTCGAGGCTGAGGTGGCAGCTGAGGACGCCGAGCCGGGCGCGGCCGAAGCGGAGCACCGCGGTGGCGAAACCGCGCTGATGGAGTCCGGGAGTGCGGGGCAGCAGGACGTCCTCGGTGCGCTCCACCCGGCCGCGGAGGGTGGCGAGGATCATCGGGCCGGCGGTCGTCGCACCGCCGGTGACGTACACCAGGCCGCTCGCGCGGGCCAGCCGATCGGCGGCCGTGCGCCAGCGGAAGAAGCGCGGGGCCTCCTGGACGAGGACGAGATCGGGGGCGCAGGCCCGGATGACCCGGGCCAGCGCCGCCCGATCGTCGCGCAGGGAGCGGATGTTGTAGCTGAGCACCCGGACGACCGCGGAGCCGTCCTCCGCGGTGCCGGACTCCGGAAGTCCCGTGCCCGACTCCGGAAGTCCCGCGCCGGGCCCGGGATGTGAGCCGCCGGGGGCCGGAACTCCCGTACCGGCCCCCGGACGTCCGGAGCGCTCGGCCACCACCCGTGTCAGCCCTGGCGGGCCAGGTCCGCCGCGCCGACCAGTCCGGCCTTGCCGCCGAGCTGCGCGGCGAGCACCTGGGCGTGGGGCCGGTACTGGTTGCCGACCAGCCAGCGGCGGAAGGACTTGCGGATCGGTTCGAGGACCAGCTCGCCCTCGTCCGAGACGCCGCCGCCGACGATGAACGCGGACGGGTCGAACAGCGAGGCCAGGTCGGCCAGGCCGGCGCCGGCCCAGCGGGCCAGTTCGCGGAACGAGTCGATGGCGACCGGGTCGCCCTGGCGGGCGGCCTGGCTGATGTGCCGGCCCTCGATGCCCTCGGGGGTGCCGTCGCCCAGCGCGAGCAGGACGGTGGCGTTCTCCGGGGTGGCGAAGGCGCGCTGGCGGGCGTACCGCAGCAGGGCGCGGCCGGAGGCGTACTGCTCCCAGCAGCCCTGGCTGCCGCAGCCGCAGAGCAGGCCGTCGGGGACGACCCGGATGTGGCCGAACTCGGCGGCGACGCCGAACCGGCCGCGGCGGAGCTTGTTGCCGATGATGATGCCGCCGCCCAGGCCGGTGCCGAGCGTGATGCAGATGACGTCGCTGTGGCCCTGGCCGGCGCCGAACCGGTACTCGCCCCAGGCCGCGGCGTTGGCGTCGTTCTCGACGACGACGGGGAGGCCGACGCGCTGCTCGACCTTGTCCTTGAGCGGTTCGTGGCGCCAGTCGATGTTCGGCGCGAACAGGACCGTGGCGCGCTTCTCGTCGACGTAGCCGGCGGCGCCGATGCCGACGGCCTCGACATGATGACCGGCTCCGACCGTGCGGACGGCGTCCGCGATGGCCTCGGTCAGCTCATCGGTGGCTTGCGGGGTCGGTACCTTGCACGTCTCAAGGATCGAACCCTCTTCGTCGACCACGCCGGCCGCGATCTTCGTGCCGCCGATGTCGACGCCGATGGTGAGTCCCATGTGTCCCTCAGTTTTTCGCTCGAACCCCGCCGGGACCCACCGTACCGGAGCCGGAGTCAGTCGAGATCGATCCGCTCGGTGCCCGACGGGCCGTCGTCGCGCGGATCGTCGTCCCGGCCGGCGGCCGGGCCCTCGGTCTGCTCGCCGGTGTCCGCGCCGCGGGTCCAGCGGCGCTCGCTGCTCTCCACCGCCGAGCGGTAGGCGGCGAGCAGCTCGGAGCCGGCCGCCGCGAGGTGGTCGAAGACGTCGGGGTTGCGCTCGATGACCGGCTCCACGGCGGCCTTGGCCTGCCGGAACAGCTGGTTGACGGCGCTCTGCGCGGCCATCCCGCCGAGCGCGCCGGGCAGCTGGATCCCGGCGAGCTTCTCGGTCACCGCCTCCGCGAGCTTGCGCAGTTCCTCGGCGGCGCTCCCCGGTTGGGGGCCGTAGGTGTCCCGGCGGCGGGCCTGCTCCGCCGCGAGGTCCTCGGCGCAGGCCGCCGACCAGGCGTCGGCGTCGGGCTCGGCCCTGCGGTCGGCGGGGCGCTCGGTGGCATCACTCATGACGAACTCCGTGGACTCCTGCGACGGGGCGGTGCTGCGAGGCGGTACAGCCGGTACGGCCGGGAAGCGCTGCCGCGCGGCACTGCGGGACGGGCTGTGCACGGCGGGTACACCTCCGACGGTACCCGAAGGGAGGTGGGCGGTTCAGTCGCTTGTGCCGCTCTGCGGCCACAGGTCCGGATCCGGGGTGAAGCGGATCTCCAGGACGCCGTCGCGCAGTCCGGCACCGGAGACGGTGCAGCGGCGCAGGGCGGAGGGGAGCGTGCGGATCCGCCGGAAGCGGCCGACGCTGACGACGATCTCGTCGCCGCGGCGCACCAGGCCCAGGCCCTCCCGGCGGGCGCCGGGCAGCGGCACCCGCCACACCAGGATGCCGTCGGCGGCCAGCCGGTCCTCGACGGTCCAGGGGTCGGGGTGGTCGGCGGGGAGGTCGGCTGCGGCCGGCCCGTCGAGCAGCCCGCCGAGTTCGTCGATGCCCTGCGGGTCGCGGCCCAGGTGCCGCACCTCGTGCACGGGGACGTCGGGGAACTCGTCGCGCAGCGCCTTGAGGGCGGTCTGCTGGCTGCCGGAGAGACCGGCCAGGAAGGGGTCCGCGGAGCCGGTGGGCAGCAGCCGGTTGACCAGCACGCCGTCGGTGCGGCGGCCGTGCAGCGCGAGTCCGGCGCGCAGGGTGCGCAGGGTGGCGGCGGCGACCGGGCCGGCCTCGGTGACCAGGCGTACGGAGGTGCCGGGGGCGTCCACCACCCGCTGGACGGCGGCGAGTTCGCTCTCCCAGCGCTCGGCGGCCTCGTACAGCTTCTGGGCCGGCATGGGGACGCCGGCGAGCTGGGCGAGCACCGGGCGCAGCGCGCGGGCCGCCTGGCGCTCGGGCGGCAGCAGGCGGCGGAGGTAGCGGCGGACCTGGGCGGGCAGGGCGAGCAGCCGGATCGTTTCAGCGGCCGGCGGCGCGTCGACGACCAGCAGCTCCCAGTCGCCCGAGGCGTGGGCGGTGCGCAGCGCGTGCAGCAGCGCGAAGGCTTCGGAGCCCGGGAGTTCGGTGAGTTCGTCCTCGTCCAGGGGGGCCGCGCCGAGCAGGTTGAGGGCCGCGCCGGCGCGCTCCTGGAAGGAGAGGAACTCCTGGCGGAAGCGGTCGGCGGGGTCGATCCGGCGGGCGTGCAGACCGGGGGCGGCGGCTATCGGGGCGGGCGCGTCCACACCGGGGCGGGCGCCCAGCACCACCTCCGGAGCACTGCCCTGGGTCGTGAGCAGCAGCGTCCGCGCGCCCTGCCGGGCACCGGCCAGGGCGGTCGCGGCGGCGAGCGTGGTGCGGCCCGCGCCGCCGGCGCCGGTGACGAGGACGGTCCGCACGCTCAGTTCTTCTCGGCCTCGTCGCCGGACGCCTGCGGGGCCGCGGGGCCGCTCTCGACGCGCTTCTTCAGCCCGGCCAGCGCCCGGTCGATGATGACCTTCTCGGCCTTCCGCTTGATCATCCCGAGCATCGGGATCTTGACGTCGACGGTGAGCTGGTAGGTGACCTCGGTGCGGGTGCCGCCCTCCAGTGCGGCGAGGCGGTACGAGCCGTCCAGGACGCGCAGCATCTGCGACTTGACCAGCGACCAGCTGACCTCGTTCTCGCCGGTCCAGGTGTAGGCGAGGGTGTGGTCGTCCTTGATGGCGCCGGCGTCCAGCACCAGGCGCACCTTCTCCGCGCGGCCCCGGTCGTCCTTGGCGAGCACCTCGGCTTCCTTGACCTCTCCGGTCCACTCCGGATAGCGGTCGAAGTCGGCGATCACTCCCATCACCTCGGCCGGTGCCGCCTCGATCGTGATGTTCGAGCTGGTGTGTTCGGCCATCGCCGTGACTCCTCCATGCCGATTCATGCCGGTCCCCGGACCGCTGAAACGCGGTGTCTGTGCTGCTGAAGGCTACCGCGCGGCGGAACCCGCACCGACACCAGCAGGCCCGGAACGACGGGCCGGACGGCCGCCGCCACCGGCCTCACCACTCCAGTACATAGGGCGTCCCGGTCGCATTGAAGTGCCCGACATTGACGCATTCCGTACTGCCGATCCGGGCCCTGCGGGCGAGCGGTTGGTGAACGTGCCCGAACAGGGAGTAGCGCGGCCTGGTGGTGCGGATGGCGTCCAGCAGGGCCGCGCTGCCGCGTTCGAAGCGGCGGGCGACGGTGTCGTAGCAGAGCTCGGGGACGTCCGGCGGGATGTGGGTGCAGAGCACGTCCACCTCGCCGACCGCCTCGACCTTGGCGGCGTACTCCTCGTCGCTGATCTCGTACGGGGTCCGCATCGGGGTGCTCAGGCCGCCGCCGACGAAGCCGAAGACCCGGCCGCCGATCTCCACCCGCTGGCCGTCGAGGACGGTGGTGCCGGGCCCGGCGTATTCGGGCCACAGGCGCGGCATGTCGACGTTGCCGTAGGTGGCGTACGTGGGGGTGGGGAACGCGGCGAAGAGGTCGGCGTACTGCCGTCGGACCGCGCCCTCGATGACCGCCTCGCGGCTCGCGCCCGTCCGGTCCAGCTCGCCCCACAGCCGGCGCCCCAGCTCGCGGGCCTCGTCGAAGCGGCGGGCGGTGCGCAGCTCGACCAGGGTGTCGGCGTTGGTGACCCCGAAGAGGTCGGGGAAGATGCCGCGCGAGTGGTCGGCGTAGTCGAGGAAGAGGACCAGGTCGCCGAGGCACACCAGGGCGTCGGCCCCGTTCCCCGCCGCGGCGAGGTCCCGGCTGTTGCCATGGACGTCACTGACCACATGCACGCGCATGGCGTCACCCTAGATCCCTCCGCCCGGAGGCGGGAGGCCGGTCCGGTGCCCCGCGGTTACTTTCGGGTCACCGTTGGCCTGGTCTAGTCTGCGCGGTGCAGTCTTATGACGTGTCCCCAGCATGTGACGCATCGAACATCTGGCCGCGACCCCCTATCCCAAAAGCAATACCGGTGGGTAACGTCCGGGCAGTCCAATACCCCCGCATGATCATGGACCGCAAGCCGGTGCGCACACAGCGTCGTGGCGCCGGCGCTTTCGAGGAGCAGCAGTCTTGCGCGAGTTCAGCCTTCCGGCCCTGTACGAGGTCCCCGCGGACGGCAACCTGACGGACCTTATCCGCAGAAATGCCGCGCAGCACCCGGATGTTGCGGTCCTGGGACGGAAGGTGAACGGCACGTGGCAGGACGTCACCGCCGTCGCCTTCCTCGCCGAGGTCCGCGCCGCCGCCAAGGGCCTGATGGCCGCCGGCATCCAGCCCGGCGACCGGGTCGGCCTGATGTCGCGCACCCGCTACGAGTGGACGCTGCTGGACTTCGCCATCTGGAGCGCCGGCGCCATCACCGTCCCCGTGTACGAGACCAGTTCCGCCGAGCAGATCCAGTGGATCCTCGGCGACTCGGGCGCGGTGGCCTGCCTGGTGGAGACGCCCACCCATGAGGCCACCGTCGAGTCGGTCCGCGACCGGCTGCCCGACCTGGCGAACGTCTGGCAGATCGAACGGGACGCGATTGCCCGGCTGCGGGCCGCCGGCGACGGCATCTCCGACAACGAGGTCGACGCCCGCAGCGCGCTGGCCGACGCGGACTCGCCCGCCACGATCGTCTACACCTCCGGCACCACCGGCCGGCCCAAGGGCTGCGTGCTCAGCCACCGCAGCTTCTTCGCGGAGTGCGGCAACATCGTCGAGCGGCTGCGCCCGCTCTTCCGCACCGGCGACTCCTCGGTCCTGCTCTTCCTCCCCATCGCGCACGTCTTCGGCCGGCTGGTCCAGGTCGCCTCGGTCATGGCGCCCATCAAGCTGGGCCACGCGCCGGACATCAAGAACCTCACCGACGACCTCGCCTCCTTCCGGCCGACGATGATCCTGGGCGTCCCCCGGGTCTTCGAGAAGGTCTACAACTCGGCGCGCGCCAAGGCCCAGGCCGAGGGCAAGGGCAAGATCTTCGACAAGGCGGCGGAGACCGCGATCGCCTACAGCCGCGCGCTGGACACCCCCGCCGGGCCGTCCTTCGGGCTGAAGTTCACGTACAAGGTCTTCGACCGGCTGGTCTACGGCAAGCTGCGGGCCGTCCTCGGCGGCCGGGCCGGCCACGCCATCTCCGGCGGTGCCCCGCTCGGCGAGCGGCTGGGCCACTTCTACCGCGGCATCGGCTTCACCGTCCTGGAGGGCTACGGCCTCACGGAGTCCTGTGCGGCCACCGCCTTCAACCCCTGGGACCGGCAGAAGATCGGCACGGTCGGCCAGCCGCTGCCCGGCTCCGTCGTCCGGATCGCCGACGACGGCGAGGTGCTGCTGCACGGCGAGCACCTCTTCAGCGAGTACTGGAACAACCCGACGGCCACCCAGGAGGCGCTGTCCGACGGCTGGTTCCACACCGGCGACATCGGCACCCTCGACGAGGACGGCTACCTCGCCATCACCGGCCGCAAGAAGGAAATACTGGTCACCGCGGGCGGCAAGAACGTCGCCCCCGCCGTCATCGAGGACCGCATCCGCGCCCACGCCCTGATCGCCGAGTGCATGGTCGTCGGCGACGGCCGCCCCTTCATCGGCGCCCTGATCACCCTCGACGAGGAGTTCCTCCCCCGCTGGGCCGAGGAGCACGGCCACCCGGCCGACGTGAAGCCCGCCGACATCGCCGGCGACCCGGAGCTGCTGGCCACCGTCCAGCGCGCGGTCGACGACGGCAACGCGGCGGTCTCCAAGGCCGAGTCGGTCCGCAAGTTCCGTATCCTGCCGAACCAGTTCACCGAGGAGTCGGGCCATGTCACCCCGTCGCTGAAGCTGAAGCGGAACGTGGTGGCCAAGGACTTCGCCGAGGAGATCGAGGCGATCTACCGGGGGTAGGCCGGTCCCCCGTCGGGGTCGCCGAGTGCCCAGAACCTCCGGAATCCGCCGTCGTGGCTGCTCGCCGCGGCGGCGGATTCCTGTGTGCGCCCCCGGGGTTGCCGTATCCGCCGCTCCCCACAGGGCACCCGCAGCACTTCCTACGGCAGTGCCTACAGCAGCGCCTTCAGCCGCTCCGCCAGCAGGTCCCAGCGCCACTTCTCCTCCACCCAGGCACGGCCGCGCTCGCCCATGGCGCGGCGCAGCTCCGGGTCCTTGAGGAGGGTGACGAGGCGTTCGGCGGTGGCCGCCGGGGAGCCGCCGGGGACCACCCAGCCGGTCTCGCCGTCCAGGACCGCGTCCGGAGCGCCGCCCGAGTCGCCCGCGACGACCGGGAGCCCGGTGGCGGACGCCTCCAGGTAGACGATGCCCAGGCCCTCCACGTCGAGGCCGCCGCGGCGGGTGCGGCAGGGCATCGCGAAGACGTCGCCCGCGCCGTAGTGGGCCGGCAGCTCCGCCCAGGGGACCGCGCCGGTGAAGCGGACCGCGTCGGCGACGCCCTTCTCCATTGCCAGGGCGTGCAGTTGCTCCTCGTACGGGCCGCCGCCCACGATCAGCAGCACCGCGTCCGGCACCTCCGCGACGATCGCCGGCATCGCCTCGATGAGGGTGTCCTGGCCCTTGCGCGGAACGAGCCGGGAGACGCAGACCACCACCGGGCGGCCGGCGAGCCCGAGGCGGGCGCGCACCGCGTCGCCGCCCGAGCCCGGGTGGAAGGTCTTCTCGTCGACGCCGGGCGGGAGTTGGACCATCCGAGCGGCGGCTTCCGGGGTGAGCGCGGCGGCGATCCGCGCGCGGGTGTACTCGCCGAGGTAGGTGAGGGTGTCGGTGCCCTCGCCGATCCGGCGCAGCAGCTGCCGGGCGGCGGGCAGCTGCGCCCAGCCCGCCTCGTGGCCGTGGGTGGTCGCCACGATGCGGCGGGCGCCGGCCGAACGGAGCGCCGGGGCCATCAGCCCCAGCGGGGCGGCGGCCCCGAACCACACCGAGGAGCAGCCGTGTTCGCGCAGCAGGGAGACCGCCCGCCGGGTCACCCGGGGCGTCGGCAACAGCATCGTCGTACGGTCCCGCACCACGGGGAACGGCTGCTCGGCGTCGAAGGCGGCGGTGGCCGCGCGGCCCTCCTCGCTCCGCTTCCAGGTCGAGGCGTAGACCACGACCTGTGAGGGGTCCAGCCGCAGCGCCATGCTGTGCAGGAATGCCTGGATACCGCCCGGCCGGGGCGGGAAGTCGTTGGTGACGATGAGGGTCTTGTGCACGGCGGTCTCTCGGCGGACGGGGTCGGTGGGCAGCGCCGGCGGGCGGTCCGGCTCCCGGCGGTACGGGCGGTTGGGCCCGACAGTACCGGGTAGGCGGCCGGCCGCGAGCGGCGCGCCCCGGCACACCCGACCGGCCCCCTCCCGGCACGCCCACCCGGCGGTCCGCGATGCGCGCGACCGGTCGGCGACGTCATCATGATCATGCAGGCAGGGCGGCCGACGACCAACGGGGAGACGATGAGCAGCACCGGAAGCAGGGCGCGCGCGGCGGGGCTCCTCCCGGTGGCGGCATGGGCCGCGACCCGGGCTTTCTTACTGCTGTGCGTACTGGGGGTGCTGGTGCTCCCCGGCCCGGACGTCACCACCGACGTCTCGATGATCTACCAGGGCTGGTCCGAGGTCCTGAAGTCCGGCAGCTTCCCCCTGGACGACGTGACCTGGCAGTACCCGCCGGCCGCCACCCTGCCGGTCCTCGCCCCCGGCCTGCTGCCCTTCCTCCCCTACGCCACCGCGTTCGCCGTACTGGTCCTGGCCGCCGACGCCGCGGTGCTGGCGCTGCTGCTGCGCGCCGGGCGCCGGGCCGGGCACCGCACCGCCGGCGCCTGGGTGTGGACCGTCGGCGTCGCGCTGCTCGGCCCGACCGCGTACGCCCGCTACGACCTGATGGTCACCGCGGTGGCCGTCGCCGCCCTGTACGCGGGGGTCCGGCGGCCCCGGGTCGCGGGCGCCCTGATCGCCTTCGGCACGCTGCTGAAGGTCTGGCCGGCGCTGCTGCTGGCCGGGGCGCCGCTGCGCGGTCGCCGGGCGCGCGCCCTGTGGGGCCACGCGGCGGGCTGGGCCGCCGGGCTGACGCTGTGCGCCGTGGCGCTGGCGCCGGGCGCGCTGGCGTTCGTCACGTTCCAGCGCGACCGGGGTACGGAGATCGAGTCGCTGGGCGCACTGGTCTTCCACATCGCCCGGCACTTCGGCTGGGGCGGCGAGGTGCTGCTCAACTACGGCTCGGTGGAATTCCTCGGCCCCGGCGTCCCGTTGGTCAGCGCCCTGGCACTGGCGCTGACCGCCGCCGCCGGGGGCTGGCTGGTGCTGTGGCGGCTGCGCACCCGGGAGCTGACCGCCGCGGTGCTCCCCGACGCCGCGTTCACCGCCGCCCTGCTGTTCACCACCACCAGCAGGGTGATCAGCCCGCAGTACCTGCTGTGGCTGGTCGGGCTGGCCGCGGTGTGCCGGACCGTACGGGGCAGCCGGCAGGGGTGGCCGGCGGCCCTCGTCCTCCTGGCGACCGGGGTGACCCTGCTGGAGTTCCCGATCTGCTTCTCGGAGGTGGTGGGCAGCACCACCCAGGGCATCACCCTGCTGCTGCTCCGCAACGGCCTGCTGGTGGCCGCGTCGCTGAGCGCCTGCCGCCGGCTGTGGGCCGCCACCCACGGCGGCCGCGACGCCACGGTGCGCGCCGGGGTACCGGGCGCGCGCCCCGCGGTCACTTCAGCTGGCGCTGCACATACGCGCGCCACATCGCGGTGAACTCGGCCAGCCCGACGCCGAGTTGATCCCGCAGCGCGCGGTCCACCGCCGCGGTGCGGGCGGGCTGCCGGTCGCCGCCGCCCACCGCGGGCGACGGGGACGCCGCCGGGGCCGCGGGGCCGGCCGTCCGCGCCTCCATCGGCGCCTTCACGGCCCCCGCCGCCGTATGGATCCCGCGGCGCCCGGTGTCCCGGTAGAAGGCGATCAGCCGGGCCTCGCCCCACTTCTCGGCGATCATCCGGCAGGCCAGCCAGCCGCCCTCGTACGCCGTGGCCAGCCGCTCCGCGCCCGCCCGGAAGCCGAAGTCGCCGTCGGTCGGTAGCCGCCGGGGCGGCCGGCCGGCGGCCACCGCCCGGGAGAGCTCGGGCGCGGTCGCCGCCGGCCGGCGGTGCACACCGCGATAGGCGACCCAGTCCGCGAAGCCCTCGGAGAGCCACAGCGGGGTGGCGGGCGAGGTGAGCGTGCGGGTGGCGACATGGGTGGTCTCGTGGGTGAGGACGACGGTGCGGCCCAGGTCGTTGAGCTCCTCGTACGCGTCCGGGTTGACGATCACCCGGTCCGCGGGGGCCGCCGGCGAGGCGCCCGCCTCGCCGGTGGTGACGGCCGCGATCCCGGTGTACGCGGTCGGGTCGTCGCCGCCCATCAGCTGCGCCATCCGCGCGAGGCTGTCCGGCGCCTCCACCACCACCTTCCCCGCCCACTTCCCCTTCCAGGCCGCGGAGACCGCGGGCACCGCCGCGTCCACCCGGTCCGCCAGATCCCGCAGCCGCGCCGGGTTGCCGGTACCGCCCAGGACCAGGCTGTACCGGCCCCGCACCACCCGCACCGGGCCCTGCTCCCACAGCTGGCCGGTGCCGCTGCGGCCGTCCGCCGCGCCGTCCGTGTCGGAGGAGACCAGCCAGCGGCCGGAGCGCTCGGTCAGGGTCAGGTACTGGAGGGAGGTGACCGGGGCGGTGTCGAAGCCCCTGAGGCGGTAGCTGAGCCGGACCTGCGCGGCCAGCCGCCGGTCGGTGCCGCCCTCCGGGAGCGTGAAGGCACCGGTGGAGACCAGGTCGTAGTGCCAGTCGGCGACCGGCACCGCCGCGAGGTTGCCGATGACCTGCCGCTGCCGGCCGCGGAACGCGGCGGCCCGGGGGTCGACGGTGGCCAGGAAGGCCGCGGCGTCGTGCCGCCGGACGGCCGCCGCCCGGGCGTCCAGCATCTGCTGGGCACCGGGGTACTCGTCGGTCGGCCGGGTCGAGGGCGCGCAGCCGACGAGCTGGGCGACCAGCACCGCGGCGCACCCGGCCGCCGTTGCGGCCGACCACGGCCGCGCGCGTCGCGCCCTTTGCTCCGGCATGCGCCCGATCGTACGGGCGGCCCGGCCGGCGCAAAAACGCTGGGCGCGGGCCTCAGGGCCGGGTGACGGACGAGACCGGCATCATGCCGACCGGGTCGTAGCGGACCTTGGCGCCGGGGTAGGGCGCGTGCACGACCTGCCCGTTGCCCACGTACATCCCGACATGGCTGGCGTCCGAGCGGTAGATGACGAGGTCGCCGGGCTGCGCCTGGGACAGCGGGACCCGGTGTCCGGAACCGCTCTGGGCCTGCGAGGTGCGCGGCAGGGAGACGCCGGCCTGGGCGTAGGCCCATTGGGTGAGTCCGGAGCAGTCGAAGGCCGAGGGGCCGGCGCTGCCCCAGGAGTACGGGGAGCCGATCGCGGCCCGGGCCGCGGAGACCGCCGCCGCGGCCCGGCCGGAGCCCGGCACGATCCCGGTGAGGTCCGGGATGAACTCGTCGCGGCCGTCGCTCCGGGAGGCCCGGTCGTAGGCCGCCCTGGCGTCCCGTGGGAGGGCGTTCAGCAGCCGCTGCGCGGTGGCCAGCTTGCGCTGGACCTCCTTCTTCTGGCGCGCGACCTCCTCGCGGCCGGCCTCCAGCTGCACCAGCTTCCCGGCGGTCTCCCGGCGCTGCTGCTCCAACGCCCGTGTCGCGGACTGGAGTTGGCGCAGCTCGCCGACCCGGGTGCCGTTCAGCCGGTCGAGCGCGGACGCCTTCTCCAGGTAGCTGTCGGGCCGTTCGGAGAGCAGCAGCCGCACGGCGGGGTCGATGCCGCCGGCCCGGTACTGGGCTGCGGCCAGCGCACCGAGCCGGTCACGCATCCGGTTGACCCGTTCCTGGGCGCGCGCGGTGCGGTCCTGGAGGGCCGCCACCTCGTCCCGCAGTTCCCCGGTCCGGGCGTTGGCGGCGTTGAACTTCTCGGTGGCCCGCTCCGCCTCCTCGTAGAGCTTGCCCACCTGGGCGGCGGCGCTCTCCCGGCCGGCGGACGGCTGCTGGGCGGGGTCGGCGCTGGCGGGGTGCGCCGACAGCGCGGCGGCCGCGGTCGCCAGGGCGGCGGACAGGACGGTGACCGACGCGAAGGTGGTCTGGCCGCGCTGCGAGGTACGGCGATGGGACACCACGAGGGCCGCACTCCTTCCGTGTGCAGCCCCTGCCGTCCGGGCGGGACGGTCGGTGATCCGGCAGCTGCGAGGGCAGACAGTAACCGCGCCGCGGGGCACCGACCAAAGAGGGCTTTACGCCCCCGAAAAGCCGCTCCGCCGGTGACTTCGCAGGTCACCGGCGGAGCGGAAGGTCAGCCGTGAAGGCCGCAATTCGCCCGATCGGGCGGCAGGTTGCGACGGTTGTGAGGTTTTTCAGACCCGCACGCCGAACTGGAACGGCATGTTGTTGATCGACTCGTAGCGCACCACGGCACCCGGCTTCGGGGCGTGCAGCACCATGCCGTTGCCGGCGTAGAGGCCGATGTGGTGCAGGTCGCCGAAGAAGAGCACCAGGTCGCCGGGCTTGAGGGCGCTCTCGGAGCCGATCCGGGTGCCGGCGTTGGCCTGTTCCTGCGAGGTGCGCGGAATCGACGCACCGGCCTGCGCGTACGCCCACGACGTCAGGCCCGAGCAGTCGAACGAGGACGGGCCGGTGGCCCCCCAGACGTAGGGCGAACCTATCTTGGACTGGGCCGCGGACAGCGCGGCGGCACCGCGCTGCGAGGCCGGCACGTCGTTGCCCAGGTCGACCCGGTCGTTGCTGCGGTTCGCCCGGTCGTTCGCGGCCTGCATGGCCGCCCGCTCCTTGGCGGTCATCGTGTTGAGCAGCTCCTGCGCCTTGGCGAGCTTGCCCTTGATCTCGTCCTTCTTGTCACCGAGCGCCTTGCGGGTCTCGGAGAGGTCCTTGATCTTGCTCGCGGCCTCGGCGCGCTCCTGGGCGAGCCGGCGCTGCTTGTCCGCGATGGTCTTCAGCTGGTCGGCCTGCTTGCCGCTCAACTGGTCGAGGGTGGCGGCCTTTTCGAGGAACGTGTCCGGGTCGCCGGAGAGGAACAGCTGGACCGAGGGGTCGATGCTGCCGCTGCGGTACTGGCCCGAGGCGACCGCGCCCAGGCCCTTGCGCAGCTGGTTCAGCTCGCCCTGGCCGCGGGCGACCTTGTCCTGGAGGTCATCGACCTCTTTCTGGAGCTTGTCCTGCTGCTCCTTGACGCCGTCGTACTTCTCGGTGGCCGCTTCCGCGTCGCTGTAGAGCTTGTCGACCTCGGACTTGACGTCCTGCTTCGACTGGCCCGGGTCGGCGTGTGCCGCCTGGGACGACAGGGCGACGGCCGCCGCTGCGGTGGCGGTGAGCACGGTCACGCGAGTACGGCTCGGCTGCTTGGGTCGACGGTGGGACGCCACGGGGGCGAGCTCCTTCTTCCTCCAGCCGCCTACCGGGAAGTGGGGGGGGTGAGACCCCGGCTCCGCGCGAACGCCGCGGACTCGGCGGTACCTTCACTGACCACCCCGGTTGGATGATCACCCTTATGAAGGTTCGAGGCCGACCTTAGTAACCGAGCTGTGATCGCTTCAAATCCTCACGGGAAAAATCTGCGCCACAGGCCCCAACTTTTACCAACATCACACGGGCCGTAAGCGGTACTTGACGCTCCGGTACGAATCGCAAGCGATTTTTCACAGCCCGATCACAAGCCGAGTGTGAAATGTCAGGTTCGTGCAAGTCGCTTGAGCAACAGGGCCGATGCGACCGGCCGGGCACCCGCCTTGGCGACGCCGTCGGCCACCTCCCGGTCCGTGGAGACCACCACGACCGGCCGGCCGGGCGGCTCGGCCCGTACCAGCTGGCGGATCAACTCGTCGGCCGTCACGCCCGGTTTGCTGAACAGCACCCGCACCCCGCGCGGCGGCGCCAGCAGCACCGGCGCGGCCAGCTCCGCCCCGTCGAAGACGCAGGTCATCTCCGCGCCGGTCTGCGCGGCCAGCACCGCGAGGCCGCCCAGCAGCCGCAATCGCTGCTTTTCCAACGGCATGGTCGGATAGCCGGTTTTGGTGACGTTGTAGCCATCCACCACCAAATGCGCCTGGGGCAGGGCCAGTAGCTGGTCCAGCAGCGCCGGGTCGGTCTCGGAGAGCGCCCGGGTCGCGATGTCCTTCGGCGTCATCCGGCCCGGCGCGACCGCGTCGACGGTGTCCGCCGGGCGGGCGGTGGCCGGCGGCAGGGCCAGCTCGCGGCGCAGCCCCTGGGCCGCGTCCAGCACGGTGTCCAGCAGCAGCCGCAGCCGCATGTCCTCGACGCTGCGCCCCTCGCGGGCCGAGCGCCGGCTGGTCTCCAGCGCCGCCTCGACCTCCGCGATCCGCGCCCTGAGCCGGCGCACCTCGCTGTCCGCCGCGGTCCGCTCGGCCGCCGCCCTCTCCCGCGCCTCGACCACCGCGGCCTCGGCCTTGCGGGCCGCCGCCTCGCCGCGCTTGACGTCGCTGAGCGCGCTGCGCAGCTTGCGCTGCAGCGACTCGTTCTCCTTGCGGGCCGCCTCCAGGTCCGCCCGGACCCGGTCCGCGTCCGTACGGGCCTCGCCGCGCGCCTGGACCAGTTCCTCGCGCAGCCGGGACAGTTCCCGCTCGGCCTCCTCACCGGCCCGTTCGGCGCGCGCCCGCTGCGCCTCCTCGCCGGCCGCCGCGACCAGCTTGACCCAGCCCTCGGGACGCAGCACGTACGCCGCCGCGGCGACATCGAGCGGATCGGCGGCGGCGGGCGGGGTGCCGTGCTCCAGGGCCTCGGCCAGCTCGGGCTGGGACTCGCGCAGCTTCCCGGCGATCCGCTGCCGGAAGACCGGGTCGCTCTCCAGCGCCGCGGCCATCGCGTTGCCGGCGAACTTGGCCCGACGAGTCGGGGTGAAACGGGCGTACTGCCGCAGCGGTGGCGGAAGTTCGGCGATCGTCAGGGCGCCGAACGACTCCGCGGTGAGCGCCACGACGCGGCGCCGTACGCCCTCGGGCAGCGGCTGGTCGAGCACGTCGTCGGCCATCCCCTCGGGGGCGTCGTCACGCTCCGCTCCCGGCTCCCCTTCTGGACGTTCCACCACTGCTGCATCGCTCCGATCTCAGGCGCTCGCGCCCGGACGGTCCACCAGCTCGATCTGGTCGACCGCGTTGCACCAGCGGCAGCGCACGGACTCGACGCTCTCGCTGAGGACCTCGCGCTCCTCCACCTTCGGCTCTCCCGCCAGGTCCAGGTGCACGTACTCGACCACCTTGGACCGGCGGGTCACATCGAAACGGGTGAGATTGCCGCACAGCGTGCAGCGCCACCGCGTCTCGGCCGTCGGCAAGGGAACAGCCATGGTGTCGTCCTCTTTCGTGCTCGTCGGGCTCGTCCTGGGGTCGGTTCACGCGGTACGCCGTCGGACTGCGGAACTACGCAACGTACTTCCTGTAACCCTACGGCCTGACGGGGGGCCGGTGCGGGCCCGCCCGGGAGGCGGGACGCGGCGAGGCGCTCTGTCCCGATTCACCACATTGCGTCATGATCACTTCATGACGGCGCCGGCTCACCCCGCCCGCTCGCAAAGAGCGGTGTTCTCCCGGATGACGAACGTGCTGATCGGACTGTGCTGCGCGGTCTTCGCGCTCGGCCCGGCCTCGGGCCTGCTGCGGATATACGGCACCGGCGACGCCCTGCTGCGGGCCCAGACCAGGTACTTCGAGCGCTGGGGCGTGATTCCCCTCGATCTGTGGAGCGGCTCGGCGAAGGCCCTGATCACCCCGCTCACCGCGCTGTTCGTGCACGGAAGCTGGCTGCATCTGCTCGGCAACATACTGTTTCTGTACGTCTTCGGCGGGATGACCGAGACACGGATGGGCCGGCTCCCGTTCACCGTCTTCTACCTGACCGTCGGCTATCTGGCGCTGCTGGGATACGCCGCCGCGCACGCCTCCTCGGACCAGACACTGGTCGGCGCCTCCGGCTCGATCTCCGGCGTCCTGGGCGCCTTCCTCTTCCTCTTCCCGCGGGCCCGGGTCACCAGCGTCTTCCCGTTCCTGTTCTTCCTGCCGCTGCGCTTCCCCGCCTGGCTCGTCCTGCTCTTCTGGTTCTTCCTCCAGTGGCAGGCGGCCCGGCACGACCCCTCGGGCCCCGGCGTCGCCTACCTCGCCCATGTCGTGGGATTCGCGCTCGGCTTCCTCTACGCCTGGGCCCGCTACGGGAGGGATACTGTGGGGGCGACCAGGGACAACCGGCCCGCGACCGAGGGAGAGAGCCAGCCGTGATCACGTCGATCGTGCTCATCAAGACCAGCGTGGACCAGATCCCGGAGATCGCGGAGAAGATCGCCGCACTGGAGGGCGTCAGCGAGGTCTACTCGGTCACCGGCGCGCACGACCTCATCGCGATGGTCCGGGTCGCCGAGCACGACCAGCTCGCGGACGTCATCCCCGGCCGCATCAGCAAGGTCCCCGGCGTCGCCTCCACCGAGACGCACATCGCCTTCCGCACGTACTCCCAGCACGACCTGGAGGCGGCGTTCTCCATCGGTCTGGAGGCGTAGCCGCTGCGCTTGGCTTTGCTTCCCACGTTGTCGGCTTTCCCGCCGTGGGGGTTTGTCGCCGTTGCGCCTGCGGCGGGCGGGGCCGCTGCGCGGGGCTGTCGGGTGCGGTGACGGTCCTCCGGGGCAGGGTGTCCGGACTGCTTCGCTTGACGTCCGGACACCCCACCCCTCCGGCCCGCCCCCTCCCGTGAGTGGGTGAGAAAAAACGGGTCGGGCGCGCGTGAGGGGGACCGTGCCGGTTCAGAGGGGGACCGTGCCGGTTCATGGGTGGAGGGAAACCGTCAGCGGACCACTCGGGCCAGCCCCCACCCACCGTTTCTTCCCTCCCCCCACGGGAGGGGGCGGGCCGGAGGGGGTGGTGTGCAGGACGTAAAGCGAAGCAGTCCTGCATGCCGCCCCCGGAGGACCGCCACCGCACCCGAAAGCCCCGCGCAGCGGACAACACCCCGCGCCGAAGGCGCAACAAAGAGCAACCCGCACGGCGGGAAAGCCGAACACGTGGGGCGGGCCCCATCCGCTCAGATGGTCACGTTGGAAGGCCCGCGCAGCTTCCGTNACAACACCCCGCGCCGCAGGCGCAAAAGCCAGCAACCCCCACGGCGGGAAAGCCGACAACGTGGGAAGCAGGCAAAGCGCAGCGGAACGGCGGGAAAGCCAAAAACGTGGGAAGCAAAGCCAAGCGCAGCGGACGGGTGGGATTTAGACCGCGCTCCGCGCGGGTACGCAACGGCCGTCCTCCGTGCGGTAGTTCCAGCGAGCGCCGTTCGTCACCAGTTCCCTGACCGCGCGGACGAACCGTTCGACGTGCTCGTCGGGGGTCCCGGCGCCGAAGCTGACCCGGATCGCGTTCAGCGACTTCTCCCCCGGGGCCGCTTCCGGGGCGCCGCACTCCCCCGGCTCCTGCGGCTCGCCGCCCAGCAGGGTGCGGACGAGCGGGTGCGCGCAGAAGAGGCCGTCGCGGACGCCGATGCCGTACTCCGCGGACAGCGCCGCCGCGAAGTGCGAGCTGTTCCAGCCCTCGACCACGAACGAAAGGACGCCCACCCGCGGCGCGTCATCGCCGAAGAGGGAGAGCACCCGGACCTCCGGAACGTCGGTCAGGCCCGCCCGGACACGGGCGATGAGCTCCTGCTCGCGGGCGACCAGCCCGGCGAAGCCGGCCTCGGTCAGTGCCTGGCAGGCGGAGGCGATGGCGTAGGCGCCGATGACGTTCGGCGAGCCGGCCTCGTGCCGGGCCGCGGTGGTGTGCCACTCGACGTCCACCCCGCCGTCGGTGCGCCGCGCGACCTTCCGACTGGCACCGCCGCCGGCCAGGTACGGCTCGGCCTGCTGGAGCCAGTCGGCGCGGCCGGCCAGCACGCCGGCGCCGAACGGTGCGTACAGCTTGTGGCCGGAGAACGCGACCCAGTCGACGTCGAGTTCCGCGATGTCCACGGGGTGGTGCGGCGCGAGCTGGGCCGCGTCCAGCACGATCCGCGCGCCGTGGGCGTGCGCGGCGGCGGCCAGTTCGCGGACCGGCCACAGTTCACCGGTGACGTTCGAGGCGCCGGTGACGCAGACCAGTGCCGGGCCGTAGGGCTCGCGGGCGGCCAGCGCCTTGTCCAGGGTGTCCACCGCCTGCCGCGGGGTGCGCGGCGCGTTCAGATAGGTCACCGCGAGGTCCGCGCGGTGCTCCCAGGGCAGCAGCGAGGCGTGGTGCTCGGTCTCGAAGACGAACACCCGGGTGCCCTGCGGGAGCGCGGCGGCCAGCAGGTTCAGCGAGTCGGTGGTGGAGCGGGTGAAGACGACCTGGTCGCCCTCCCGTCGCCCACCACCGCCCTTGCCGGACTGGGCTTCGCCCAGGTCCCCTTCGATGCGGCAGCCGAGGAAGTCGGCGACCGTCTTCCGGGCGTTCTCGAAGAGGTCGGTGGAGAGCTGGGAGAGGTAGCCGGCACCGCGGTGGACGCTGCCGTAGTACGGGGCGTAGGCGGCCACGTCGTCCCAGACCCGCTGGAGCGCCGGGGCGCTGGCGGCGTAGTCCAGTGCGGCGTAGTCGACCTCGCCGCCGGTCACCAGCGGGACGAGGACATCGCGCCCCAGCACGGGCAGCGGGGCACAGACGGAGGGGTCGGCGGCAACGGCGGAAACGGACATGGCGAACTCCCGTGAGAGACAGGCGAATTCGCTGCGGGCGGGCGCATCGGCAGGCGTGTGCAGGAACGCCGGAGCGCACGGCGGCGCCGCAACGTGAAGGAAAACCCTCGGCAGAAGAGGAGGGAAGGGGTGCGGAAGGGGGGCCGGCGGGCCCTATCGCATTCGCTGCATCACGGAAAGGACTCCCTCGGGGACCAGGATCCCTGGCGAGGGATCCGCGCTTGCCGCAGACCTCGCTGCCTGCGACCTGGTCATCACCCGGGGCACCCCGCCACGGAAGGAGGGTTGCCGGACAGCGGGCCGGGGCCTGTGTCGCTGTCACTCGTGACCTGGGCTGAATCATGCCACACGATCAACACGGCGCAAGTCCCGGTCCGTATCCCGGACCGGGACCTGCGTCACGTGGCCGTCCGCGTCAGGCGTTGCTGGCCGCCACCCAGCGCTCCAGCACCCGCTTGGCGGCGCCCGAGTCGATCGCCTCGGCGGCCTTCGCGAGACCGGTCCGGATCTGCTCGGTCAGCGGGGCGTCCGACGGCTCCAGCGCCGCCAGCGCCGCCGCGGCGTTCAGCAGGACGGCATCGCGGACCGGCCCGGTCTCCCCGTCCAGCAGCCGGCGGGCCACGTCCGCGTTGTACGACGCGTCGGCGCCGCGCAGCGCCTCCACCGGCACCAGCTCGATGCCGACGTCCCGCGGGTCGAAGGGCTCCTCGCGGACCGTGCCGTCGCGCACGATCCACACCCGGGAGGTGGCGGTCGTGGTCAGCTCGTCCAGCCCGTCGTCGCCGCGGAAGACCAGCGCCGAGGAGCCGCGCTCGGCGAGCACCCCGGCCAGGATCGGCGCCATCCGGGCGTCCGCGACGCCGGTCGCCTGGGCGCGGACCCCGGCGGGATTGGTCAGCGGGCCCAGCACGTTGAACGTGGTCCGGATCCCCAACTGCCCGCGGGCGGCGGCCACATGGCGTAGCGCGGGGTGGAACTTGGCCGCGAAGCAGAAGGTGATCCCGGCCTCCTCGGCGACCTCCACCACCCGTTGCGGGCTCAGGTCCAGATTGACGCCCAGCTTCTCCAGGACGTCGGAGGCGCCGCTGGCGGACGAGGCGGCCCGGCTGCCGTGCTTGACGACCTTGGCGCCGGTGCCGGCGACCACGATCGACGACATGGTGGAGATGTTGACCGTCTTTGCGCCGTCACCGCCGGTGCCGACGATGTCCACGCTGGGACCGGGCACCTCGATCAGGCTGGCGTGCGCGTACATCGCCCGCACCAGCCCGGTGATCTCCGCGACGGTCTCGCCCTTGGCGCGCAGCGCGACCGCGAAGCCGGCGATCTGCGCGTCGGTGGCCTGGCCGCGCATGATCTTGTCCATGACCCAGGCGGTGTCGTCGGCGCCGAGGTCGCGGCCTTCCAGGAGGGCGTTCAGCACGGCCGGCCAGGAGTGGTCCGCCACGCTGCCGCCGCCTGCCGGGGTCACAACGTTCATGGTCCACGCTCCTGGTTCGTCTGCTGCGTATGCCGTCACCCTATCGAGCCCCGGGCATGCCGAAGGGCCCCGTCCTCTTCGTGGACGGGGCCCTCTGGGTGGCGTACTACCGGCGGTGCGCGCGGTGGCGCCCGCAGGGATCAGTGGTGGCCGTGGCCGCTGGTGATCTCCTTGTACTCCTCGACGGTGGGCTTCGGGATGACGTTGTCCTCGCCGTAGTAGCCCTTGGAGAGCTTGGCGCGCAGCTTCTCCGTGCGCTTGAGCTTGCGCCGGACACCGTTCTCGTCGACCTCGGGGCCGAGCGCGACCGGCTCGGGCTGCTCGTGCTGCGTCAGAAGGTGCAGCTGCTCCTGGTCGAGCGGCTCGTGCACCTCGATGAACTCACCGTGCGGCAGGCGCTTGATGATGCCGGACTCGCGTCCGTGCAGCACCTTGTCCTTGTCGCGGCGCTGGAGGCCCAGGCAGATCCGCTTGGTGGCGATGAAGGCCAGCACCGGCCCGACGAAGAACGCGATCCGGACGAACCAGGTGATCGAGTTGATCGACAGGTGGAAGTGGGTGGCCCACAGGTCGTTGCCGCCACCGATCAGCATCACGAAGTACGCGACCAGCCAGGCCACACCGAACCCGGTGCGGGTGGGCACGTTGCGCGGACGGTCCAGGATGTGGTGCTCGCGCTTGTCGCCGCGGACCCAGGACTCGACGAACGGGTAGACCGCGATGGCGACCAGGACCAGCGGGAAGACCAGGATCGGGATGAGGACACCGAAGTTGATGGTGTGGCCCCAGAAGTTCCACTCCCAGCCCGGCATGACACGCACCAGGCCCTCGGCGAAGCCCATGTACCAGTCCGGCTGCGCACCGGTGGACACCTGGTCCGGCCGGTACGGCCCGATGGCCCACACGGGGTTGATGCTGGCGACCGCGGCGATCACCGCGATGACGCCGAAGACCAGGAAGAAGAAGCCTCCGGCCTTGGCCATGTAGACCGGCAGCAGCGGCATGCCGACGACGTTGTTGTTCGTCTTGCCGGCGCCCGGGAACTGCGTGTGCTTGTGGTAGATGACGAGGATCAGGTGGGCCACCAGCAGGCCCAGCATGATGCCCGGCAGCAGCAGCACGTGGATCGTGAAGAACCTCGGGATGATGTCGTGCCCGGGGAACTCGCCGCCGAAGATGAACATCTGCAGGTACGAGCCGATCAGCGGCATCGCCAGGATGACGCCCTCGATGAACCGCACACCGGTGCCGGAGAGCAGGTCGTCGGGGAGCGAGTAACCGGTGAAGCCGGTGAACATGCCCAGCACGAACAGCAGGAAGCCGAAGAGCCAGTTGACCTCACGCGGCTTGCGGAACGCGCCGGTGAAGAACACCCGCATCATGTGGACCATCATCGCGGCCAGGAAGACCAGCGCGGCCCAGTGGTGGATCTGCCGGATGAGCAGACCACCGCGGACGTCGAAGCTGATGTCCAGCGTCGACTCGAACGCCTGGGTCATCTTGATCCCGTGCATCGGCACGTAGGACCCGTGGTAGGTGACCTCGGCCATGCTCGGGTGGAAGAACAGCGTCAGGTAGACACCGGTCAGGATGATGATGACGAAGCTGTAGAGCGCGACCTCACCCAGCATGAAGGACCAGTGGTCCGGGAAGATCTTGCGCATGTTGGCCTTGGCGAGGCTGTAGATGCCCAGCCGGCCGTCCGCCCAGTCGGCGATCCGCTCGCCCCGTGGTGCCTGCCCACGGCGCGCAGTGGTCGCGGTTGTCTCGTTACTCATCCGCGCTCCCAGAAGCTCGGGCCGACGGGCTCCGCGAAGCCGCTCGCGGCCTCAAGGAAGCCGTCCTTCACCGTGATGTGCAGCTGCGGCAGGGCGTGCCCGGCCGGACCGAAGATCACCCGACCGCCGTCGGAGAGGTCGAAGGTCGACTGGTGGCAGGGGCAGAGCACGTGGTGCGTCTGCTGCTCGTACAGGCTGATCGGGCAACCGACGTGGGTGCAGATCTTCGAGTACGCGACGATGCCCTCGTGCGACCAGGCCAGTTCGTGCTTGTCCTTGATGTTCTGCGGCTGGATCCGCACGAGCATCAGGGCGTCCTTGGCGATCTTCTCGTTGAACTCCTCGTCGCTCTCCTCCAGGCCCTCGGGCTTGGCGAAGGTGAGGGAGCCCACCGCGATGTCCTCGGGACGCAGCGGGAGGTTGGTGGACTGGTTGACCAGGCGGATGCCCTTCTTCCAGCCCGTGGTGCGCAGCTTCTTCTCGGGCAGCGGGCCCAGGTCGCGCAGCAGGACGACGCCGGAGAGCGGCACCAGGGCCAGCGCGCCGAACATCGTGTTGCGGATCAGCTTGCGACGGCCGAACTGCGACTCCCGGGCACCGTCCGCGAAGTCCGCCAGGACCTTGGCCTTGACCTCGGGCGCGGCCGCGATCGGGTGCCGCTCGTCGGCGACCTCCTCGTCGGACATCAGCGTGCGGGCCCAGTGGACCGCGCCGGCGCCGATGCAGAAGAGCGCCACACCCAGGGTCAGACCGAGCGCGAAGTTCAGCCCACTGACGTGGCCGATCGGGAAGATGTAGACGATCTTGTCGATCGGGATCGCCACGTACGACGCGATGAAGGCGACGGTGGCCAGCATGGACACCACGAAGAGGAACGCCACGGTGCGCTCGGAGCGCTTGGCGGCCCGCTCGTCGATGTCCTGGACGCGGTGCTCGTGGGGCGGCAGCCCCGGGTCGGCGAAGGGGTTGTCCGCCTTCGCCAGCGCACCTTCGTGAGCCGTCTCCCGCTCACTGGGAAGGTTTTCTTCTGTCTCACTCATGACTTCTTGGCCTTCGTAGTCCGGGCTGCGACCCAGATGGCGACCGCGACACACGCACCCAGGCCGAAGATGTAGCCGAAGAGTCCTTCGGTCACCGGGCCCAGACCACCGAGTTCCATGCCGCCCGGGCTCGCGGACTTATCGCTGTCGACGGCGCCGAGGTACGCGACAATGTCCTTCTTGTTCTGCTTGCTCAGCGTGCCGTCACCGAAGGAGGGCATGTTCTGCGGGCCGGTCTCCATGGCCTCGTAGATGTGCTTCGGGTCCACGCCCTCAAGCGTCGGTGCGTACTTGCCGTTGGTGAGGGCGCCGCCCTTGCCGGTGAAGTTGTGGCACTGCGCACAGTTGGTGCGGAACAGTTCGCCGCCCTTGCCGATGTCGGCCCCGTCGGCGCTGTACTGCGACTTGTCGGGGACGGACGGGCCGGGACCGAGCGACGCGACGTAGGCCGCGAGCTGGTCGATCTGGGCGTTGTTGTAGATGTTCCGCTTCCGCGGCACCTGGGCGCCGGGCTGCTGGGCGGGCATACGGCCGGTGCCCACCTGGAAGTCGACGGCGGCGGCGCCCACGCCGACCAGGCTCGGGCCGTCGGAGCTGCCCTGACCGCCGGTGCCGTGGCAGCTTGCGCAGCCCACGGCGAAGAGCTTCTTGCCCTCCTTGATGGCAAGAGACTGGGCGGTGTCATCGGCCTGAGCCTTGTCCGCCGGCGCGAACGCGGCGTACAGCCCCCCAGTGACCGCCAGCGCGAAGAGTAGGACGACGAGCGCCGCCAGCGGATGGCGCCGTCGTGCGGAGAGCTTTTTCACGGATTACCCCGGTGTCAGGATCTTCTGCGTCGATGCTTTGGCTATGTCTGTCTGAAATGCGGGCCCGGCAACAGGCCCGGTACCGGTTACCGGATCAGGTAGATCGTGGCGAAGAGGCCGATCCAGACGACATCGACGAAGTGCCAGTAGTAGGACACGACGATGGCCGCGGTGGCCTGCGTGTGGGTGAACCTCTTGGCCGCGTACGTCCTGCCCAGGACCAGCAGGAAGGCGATCAGACCGCCCGTCACATGCAGTCCGTGGAAACCGGTGGTCAGGTAGAAGACCGAGCCGTACGGGCCGGACGAGAGCGAAAGGCCCTCGTGCTTGACCAGCTCGGTGTACTCGAAGACCTGACCGCCGATGAAGATGGCACCCATGATGAAGGTGATCACGAACCAGGTCCGCAGCTTCTTGACGTCGCCGCGCTCGGCGGCGAAAACGCCGAGCTGACACGTCAGCGAGCTGAGCACCAGGATCGTGGTGTTGGTCGCGGAGAACGGAAGATTCAGCGCATGGGCGGATTCCTTCCAGTACGCCTCGCCCGTCACCGATCGAAGGGTGAAGTACATCGCGAAGAGGGCCGCGAAGAACATCAGCTCGGAACTCAGCCAGATGATGGTTCCGACGCTGGTGAGGTTCGGCCGATTGACCGACGGGTGCGCGTGCCCGGTTTCTACTGTCGTTGCTGTCGCCACGACCGACATTATGTCGGTCGCTTATCCCGCCCTCACTCCGGGGGGTGCCGTTCGGTGTGTCAAGGCCGTATGCCCTGCTCGTACGGACCTCCGCGGCGGTCGCCCGAAGGGGGGAAGCGCGCCCCGCGGCACCGCTCGCCGCCCCTGGAGACCCCGGTCCTGACAGGCCGTCGGGCGCATCCCGGATGCGTCCGGCATCTCCTGCCGGGGCCCCGTCCGGGAGTAGCATCGCGCAACGGTTTGACCAAGCCGTACCGCTACGAAAGTGGAGGAACGATGCAGGCGACTGCCACGGTGCTGGTCTACAGCGACAACGCCAACACCCGCGAGCAGGTCCGGCTGGCGGCCGGGCGGCGGCCGGCCCCCGATGCCCCGGAGATCGAGATCCTGGAGTGCGCCACCGCACCGGCCGTCCTGGAGGCCCTGGAGCAGGGCGGCATCGACGTCTGCGTGCTGGACGGCGAGACCGCGCCGGCGGGCGGTATGGGCGTGTGCCGGCAGATCAAGGACGAGATCTTCCAGTGCCCTCCGGTGCTGCTGCTCATCGGCCGCCCGCAGGACGCCTGGCTGGCCACCTGGAGCCGCGCGGACGCCGCGGTGACCCATCCCGTCGACCCGGTGGCGTTCGCCGAGGCGCTGGCCGGGCTGCTACGCCGCCGTCAGCTGGCGCAGGCCGTGGCGCCGGTCTGAGCGGGGCGCTGAGCGGCCGCTGAGCGGCCTTCAGAACTGCGGGCGCAGCCGGGCGTCAGCGGCGGGGTTCTGCTCCCGCTCGGCCGCGCCTGTGGTGGTGGAGGCCCTGTTCTTGAGGGCGCTGCCGTCCCGCCATTCCTTCCACGGCATGTTCCAGTCGCCGAAGCCGTTGTCGAACGGCGACATGGTGGCGCCACCGCTGTTGACGACCTTGACGACGTCGCCGACCCGGACGGTGTTGAAGAACCACTGGGCGTTGCCGGTGGACATGCCGGTGCAGCCGTGGCTGACGTTGGCCGCGCCCTGGGAGCCGACCGACCACGGGGCGGCGTGCACGTACTCCCCGCTCCAGGTCACCCGGGTGGCCCAGTAGACCGGCAGGTCGTAGGAGTCCGAACTTCCGGCGGCGATGCCCACGGTGGCACTGCGCATCCGCACGAAGCTCTCCTTGCCGAGCACGACCTTGACGCCGTTGCGGGTGGAGAAGCCGGGCTTGCCGGTGGTGACCGGGATGGTGTTGATCGACTTGCCGTTGCGCAGCACGGTCATCTGGTGCGCGGCGGCGTCAGTGACGGCCTCGACCCGGTCGCCGGTGGTGAGCCGTACGGGCTTGGCGGGGCCGCCGTAGAGCCCGCCGGAGATCTTCAGGCCGTCGAGGTTGCTGTGGACGGCGATGGTGGCGTGGGCGGGCCAGTACTCCTTGGGGCGGAAGTGCAGCTTCTTGCCGTCCACCCAGTGCCAGGCCCCCTCGACACGCGGTGTGGAGTCGACCTTCAGGGCGCTCTCGACGACGGCCCGGGCCTTGGGGTCGGTGACCGGCTTGCTGAGTTCGGCGGTGACCGGCTGGCCGACGCCGTACTCGCCGCTCTGCGGGCCGAACTTGACGGTCAGCCGGTCGTCCGCGTCCTTGGTGTTGACCACCAGGGTCTTGCGGCCCGGGGTGCCGTCCTCCTCCTCGGTACTGACCTGCACCGAATAGCGCGTGCCGGCGGCCAGCGGCACGGTGGTGCGCCAGTGCTTGCCGTCCGCGCTCAGCTCCCCCCGGACGTAGCGGCCGGTGGCGTCGGTGGCGGTCACATCCGTGATACGCGCCTCGTCCCCTTTGACCGCGAGTTCGAGGGGCTTGTCGGGGTCCGCCTTCTTCCGTCCGTCGGCCGGGGTGTTGGCCGATATCTGGTCACTCGCGTCGTAGGGATCGGTCGAGAGTGTTTCCGACGCCGAGCCCCCGCACGCGGCAGTGCTCACCGCGAGGGGCACGAGCAGAAGGCCGCAGCTCAGCACCGTCCGGGTTCGAGGTCTGTGGTTCATACCCCAAACGTACGAAGAACCGCCCGTACCGGCGCGCTGGAGGACTGCAAACGGGTCTGTCCCGTGGGGCCGAACGGAGTGGGCCCGGACACCTGATGGGGTGTCCGGGCCCGGCCTTACAGCGTGTCTGCCGCGCGCAGCGCGGAGGGTGCGTTACTGGGTGCGGTTCTCACCGCGGTAGTACTCGAACACCCAGCCCCAGAGGGCCACGAGGATCACCGGCAGGGAGAAGTACAGCAGCCAGAAGCCGAAGACCACTCCCATGAAGGCGAGCGCGCCGCCGATGCCCAGGAAGAGCGGCTGCCAGCTGTGCGGGCTGAAGAAGCCCAGCTCACCGGCGTCGTCCGCGACCTCGGCGTTCTCGTTGTCCTGTGCGCCCGCGTCGACCCGCCGGGCCGTGAAGGCCAGGTAGTAGCCGACCATGATGCACAGGCCGAAGGCGAGGAACAGCGCGGTGGTGCCCGCCGGCTCCTTCGACCAGACGCCATAGACGATCGCCATGGCCAGGACGAAGACGGCGAGCCAGATGAACATCTTGCCCTGGATCTTCACTTGCCCGCCTCCTTGCCGCCGGCCAGCGCCTTGTCACCCTCGTGGCCGTTGTGCAGCGCGTCCAGCGCCGCGATCTCCGGGTGGTGCAGGTCGAACGCCGGGGATTCGGACCGAATACGCGGCAGGGTGAGGAAGTTGTGCCGCGGCGGCGGGCAGGACGTCGCCCACTCCAGCGAGCGGCCGTAGCCCCAGGGGTCGTCGACCTCGATCTTCTCGCCGTACTTGGCGGTCTTCCAGACGTTGTAGAGGAACGGCAGGATCGACATGCCCAGCAGGAACGAGCTGATCGACGAGATGGTGTTCAGCGTGGTGAAGCCGTCGGCCGCGAGGTAGTCCGCGTAACGCCGGGGCATGCCCTCCGCGCCCAGCCAGTGCTGGACGAGGAACGTGCCGTGGAAGCCGACGAACAGCGTCCAGAACGTGATCTTGCCGAGCCGCTCGTCGAGCATCTTGCCGGTGAACTTGGGCCACCAGAAGTGGAATCCGGCGAACATCGCGAAGACGACCGTGCCGAAGACGACGTAGTGGAAGTGCGCCACGACGAAGTACGAGTCGGAGATGTGGAAGTCCATCGGCGGCGAGGCCAGGATGACGCCGGTCAGACCACCGAAGGTGAAGGTGATCAGGAAGCCGATCGCCCAGAGCATCGGCGTCTCGAAGGACAGTGAGCCCTTCCACATCGTGCCGATCCAGTTGAAGAACTTCACACCGGTCGGGACCGCGATGAGGAATGTCATGAAGGAGAAGAACGGCAGTAGTACGCCGCCCGTCACATACATGTGGTGCGCCCACACCGTGACCGAGAGACCGGCGATGGAAATCGTCGCGGCGATCAGACCGATGTAACCGAACATCGGCTTCCGGGAGAAGACCGGAATGACCTCGGAAATGATGCCGAAGAACGGCAGGGCAATGATGTACACCTCTGGATGGCCGAAGAACCAGAAGAGGTGTTGCCAGAGCAGTGCTCCACCATTTGCCGCGTCGAATACATGGGCACCGAATTTACGGTCCGCCTCCAGGGCGAACAGCGCGGCGGCCAGCACCGGGAAGGCGAGCAGGACCAGCACACCGGTCAGCAGCACGTTCCATACGAAGATCGGCATCCGGAACATCGTCATGCCGGGAGCGCGCATGCAGATGATGGTGGTGATGAAGTTGACCGAACCGAGGATCGTGCCGAAGCCGGAGAAGGCCAGACCCATGATCCACATGTCGGCGCCGACGCCCGGCGAACGCACCGCGTCCGAGAGCGGCGAGTACGCGAACCAGCCGAAGTCCGCCGCGCCCTGCGGGGTGAGGAAGCCGGCGACCGCGATGAGCGAGCCGAAGAGGTAGAGCCAGTAGGCGAACATGTTCAGCCGCGGGAACGCCACGTCGGGCGCGCCGATCTGCAGCGGCATGATCCAGTTCGCGAACCCGGCGAACAGCGGCGTCGCGAACATCAGCAGCATGATCGTGCCGTGCATCGTGAACGCCTGGTTGAACTGCTCGTTCGACATGATCTGCATGCCGGGACGGGCCAGTTCGGCGCGCATGAGGAGCGCCATGACGCCGCCGATGCAGAAGAAGGCGAACGACGTGGCCAGGTACATCGTGCCGATGGTCTTGTGGTCAGTGGTGGTGAGCCACTTGACGGCAGCGATACCGGGTTGCTTCTTGCGTACGGGCGGTGCTGCCGGAGCCGTATCGGCGGCGGCACCCTGAGGTTCGTTGAGGATGCTCACTGGTTCTTGGTCTCCGCATTCCTGGCGTGATCAGTCTGCTTGATACCCGCCGGCAGATACCCGGTCTGACCCTTCGCCGCCAGGTCCTTCAGGTGCTGCCGGTACTTGGCAGGCGAAACGACCTTGACGTTGAAGAGCATCCGGGAGTGGTCGACACCACACAGTTCGGCGCACTTGCCCTTGAACGTGCCCTCCTTGTTGGGGGTCACCTCGAAGACGTTGGTGTGCCCGGGGACGACGTCCATCTTCATCAGGAACGGCACCACCCAGAAGTCGTGGATGACGTCACGGGAGGTCAGGATGAACTGGACCGTCTCGCCCTTCGGCAGCCACAGCGTGGGACCCGGGTTTCCGGTCTGCGGGTTGCGCGTGGCCGGGGTTCCCGTGTCGTAGACGCCGTCGGCGTTCGCCGGGACACCCTTCTTCCACTTGTCCGGAATGGCCGCCAGCTCCGGAGAGTTGATGTTCGTGGTCGCGTTCTTGCCGCCCACGTTCTCCAGGTAGTTGAACGCCCAGCTCCACTGGAAGCCCACGACGTTGATGACGTGGTCCGGCTTCTTGGAGGTCTTGAGGAGCGCGCTCTCATCGCGCGCGGTGAAGTAGAAGAGCACCGCGATGATGATGAACGGGACGATGGTGTACAGCGCCTCGATCGGCATGTTGTACCGCGTCTGCGCAGGGACCTCCACCTTGGTCCTGCTGCGGCGGTGGAAGATCACGCTCCAGATGATCAGGCCCCACACCAGCACGCCCGTTGCGAGGGCGGCGGCCCAGGAGCCCTGCCAAAGAGAGAGGATCCGCGGCGCCTCGTCGGTGACGGGCGTCGGCATGCCGAGGCGGGGGAAGTCCTTGTATGTGCAACCAGTCGCGGTCGCCAGGACCAGGCCCGCAGCAAGCACCTGCGGCAGCTTCCGCCGCATCGGGCGCCGCGACGAGCGGTCGGAGCCGTTGGGACTCACGTAGCGCCTTCCCGAGAGTCTCGCCCGCGCGGTCGGCTGCGGCCTTACTCGCTGGTCGGTCGCCGCCCTGCGTCGGGCAGGGGTTTGGATGTTTATGCGGACCAAACCCTACTGGACGCTATTTGGGGTCGCGCGGGGAGGGTGCCCAACGCGCCGCGCCGCACCCCTAAGGGGTGGCCGAGTGCTCCGCGGCCCGTCCGCCGGGGCCCCGATCAGCCGCCCCCACCAGGCATCTGACGGCCTGCCCGGCAGCGCGGCGGCCGGTGTTCTACCGTCTCGTACGTGCCCTACTTCGACGCCGCCTCGGCCGCCCCCCTGCACCCCGTCGCCCGGGAGGCGCTGCTCGCCTCGCTCGACGAGGGGTGGGCCGACCCGGTCCGCCTCCACCGCGAGGGACGGCGGGCCCGGATGCTGCTGGACGCCGCGCGGGAGGCCGCCGCCGAGGCGGTGGGCTGCCGGCCCGACGAGTTGACGTTCACCCCTTCGGGGACGCACGCGGTGCATTCGGGCATCTTCGGCACGCTGGCCGCCCGCCGACGTGCCGGCCGCCGGCTGGTGCACTCCGCCGTCGAGCACTCCGCCGTCCTGCACGCCGCCGAGGTGCACGAGGCGGCCGGCGGGACGCTGACCGAGGTGGCGGTGGACCGTACGGGCCGGGTGGCGCCCGGGGAGGTCGCCGCGGCGCTGGGTGCGGACGCCGCACTGGTCTGCGTCCAGTCGGCCAACCACGAGGTGGGGACCGAGCAGCCGGTGGAGGAGGTGGCCGGGCTGTGCCGGGAGGCCGGGGTGCCGCTGCTGGTGGACGCGGCGCAGTCGCTGCCCTGGGGGACGGTGCCGGGCGCCTGGTCCGTGCTGGCGGCGAGCGCCCACAAGTGGGGCGGGCCGCCCGGGGTGGGGCTGCTGGCGGTCCGTAAGGGAACCCGGTTCTCGCCCCAGGGGCCGTTGGACGAGCGGGAGTCGGGCCGCAGCCCGGGGTTCGGGAACCTCCCGGCGGTGGTGGCCGCGGCGGCGTCCCTGCGCGCGCTGCGGGCGGCGGCGGAGTCCGGGCCGGACGAAGCGGCCCGGCTGCGGGGGCTGGTGGAGCGGATCCGGACGCGGGTGCCGGAACTGGTCCCCGACGTGGAGGTGGTCGGCGATCCGGTGCACCGACTCCCCCATCTCGTCACCTTCTCCTGCCTCTACGTCGACGGGGAGGCCCTGCTGTACGAGCTGGACCGCTCGGGATTCTCCGTATCGTCCGGTTCGTCGTGTACGTCCAGCACGCTGACGCCCAGCCATGTGCTGCGCGCGATGGGCGTGCTGTCGGAGGGGAACGTCCGGGTCTCGTTGCCGTACGGCACCGGCGAGGCGGATGTGGAGCGGTTCCTGGAGGTGCTGCCGGAGGCGGTGCGGTCGGTCCGGGAGCGGTTCGGGGTGCCGGTGCGGGAGGAGCCCGCGGCGGCGGCAACGACAGCGGCGGAGACGGTGGGGGCAGCGGCGGAAGAGGGGCCGGGCGGGGTGGTGGTCGACGCGCTCGGCAGGCGCTGCCCGATTCCGGTCATCGAGCTGGCGAAGGCGATCGGCGGCGTGCCGGTCGGCGGGACCGTGACGGTGCTGTCGGACGACGAGGCTGCGCGGCAGGACATCCCGGCCTGGTGCGCGATGCGCGGCCAGGAGTACGTGGGCGAGCAGCCCGCGGAACGCGGCGCCGCATACGTGGTGCGGCGCCGCGGCTGACCCGGCGGCTCAGACCAGGTGCTGCTGGACCTCGGCGGCGGCCTCGTGGCCGTACGCCTTGGTGAAGCGGTCCATGAAGTGGCTGCGGTGCAGCTCGTACTCCTGGGTGCCGACGGTCTCGATGACCAGCGTCGCCAGCATGCAGCCGATCTGGGCGGCGCGCTCCATGTCGACGCCCCAGGCCAGACCTGCCAGGAAGCCGGCCCGGAAGGCGTCGCCGACGCCGGTCGGGTCGGCCTTGGTCTTCTCCTCGGGGACGCCGACCTCGATGACCGGCTCGCCGACCCGCTCGATACGGACGCCGTTGGAGCCGAGGGTGGTGACGCGCGTGCCGACCTTGGCGAGGATCTCCTCGGCGGTCCAGCCGGTCTTGGTCTCGATCAGCCCCGCCTCGTACTCGTTGTTGAAGAGGTAGGTGGCGCCCTCCATGAGGGTGCGGATGTTCTCGCCGTCCATGCGGGCGATCTGCTGCGAGAAGTCGGCGGCGAACGGGATCCCGCGGGTGCGGCACTCCTCGGTGTGCCGGATCATCGCCTCCGGGTCGTCCGCGCCGATCAGCACGAGGTCCAGGCCGCCGACCCGGTCGGCCACCGCCTGGAGCTCGATCAGCCGGGCCTCGCTCATGGCGCCGGTGTAGAAGGAGCCGATCTGGTTGTGGTCCGCGTCGGTCGTGCAGACGAAGCGGGCGGTGTGCAGGACCTCGGAGATGCGCACCGATCGGGTGTCGACGCCGTGCCGGTCGAGCCAGGCCCGGTACTCCTCGAAGTCGGTGCCGGCGGCGCCGACCAGGACCGGCTTGATGCCGAGCTGGCCCATGCCGAAGCAGATGTTGGGGGCGACCCCGCCGCGGCGGACGTCGAGTTGGTCGACCAGGAAGGAGAGGGAGACGGTATGCAGCTGATCGGCGACCAACTGGTCGGCGAAGCGGCCGGGGAAGGTCATCAGGTGATCGGTGGCGATGGAGCCGGAGACTGCGATACGCACGGCGGGTCTGCTCCTGCGGAAGGCGTGAGGTTGGCGGACGGAGGGCAACGCTACCCGGCGGGTCGGCCTGCACCTGCCCAATCCAGGACACTCGGATCCGCCGAAACTACCCAATAGTAGGTCTTTCTCGTCGAACGTGGGGTGCGTACGGTTCCTCGTATGACCAAGCCTGTGAAAGCCGTCACACACCCCGGCCCCTCCGCCGCCTCGGTGCAGGAGCCGGAGTCGCTGGACCAGCTCCGCGGGGACTGCGCGCGGATGGCCGCGCACTGGACGGGCGGGCGGCGGTCCGCGCCCGCACCGGGCCGGCCCTGCGACCTGCACGGGATCCGGGTCCCGGCGAAGTCCGCCGCACTCGTGGACGGGATGTCCGAGTACGGCGACTGAGGCGCACGGAACCGCCCGCGCACCCGCTCCGTCCCATCGGCGTGCACCCCGCCCCGGGGTGGCACGTCAGATGTTCTGCGGAGCCGAAGGAGCGAAGCGGTGAACACCGAGGACAGTACGGATACCCCGGACACGCCGGACACCCCGGAAGCCACCGGTCGGCGGCGGACGCCGCTGGTGGTCGCCTCGGTGGCCGCCGCGGTCCTGCTGGCCGGCGGCGGCGCGGCGTACTGGGCCGCCTCCGCGTCCGGCGGCGCGGCCGGCCCGACAGGGGCCCACGCGCAGGGCAGTCCGCCGCCGCTGACGCTGGACGACCGCACGGGCGGCGCGGGGGGCTCGATAGCCGTCGGGGAGCCCGCCCCGGGCGGGGCGCACTACAAGGTGGTGGGCACGCTGCCCGGGGGGCCGGGGTCCGCACCCGTGTACCGCCCGCAGGGCGCGGTCGACCGGCAGGCCGTGGAACGGCTGGCGAAGGCACTGGATGTGACCGGAAAGGTCCGCTCGGAGGGCGCCACCTGGAAGGTCGGCGCGCTGCCCCAGGACACCCACGGTCCCAGCCTCGAAGTGAACAAGACCGGCTCGGGCGCCTGGACGTACCGGCTCACCCCGGGCCGGATGATGTGCCCGCTGCACATCTCGGGCGGCTCGGACGGCACGGCCCCCACGGTGCCTGGCTGCCCCTCGTACCGCGGCGGCGCGGACACCGGGGCGACGGCGGACGACGGCGGCGCGGTGTCGGAGGCGAAGGCCGAGGCGGCGGCGCGGCCGGTGCTGGCGGCGCTCGGCCAGCAGAACGCCCGGCTGGACGCGCGCGGGCTGGTCGGCGCGGTGCGGACGGTGCGGGCCGATCCGGTGGTCGGGGGGCTGCCGACGCTCGGCTGGCAGAGCGCGTTCCAGGTCGGCGCGGACGGCAAACTCGTGGGCGGCAGCGGGCAGTTGGCACAGCCCGCCAAGGGCGCGGACTACCCCGTGCTGAGCGCACAGAAGACGCTGGACCGGATGAACGCGCAGGGCGGCCGCACGCCGGCCGAGGTGACCGGCGCGGTCTTCGGGCTCTCGGCGCAGTACGCGGACGGCGGCCAGGTGCTGGTCCCGTCGTGGCTGTACACGGTGCGCCGGGCGGACGCCGGGAAGGGGCAGGACGCGACCTCGACCCTGGCCCGGGTCGCGGTGGACCCGAAGTACCTGCGGCGGCCGGACGGCGGCCCGCAGCCGTCGGGGAAGCCCGGCCAGACGGCGATGCGGCTGGAGCGCTACTCCGCCGGCGGTGACGGCAGGACGCTGACCGTGCACTTCTGGGGCGGGGTGTGCAGCACCTACGACGCGAGCGCCCAGGAATCCGCCACGGCGGTGCGGATCACGGTCACCGGGAAGGACACGCACCCCGGTCAGATGTGCGTGAAGATCGCCAAGGACTTCACCAAGACGGTGACGCTGCGGCAGCCGCTGGACGGCCGGAAGGTGGTCGACGCGACCTCGGGCAGCGCGGTGGCGGAAAAGCCCGAGACCCCGGAGAACGCGGGGAACCCGGCGCAGTAGGCCGGGCCGGCGGCGGGTACGGATACGACACGGGCGGCGCTCCTTCGGCGAGCGCCGCCCGTGTGCGTCGTGGACCCGGGCCCCTTAGCTGAAGGAGTCGCCGCAGGCGCAGGAGCCGGTGGCGTTCGGGTTGTCGATCGTGAAGCCCTGCTTCTCGATGGTGTCGACGAAGTCGATGGAGGCGCCGCCCAGGTAGGGAGCGCTCATCCGGTCGGTGACGACCTTGACGCCGTCGAAGTCCTTGACGACGTCGCCGTCGAGCGAGCGCTCGTCGAAGAAGAGCTGGTAACGCAGGCCGGAGCAGCCGCCGGGCTGAACCGCCACCCGCAGCGCGAGGTCATCCCGACCTTCCTGCTCCAGCAGGCTCTTGACCTTCGACGCCGCCGCGTCGGACAGGATGATGCCGTCGGTGACGGTGGTCTCGTCCTGAACGCTCATCTACATCTCTCCCGGGTTGTACGGACGGCTTGCCAGCGGTTACCTACAGGTCCAACCGGTGGCTTCCCGGATTAATTCCGGCTGCGCGTGACGTGTTCTGCTCTTTCTTCATGCTCGCACACCGGCGCGCGGACGCGGCCTGCCGCCCGCGGCTGCTGGGCCGGAGGGCTGATGCGTCACATCGACACGATGGCCATCGTCAAAGTGACGTGAAGCGGCTATGATAGATAGCGTCAAATAGACGAAAAGGCATGTGTCTAAAGAGCTGTCTGCAGAGAAGAGAGGGTGCGTGTCGTGACCACCGCCCAGCCCCTGGACGTCCAGCCGACCCCGCTGGCGCTGCTCCTCCTCGGCCGCGAGGCCGACCCGAAGAGCGAGCGCGGCGTGGAGTGCCCCGGCGATCTGCCGGCCCCCTCCGACCCCGACCTCGTCGAGCGCGCCCGCGCGGCCAAGGCGAAGCTCGGGGACCGGGTCTTCGTCCTCGGGCACCACTACCAGCGCGACGAGGTCATCGAGTTCGCGGACGTGACCGGCGACTCCTTCAAACTCGCGCGGGACGCCGCGGCCCGGCCGGACGCCGAGTACATCGTCTTCTGCGGTGTGCACTTCATGGCCGAGTCCGCGGACATCCTCACCGGCGACGGCCAGCAGGTGATCCTCCCCGACCTGGCCGCGGGCTGCTCGATGGCCGACATGGCCACCGCCGAGCAGGTCGCCGAGTGCTGGGACGTGCTGACCGAGGCGGGCGTCGCCGAGCAGGTCGTGCCCGTCTCGTACATGAATTCCTCCGCGGACATCAAGGCGTTCACCGGCAAGCACGGCGGCACGATCTGCACCTCCTCGAACGCGAAGCGGGCGCTGGACTGGGCCTTCGCGCAGGGCTCGAAGGTCCTCTTCCTGCCGGACCAGCACCTGGGCCGTAACACCGCCGTACGGGACATGGGCATGTCCCTGGACGACTGCGTGGTCTACAACCCGCACAAGCCGAACGGCGGGCTGACCGGCGACGAGCTGCGGGCCGCGAAGATGATCCTGTGGCGCGGCCACTGCTCGGTGCACGGCCGCTTCTCGCTGGACTCCGTCAACGACGTCCGCGAGCGGATACCGGGCGTGAACGTCCTGGTCCACCCCGAGTGCAAGCACGAGGTCGTCGCGGCGGCGGACCAGGTCGGCTCGACGGAGTACATCATCAAGGCCCTGGAGGCCGCGCCCGCCGGTTCGAAGTGGGCGATCGGCACCGAGCTGAACCTCGTCCGCCGGCTGGCCAACCGCTTCGCCTCCGAGGACAAGGAGATCGTCTTCCTCGACAAGACGGTCTGCTTCTGCTCGACCATGAACCGCATCGACCTGCCGCACCTGGTCTGGGCGCTGGAGTCCCTGGCGGACGGCAAGGTCGTCAACCGCATCCAGGTCGACAAGGAGACCGAGAGCTTCGCCAAGCTGGCGCTGGAGCGGATGCTGGCGCTGCCGTAGCCGGCCGGCGGCCCGTCCCCCGCGGAACGGTCCGGTCAGTCCGTCCCGACCCACTGCCGGGACGGACCGACCGTGATGCGGTGCGCGTCGCGCGGCGGGCTGCCGTCCGCGAGCCAGTCGCGGAAGGCCGCCGAGACCTCGTCCCACAGGCGGCGCGGGCCGAACTGCTCGGTCTCGTACGTCTCGTGGCCGGGGACGTACTCGACGGTGGCCCAGGACGTGCGGGCGTCGTCGAAGAGCCAGTAGGTGGCCTCGTCGCTGCCGTCGTCGGCGGGGTACAGGAGCGGCCAGGCGTCCCGTACGCGCAGGCCGACGGCGAAGCGGGCGTCGAGGTCGTTCTCCAGGATGCGGGGGTCGATGGCGGTGCGCGCGGTGTCGCCCCGTTCGCTGTGGTACCAGTCCTCGACGCGGCCGTACGAACGGCGCTGCTGCCGGGCCCACATGAAGGCCGGGCGGCCCGAGAAGCCGCCGGTCGCCTCGCCGTCGTGGACGGTGAGGGTGGCGAAGGAGAAGGAGTGGAACGAGGAGCCCCACGGGGTGAGGATCGTTCCCTCGTCGGCGGTCTGGGCCACCCAGGCGTAGGGGATGTCGCGGACCGTGCAGGTGGCGATGACCCGGTCGTAGCGGGCTCGTTCGGGGACGCCGGCGAGGCCGTCGCCGCAGACCATGTGCGGGCGCAGACCGGCCCGTTGGAGGTTGCGGCGGGCGATGTCGTACAGGGCCCGGTCGGTCTCGACGGTGGTCGTGCGGTCCTCGCCGAGGCGGTGCGCGAGCCAGGCGGCGTGGTAGCCGGTGCCGGTCCCGATCTCCAGGACCGCGTCCCCGTCCTGGACGATGTCGTCCATGGTCAGCATCAGGGACGGCATGGAGGTCGAGCAGGTGGGGAAGCCGACCTGCCCGTCGTCCCGCTGCTCACCGTCGTTGTGCTGGGTGATCAGCGGCAGGTCCGCGTAGACCATGCGCCGCCACTCGTTCTCGTCGAGGGAACGGGAGACGGTGCGGCCCTCCACTTCGAACGTGTCGGGGACGAAGTGGGCGCGGTCGACGGCGGCGACCGTCGGCGCCCAATCCGGCGTCAGGGCACCCTTGTTGCGCAGGATCTCCAGGAGCCGGCTCGGCGAGGACATGGCGGGCCGCCCGGCTACTTCTTCTTGGGCGGGTCGCTCACCGGCTTGTTCCACTGGCCGTCGGACTCTTTCGGGCTCTGCCGCTTGTCGCCGTCCCGGCCGTCCCGGCCGTCTCCGTGCTTACCCATGAAGTCCCCCTTCCGGGATGCGGATGCCTCCCGCGACGGCGGTACCCGGGGGCCGGGATCGCTAACCACGGGGCAGCGGGGCGGCGGAGATTCCTGGCCAGAGGTCATGCGGTGTCAACTGCCCCGGGCGTTCACCGGTTACCCGGCGGCCGCATCCGGAAACGACGAGCCCCCGCGCCTCGCGGGGAGGCGGCGGGGGCTCGGTGCGCGCCGGTCGTCAGCGGGCCGGGGGCGTCACACCCCGGCCGGCTCCGGCTGCCGGTCGGTGTCGGCGGGCGCCGGCGGGGTGCCGTCCTTCTCCGCCCTCTTCGCCGCCTTCTTCTTCGCCCGGCGCTCCTTGCGGAGTTCGATCATCGCGTAGAGCGTCGGGACCAGGAGGAGGGTGAGGAGGGTGGAGGTGATCAGGCCGCCGATGACCACGACCGCCAGCGGCTGGGAGATGAAGCCGCCGTCGCCGGTGATGGACATCGCCATCGGGAGCAGCGCCATGATCGTCGCCAGTGCCGTCATCAGGATGGGGCGGAGGCGGTGCCGGCCGCCCTCGATGACGGCCTCGACGACGCCGTAGCCCTGCGCGCGGTACTGGTTGATCAGGTCGATCAGCACGATGGCGTTGGTGACCACGATGCCGATGAGCATCAGCATGCCGATCATCGCCGGGACGCCGAGCGGGGTGCCGGTGGCGACCAGCAGGCCGATCGCGCCGGTGGCCGCGAACGGGATCGAGATCAGCAGGATCAGCGGCTGGATGATGGACTTGAACGTGCCCACCAGCAGCATGAAGACGATCGCGATGGCCGCGAGCATGGCCAGGCCGAGCGAGGAGAAGGCGTTGCTCTGGTCCTGCGAGACGCCGCCGATGGTCGCGGTGGCGCCGGACGGCAGCTTCAGGGCCTTGATCCTGCTCTGGAGCTGGGTGGAGACCGCGCCGGTGTTGTCGCCGGTGGGCTTGGCGGTGATGGTCGCCGAGCGGGCACCGTCGATACGGGTCATCTGGACGGGACCGGGGACGGTCTTGACGGTGGCGAGGTCGCCCAGCTTCGCCATCCCGGCCGGGGTCGGGATCGGCAGGTCCTTCAACTGGGCCTCGGTGGTGGCCGGGTGGGCCGACTTGATCACCACGTCGCGTTCGGTGTCGTCCAGGACGGCCTTGCCGCTGGGCGTGCCGCCGACCGCCTGGGCGACGGCCGCGCCGAGGGTGGTCTGGTTGTAACCGGCCGCGGCGGCCTTGTCGTTGGGCGTGACGGAGATCCGCGGCACGCTCTGCGAGAGGTCGCTCTGGACGTCGGTGACGTGGTCGAGGCCCGCGACGGCCCTGCGGACCTGCTCGCTGGCCTGCTTGAGGACGGCGGGGTCGCCGGCCTTGACGACCACGCTCAGGTTCTGGTTGCCGAAGCCGGCGCCGCCCGCGGTGACGGTGGTGTCGCCGATGGACGGGCCGAGCCTGGCCAGGCCGACCCGCAGGTCGTCGGTGACCCTGGCGGAGTCCGCGGCGTCCGTCAGCTTGACCTGGTAGCTGGCCTGGTTGGCGCCGGTGCCGCCGCCGAAGGCCGCCATCATGCCGGAGGAGCCGACGGTGACTTGGTAGTCCTTGACGTCCTTGGTGTCGGCGAGCAGCTGCTCGATCTTCTTGGCCTGGGTGTCGGCCGCGCCGAGGCTCGTACCGGGCTTCAGCTCCTGCTTGATGCTGAGGGTGTCCTGCTTGCCCTGGTCGAAGAAGTTGGTCTTCAGCAGCGGGCCCATGCCGAAGGTGCCGACGAGGATCACCACGGCGATCAGCACGCTGGTGAAGCGGCGGCGGGTGGCGAAGCGCAGGACCGGGACGTACAGGCGCTGGAGCGGGCTGCGGGTCTCCTTCTCCTCGGCCGCGCGGCGCAGCGCCTCGGGGTCGGTGCCCTCGGGGATTTCCGGGGCGCGCAGGAACCAGTACGAGAGGACCGGCACCACCGTCAGGGAGACCAGCAGCGAGGACAGCAGCGCGACGGTGACGGTGATGGAGAAGGAGCCGAAGAGGGCGCCGACCATCCCGCCGACCACACCGATCGGGAGGAAGACCGCGACGGTGGTGAGGGTGGAGGAGGTGATCGCGCCGGAGACCTCCTTGACGGCGGTGAGGATGGCCTCGCGGCGCTCCTCGCCGTAGCCCAGGTGCCGCTTGATGTTCTCCAGGACGACGATCGAGTCGTCGACGACGCGGCCGATCGCGATGGTCAGCGCGCCGAGGGTGAGCATGTTGAGGGAGAGGTTCCCGGTCCACAGCACGATCAGCGTGATGACCACGGACAGCGGGATGGAGACCGCGGTGACCAGGGTCGAGCGCAGGCTGAGCAGGAAGACCAGGATCACGACCACGGCCATGGCCAGGCCGAGCAAGCCCTCGGTGGTCAGCGACTCGATGGACTTGGAGACCTGCGGGCCCTGGTCGGAGGCGATGGTGACGCTGGTGCCGGTGCCGAGGTCCTGGCGGATCGTGCTCAGCTTGCCCTTGACCGCGTCGGAGATGGCGACGGCGCTGCCGTCCTGGTTCATCGTCACGGTGACGGAGAGGCTGGGCCTGCCGTCGGTGCGGGTGAGGGAGGTCGGGGTGGCCGACGTCTCCTGGACGGTGGCGACGTCACCGAGCCGGACCGCCTTGCCGCCCTGACCGCCGGCCATGCCGCCGGCGCCCGCGGACGGGGCGACCATCAGGTCCTTGATCTGCTGGACGGAGGTGAACCCGGCGCCGACCTGGACCGTCTTGCTCTGCCCGTTCTCGGCGAACGCGCCGGCCGGCACCGACGTACCGCCGGCCTGGAGGGCCTGGCCGAGCGCCGCGGGGTTCAGCCCGGCGGCGGCGAGCTTCTCGTTGTCGGGGGTGACCGCGACGATCCGGTTCTGGACCCCGCTGACGTTGACCTGGCCGACCCCGTCGATGTTCTTCAGGTCCGGGACGACGCTGCGGTTGAGCTGGTCGGCAAGCGTCTGCTGGTCCTTCGACGAGGACGAGACGGCGAGCACGACGGTGGGCAGGTCGTCCGTACCGCCCGACACCACCTGCGGGTCGACGTCCTTGGGCAGTTTCGCCCGGGCCCGGTTGACGGCCTGCTGGACGTCGGCGACGAGGGTCTTGGAGTCGTTGCCGTAGTCGAACTGCGCCATGATGACGCCGGAGCCCTCGCTCGACGTCGAGGTGACGCTCTTGATGCCGTGGACCGCCTGGATGCCGTTCTCCAGCGGCTCGATCACCTGCTTCTCGACGACATCGGGCGACGCACCCTGGTAGGGCGTGATCACGGACACCATCGGCAGGTCGATGGACGGCAGGAGCTGCTGTTTGAGCTGCGGGATCGCGATGGCGCCGAAGGCGATCGCGACGATCGACATCAGCGCTATCAGGCCCCGTTGTACGAGGCTGATTCGGGACAGCCAGGACATGGGTGGGGTCTCTCTTCTGTTCAGAAAAGTCCGGGAGGCCGGACGACGTCGGCGGGGGCCCTCGCGGACCCGCGGGAAGGGCCGGCACCGGCCCACCTACACCCTCCGCCACGACCAGGCGGGTTTTCCTCGCTCGCAGGTCGGTTTCCGGTCAGCGGCCGTACCGCGTTCGGAGTACGGACCGCTCCACCCTCACTGCACCCGTGGGCGTACGAGTCCCGACTCGTAGGCGACGACCACCAGCTGGGCACGGTCGCGGGCGCCGAGCTTGGCCATCGCGCGGTTGACGTGCGTCTTGACGGTGAGCGGGCTGACCTCCAGCTGCTCGGCGATCTCGTCGTTGGACAGCCCGCCGGCCACCAGGACCAGCACCTCGCGCTCCCGTCCGGTGAGCGTGGCCAGCCGCTCGAAGCCCGGCCCCGCGGGGCCCTCCTCGCCCGAACCGTCGCCCTGCGCAAGGAACTTGGCGATCAGCCCCTTGGTCGCCGCGGGCGACAGCAGCGCCTCCCCGGCCGCCGCGACCCGGATCGCGCCCAGCATCTCGTCCGGTTCGGCGCCCTTGCCGAGGAAGCCGCTGGCCCCGGCCCGCAGCGACTGGATGACGTAGTCGTCGACCTCGAAGGTGGTCAGGATGACCACCCGGACACCGGTCAGCTCCGGGTCCTGGCTGATCATGCGGGTGGCGGCCAGGCCGTCGGTGCCGGGCATCCGGATGTCCATCAGGACGACGTCGGGGCGCGCCGCGCGCGTCAGCTCGTACGCCTGCGCGCCGTCGGACGCCTCCCCCACCACCGTCATGTCGGGTTCGGAGTCGACCAGGACGCGGAACGCGCTACGCAGCAGCGTCTGGTCGTCGGCCAGCAGCACCTTGATCGTCATCGCGTCGCCCTCGTGGTCATGTCGTCTCGCCCGCTCGGGCGCCGTTCAGTGGCAGGGTGACCCGCACCTGGAAGCCGCCGGTCGGGCGCGGCCCGGTGACGACCGTGCCGCGCAGCGCGAAGACCCGCTCGCGCATCCCGATCAGACCATGGCCGCCGCCGCTGCCGTGCGGCTCCCCCTCCTCGCCCGCCGCATCCGCCGCGCCGCCGGTGCCGTCGTCGTGAACGGTCACGGTCAGCGCGCTCTCCGAGCGGACGATCCGCACCGCGGCGCGGGCGCCCTCGCCGGCGTGCTTGCGGACGTTGGTCAGCGCCTCCTGGACGACCCGGTAGGCGGTGAGGTCGACGGAGGCGGGCAGGGGGTGCGGGGCCGCCTGGAGCTCCAGGTCCACGGGGAGGCCGGCGCGGACGAAGCCGTCGATCAGCTGGTCCAGGACGCCGAGGCCCGGCGCGGGCTCGGTCGGCGCCTTGGGGTCGTCGGACTGGCGCAGCAGGCCGACCGTGGCGCGGAGTTCCTCCAGCGCCGAGCGGGACGCCTCGCGGACGTGGGCGAGGGCCTGCTTGGCCTGGTCGGGGCGGTTGTCCATGACGTGCGAGGCGACCCCGGCCTGGACGTTGACCAGGGCGATGTGGTGGGCGACGACGTCGTGCAGCTCGCGGGCGATGCGCAGCCGCTCCTCGGCGACCCGGCGGCGGGCCTCTTCCTCGCGGGTGCGCTCGGCGCGTTCGGCGCGCTCGCGGATGGCGTCCACGTACGCCCGCCGGCTGCGGACCGCGTCGCCGGCCGCCGCCGCCATGCCCGTCCAGGCGAAGATCGCCAGGTTCTCCTGGGCGTACCAGGGCTGGTGCCCGAAGAACATCGCGGCGGCGGTCAGCACGACGACGGTCAGCGCGCCGACCCGCCAGGTGGTGGGCCGGTCGGTCCGGGACGCCAGGGTGAACAGCGCGATCACCGCGGAACCGGCCACCGGGACGCGCGGCTCGCTGGACTGCGCGAGGATCTCGACGACGGTCAGCCCGCAGGTCGCGGCCAGGACCGTACGGGGCATCCGGCGGCGCAGCACCAGCGCGCCGGAGCCGAGGGCGGCCAGCACCACGGTCGTGGCCGTCAGGTGGCGCAGGCCGAAGCGGGGGAAGTGCGGGCCGTGCGCACCGTGCGGCGCGGCCACCGCCCCGCACAGGATCGCCACGAACGCCACCACCGCCACGGCGACGTCGACCGCGAGCGCATGCGTCCGGTGCCACTGGCGCAGGCGCGCGACCCGGGTGGCGTCCGGGGTGCCGCTCGCCGCACCGCAGCGCGCCGCACCGCCCCTCGGGGCGGGGGCAGGGGCGGGCGGCAGCGACGGGAAGCGGCGGCGCGCAGCGCTTCGTGCGGGGGTGGTGGCGGGCGACGGGCGGGCGGTCACAAGAGGAAACGGTAGCGCCCCGGTCTCCCTGAGGGGCCGGGGCGCTGTCCGTAGTGCGCTGGGATGGAGCTGCCGGGCAGCGGGTCAGCCCGGGATCAGGCCGTCGTCGCTGAGCATCTCGCGGACCTCGGTGAGCGTGGCGTCCGGGCCCGGCAGGATCAACTCGGAGGGCTCCAGGGCATCGTCCGGAAGCGGGGTGCCCAGGCGGCGGACCGCGTCCAGCAGCGCCGCGAGGGTGCGCCGGAAGCCTGCCTCGTCGCCGCTCTCCATCTCGGCGAGCAGTTCGTCGTCCAGTTTGTTGAGCTCGATGAAGTGGGAGTCGTCCAACTTCACCTGGCCCTCCCCCATGATCCGTACGATCACGACGGTCTCCCTCGGTGCGGTCGGCGGTTCCGGCGGCGGTCGCTGCGGCGATCACCAACGTGATCGCCGGGAGGCTCACCGCCGCCGTCCCTCACTGCTTGTCGAGACGCGGGTGCCCCTGCTGCGGGGCCTGCTGGGCGGCGCCGCCCGGGCCGCCCTCGATGGCCTGCTGCTGGGCGGACGGGCCGCCCGCCAGCTCGGCCTTCATACGCTGCAGCTCCAACTCGACGTCGCTGCCGCCGGACAGCCGGTCCAGCTCGGCGGTGATGTCGTCCTTGGCCATGCCGGTCGGGTCGTCCAGTGCGCCGGAGGCCATCAGCTCGTCGATGGCACCGGCCCTGGCCTGGAGCTGCGCGGTTCGGTCCTCGGCGCGCTGGATCGCCAGGCCGACGTCGCCCATCTCCTCGGAGATGCCGGAGAACGCCTCGCCGATCCGGGTCTGCGCCTGGGCCGCCGTGTACGTGGCCTTGATCGTCTCCTTCTTCGTCCGGAAGGCGTCGACCTTGGCCTGCAGCCGCTGCGCGGCGAGCGTGAGCTTCTCCTCCTCGCCCTGGAGCGTCTGGTGCTGCGTCTCCAGGTCGGTGACCTGCTGCTGCAGCGCGCTGCGCCGGGTCAGCGCCTCGCGGGCCAGGTCCTCGCGGCCGAGCGCCAGCGCCTTGCGGCCCTGGTCCTCCAGCTTGGCGGACTGGCCCTGGAGCTGGTTGAGCTGCAGCTCCAGGCGCTTGCGGGAGGTCGCCACGTCGGCGACGCCGCGGCGTACCTTCTGCAGCAGTTCGAGCTGCTTCTGGTACGAGTAGTCGAGGGTCTCGCGCGGGTCTTCGGCCCGGTCAAGGGCCTTGTTGGCCTTCGCGCGGAAGATCATCCCCATCCGCTTCATGACACCATCGCTCATGGGCCTCGCGCGCCCCCTTCTGACCGACTTGCATCGGGCTTAGGCTCCAGCACATCTACAGACCCCACAGTACGGGCCTTGGTTCCATTACCGCACTGTTCGGGCCCGGATGCGCTCCTCCTCCAGGACGATCAGACCGTCCGGCTTCTCCCGCCCAGGGAGTAGGGCGAGCCCGGGGAATCTGTGAGACGCCCGGCCCGTCCCGTTATGTCACCGCTCCGTGGTCGGTGCCGTTGCCGGATCGTTCCCCGTCGGCCCGTGGCCCATTCACGACGACCACGTACTCTTGGGTGTTGTGTTCCGAAGCCGTTCGAAGGATGGGCAGGCCGCGACCTCCAAGGTGACCGCGGACCAGCCCCAACAGCCCCGCGACCCGCAGGCCCCCAAGGGTCGCCCGACGCCCAAGCGCAGCGACTCCCAGTCGCAGCGCCGCTCGCGTGCGCAGACGCCGACCAACCGCAAGGACGCCGTCAAGGCCCAGCGGGAGGCGCGCCGTACCGACATGGCCCGCCAGCGCGAGGCCCTGGCCAACGGCGACGAGCGCTATCTGCCGGTGCGCGACAAGGGACCGGTGCGCCGGTTCGCGCGCGACTACATCGACTCGCGCTGGTGCGTCGCGGAGTTCTTCCTGCCGATGGCCGTGGTGATCCTGGTGCTCACCATGGTCCGGGTGCCGTCGATCCAGAGCATCGCGCTGCTGCTGTGGCTCGTGATCATCGTGCTGATCGCCATCGACTCGGTGGTCATCTGGGTCCGGCTGGGCGCGCGGCTCAAGGAGAAGTTCCCCAAGGAGAACCTCAAGGGCGCCAAGGCGTACGCGATCATGCGGACGCTCCAGATGCGGCGGCTGCGGTTGCCCAAGCCGCAGGTCAAGCGCGGCGAGCGGCCCTGAGCCCGAGGGCTCAGGGCATCCTGCGACGGCGGACGGCGCCGGGCTGGGTCAGCCGGCGTCGGTCGGCGTCACCCGGCCTCGGTCGGCGTCACTCCGCGTCGGCCTCCGCCTCCGCGTGCAGGCTCATCGGCGCCGCATAGATCTCGGTGCCGTCCTCGAAGAGCCGGACCTGGTCGACGCCGCCGTTCAGCAGGGTCCGCCACTCCTCGCCGATCCAGGATTCGGCGTCCCCCTGGGTGGTGAACTCCTCCGGTTCCACCGAGGGCACCGCCTCCGAACCGTCCGCCTTCTCGAACCGCCACGTCCACGCCATGTGCGCCTCCTGGATCCCACCGGGTACGTCGTCGTACGTCGTGCTTCCGGGCCGAGCTTCCGTGCTTGATCGAAAGCCTATCGGCCGTGTCGAGGGGTGCCCCCGCGCGCTGACCGCCGCGGGACGCGAGAAACTCGGCGGGTGGACCTGACTCTCCTCGGCACCGGGGCCCCGCAGGGGCTGCCGCGCCCCGACTGCCCATGTGCCGCCTGTGCGACCGCCGTCGGCGACGAGGCGCGGGCGGCGACCGCGCTGCTCGTCGACGGTGTGCTGCTCATCGATCTGACGCCGGGGCCGGCCTTCGCCGCCGCCCGCGCCGGCCGGTCGCTGGCCGGCGTGCGGCAGGTGCTGCTCTCGCATCCGCACGACGGCCCGGCGCTGGAGGTGCCGGCCGGGCTGCCGCAGCCGGTCCGGGTCGCGGACGGGCGGGAGCTGGCCCTGCTGGGCGGGCACCGGGTGCGGGCGATCGCGGTGGACGTACCGGGGACGGGTTACGAGGTCGCGGGCGGGGACGGCGAGCGGCTGCTGTACCTGCCACCGGGGGCCGCGCCCGCCGGAACGGTCGCCGGGAACGGCGACTATGACGCGCCCGCCGGCGCCGGGCCGTACGACCTGGTGCTGCTCGACGTCCTGGCCCGGCCGGACGCGCTGGCCCGCCTGCGGGCGAGCGGGGCGGTGGACGCGGCGACGGACGTGGTCGCGGTGCACCTCGACCACAGCGTGCCGCCCGGTCCCGAACTGCACCGCAGGCTGGCCGCGTTGGGCGCCCGCACGGTGCCGGACGGCGGCTCGCTGGTGGTCGGCGAGTACCACGCGGTGCCCGATCTGCCGCGCCGCACGCTGGTGCTGGGCGGCGCGCGCAGCGGGAAGTCGGTGGAGGCCGAGCGGCGGCTGGCGGCGTTCCCCGACGTGCTCTACGTGGCCACCGGCGGCACCCGGGACGGGGACGAGGACTGGGCGCAGCGGGTGGCGCTGCACCGCGAGCGGCGCCCCGGCAGCTGGCGCACGGTGGAGACCTGCGACCTGGTGCCGCTGCTCGCCGACGCCCCCGGGCCGGGTGCGGACCCCGGCAACGGGCGGCCCGCCGCCGGGGCGCCGCTGCTCATCGACTGCCTGGCGCTGTGGCTGACGCATGCCATGGACGAGGTGGGGGCCTGGGACGACGCGGCCTGGGAGGCCGGCGGGCGGCGGGCCCTGCGGGAGCGCTGCGACGCGTTGGTCGCGGCCGTCCGGGCGACCCGTCGGCGGGTGGTGGCGGTCAGCAACGAGGTCGGCTCGGGGGTGGTGCCGGCGACCGCGGCGGGCCGCCGCTTCCGCGACGAACTGGGGCGGCTGAACGCCGCGTTCGGCGCCGAGTGCGAACAGGTGCTGCTGGTCGTCGCGGGCCAGGCGCTCACGCTGCGCGGCTGACGGCGGCGCCCTGTCCCGCGGCCGGCGTCCGCCCGTACACGGCCGGCGGGATGCGGTACCCGACGACCCGACAGCCCGACGGCCTGCCGGCGCGGCCCGGCTGACGATCCGTCGGCGCAGCTTCCCGGAGGCGCGCGCCCCTCCGCGCCCCGTTGCCGGTAATCTGCGCCCAATGAGCGCCCTGAACCTCGATGACTTCGCCCAACTGATCGAGCGCCCCGACGCGGGTGTGCGCCGCGACGCCGAGGAGCGGCGGACCCGGCTGGCGGTGCCGCCGGGGGCGCTGGGCCGGCTGGACGAGCTGGGCGGGTGGCTGGCCGCGGTACAGGAGCGGGTGCCGGTGCGGCCGATCGAGCAGCCCCGGGTGCTGCTGTTCGCCGGGGACCACGGGGTGGCGCAGCTGGGCGTGTCGGCTCGGCCGGCCGGCGGGACCGCGGACCTGGTGCGGGCCGTGCTGGACGGGGCGAGCCCGGCGGCGGTGCTGGCGCGCGGCGCCGGGGTGCCGGTCCGGGTGGTGGACATGGCGGTGGACTGCGAGCCGGCGGAGCTGCCGGAGGAGGTCACGCGACACCGGGTGCGGCGGGGTTCGGGCCGGATCGACGTCGAGGACGCGCTGACGGCACAGGAGGCCGAGGCGGCGTTCCGGGCCGGTATGGCGATCGCCGACGAGGAGGCGGACGCCGGCTGCGACCTGGCCGTCCTGGGCGATCTGAGCGTCGGCGGCACGACCGCGGCCGGCACCCTGATCGCGGCGCTGTGCGGCACGGACGCCTCGGTGGTCACCGGGCGCGGCGGATGGCCGATCGACGACCTGGCCTGGATGCGCAAGTGCGCGGCGATCCGGGACGCGCTGCGCCGGGCCCGGCCGGTGCTCGGCGACCAGCTGGAGTTGCTGGCCGCGGTCGGCGGCGCGGACCTGACCGCGATCACCGGGTTCCTGCTGCAGAGCGCGGTGCGCAAGACGCCGGTGATCCTGGACGGCGTGGTGTCCGCGGCCTGTGCGCTGGTCGCGCAGCGGGTGGCGTTCCGCGCGCCGGACTGGTGGGTGGCCGGGCAGGCGAGCGGCGAACCGGCGCAGGCCAAGGCACTGGACCGGATCGCACTCAACCCTCTCCTCGATCACGGCGTCACAGCTGGAGAGGGGACCGGGGCGCTGCTCGCCCTGCCGCTGGTACGGGCCGCGGCGGCCCTGGCCGCGGAACTGCCGGAACGCGACGGAACCGCCGGGCCGGTGCGCCGCTGACCGGCGCCGGGCCGGCGGTGGCTCCCCATAAGATCGTGCTTTACACGCTTTTATCGGGAGACTTCGCTTGAGTCCGGAGGAAGACCGCCCTCGCGGCCGTTGGTCACAGCGCGGTGCCGCGTTCGGCATCTGGTATCTGCGCACCATCACTTTCGTCAATTTCCTCAGTGCGGTGTGGGTGTCGTTCGGCAATGACATCCGGCGGCACAACGTCGAGGAGTTCTTCACCCCGTATCTGCTCACCGCCGGTTTCGCCTCCGGTGCCTTTTCCCTGTTCCTGGCGGTGACACTGCGGCGGCGCAAACGGGCTTCCTGGATCCTGAATCTGGTGCTGTCCGGACTGTTCCTGCTGGTGCTCCTTTTCGCGATGGTGGCCGCACCGGAATTCCGCGCGCACGCCCAGAACTGGGTGTCGCTGGTGCTGACCCTGCTGTTCGCGGCCTCGCTGGTCGCCGGGCGGCGGGAGTTCTACGCCAGGGGCGACCGGGCGAATCCGAGGCGCGCGGCGCTGACCGCGGCCGGCGGGCTGCTGGCCGCCTCGCTGCTGGCGGCACTGCTGGTGACGGCCACCAACGGCGCCGCCGCCGGGTCGTCCACGTTCGTCGAGCGCTGGCGGTACGGGCTGATGCGGCTGGTGTCGCTGGCCGCCGACGACCGCAGGTTCCCCGGGATCTCCACCCCGAACTGGGTCGATGTCGTGATCAACGTGCTCAGCACGGCGCTGCTGGTGGCCGTCCTGTGGGCGGCGTTCCGGACCGTCCGCAGCACCGACCCGATCACCGCGGACGACGAGGAGCGGTTGCGGGCCCTGCTGGCGCGGCACGGCGACCGGGACTCGCTGGGGTACTTCGCGCTGCGCCGCGACAAGAGCGTGCTGTTCTCCCCCAGTGGCAAGGCGGCGGTGACCTACCGGGTGGTCGGCGGGGTGTCGCTGGCCTCCGCGGATCCGCTGGGCGACCCCGAGGCGTGGCCGGGCGCGATCGCGTGCTGGCTGGCCGAGGCCCGGGAGCACGGCTGGGCGCCCGCGGTGATGGGCGCGAGCGAGGAGGGCGGCACCGTCTACGCCCGGCACGGACTGGACGCGCTGGAACTCGGCGACGAAGCGATCGTGGAGACCGCGGAGTTCACCCTCGGCGGCCGGGCGATGCGGACCGTGCGGCAGGCGTACCACCGCATCGAGCGGGCCGGCTACACGGTCCGCATCCGGCGGCACGAGGACATCCCGCCAAAGGAGCTGGCGCAGTTGCTGCGGCTGGCGGACGACTGGCGGGACGGGGAGACCGAGCGCGGTTTCTCGATGGCGCTGGGGCGGCTCGGGGATCCTGGTGACGGGCGCTGCGTGATGCTCGAATGCAGCGACGCGGAAGGCCGGTTGCGGGCGCTGCTGAGTTTTGTGCCGTGGGGCGAGAAGGGCCTGTCGCTGGATCTGATGCGGCGTGACCGGGAGTCCGAGAACGGGCTGATGGAGTTCATGACGCTGGAGCTGATCCAGCGCGCGAAAGAGGTGGAGATCACTCAGATCTCACTCAACTTCGCGATGTTCCGGTCCGTCTTCGAACGTGGGTCGCGGCTCGGCGCGGGTCCGGTGCTGCGCCTGTGGCGCTCACTGCTCAGTTTCTTCTCCCGGTGGTGGCAGATCGAATCGCTGTATCGCGCCAACGCGAAATACCGGCCGATCTGGGAACCCCGGTACATGCTCTTCGAAAAGAGCACGGATTTGCTGCGGATCGGTATTGCCGCGGGCCGCGCCGAGGGCTTCCTCGAAGCGCCCGGCCTGCCGAAGTGGCTGAACCGCAAGCACCTGGAGAACGTGAGATGAGCAAGGCCGGAGCGGGCCGACGGGAGGTATCCGCTCTGCGTCGCGCCGCCGGCGCCGAGTGGGGCCCGCTCCTGAGCACCGTGTGGTCGGCGCTGACCGCGGCGAAACTGCGGGCGCTCCCCATGACGCTGGGCGCGGTGGCGCTGACGCTGGTCCTCCAGTTCGTGCAGAACCAGTCGTGGGGCTACCACGCGGTCCAGAACATCGGCTCCGTCCAGGCGTACGAGCATCTGTGGCTGGCGCTGCTGCGGACACCGCTGTCGCTGTTCGTCCCGGCCCTGGACCTCCCGGTGTGGGGCGCGCTGGCGCAGGTCCTGGCGGTCTTCGGCATCGCGGAGATCTGCATCGGCTGGCGGCAGACGCTGCTGGTCGCGTACGCCGCCACGCTCGCCGGGACGATGTACGCGCGGATCGGCCTGTGGATCGGCCCGGGCGGCCCGATCGGGCTGCCGGACTCGGACAAGTTCGTGGTGGACACCGGCCCGTCGGCGGCGGTGGTGGGCCTGGCGGTCTTCGTCTGCTGGCGCTACCGGGCCCGCTTCACGTGTGTGGCGGTGGTCGTCGCGATGCTCGTCGAGGTCGCGTTCATCAAGAACAACCTCGCGGGCAAGGAGCATGTGGCGGCGGTGCTGGTGGTGCTGGTGCTGTGTGTGGCCTGGGACTGGTGGCGCCCGCGCAAGCCGCTGGACACCCAGTACGCCAGCGGCCGGGAGCACCCCTGGTAGGCGCGCCGCGGCGCCCCGATAGCCTGCCGCGGTGACCGACGCCGCGCCCTCCACTCCCCCGTTGCCCGCACCGCCTTCGCCCGCCGACGCCCTGCGGTTCGCGTTCGGCACGCTGACCGTGCTGCCCGTGCGGGTCGGTCGCTGGGACCGGGCGGCAGCTCGCGGCGGGATGCTGTGCGCGCCGCTGGCCGGGCTGGTCGTCGGGCTGTGCGCGGCGGCGCTCGGCGGGGCGCTGCTGCTGCTCGGCGGCGGCCCGCTGCTGGCCGCGGTCGGCAGCGCGGCGGTGCCCGCGGTGCTCACCCGCGGACTGCATCTGGACGGGCTCGCGGACACCGCCGACGGGCTGGGCAGCGGCAAGCCCGCGGACGAGGCGCTGCGCATCATGAAGCGGTCCGACATCGGCCCGTTCGGGGTCGTCACGCTGCTGTTCTGCCTGTTCGCACAGGTGGCGGCGGTGTCCCGGCTGTACGCGGCGGGCTGGGCGTACGGCGCGGCCGGGGTCGCGGTGGCGGCGGTCACCGCGCGCTGCGCGCTGACCCTGGCGTCCCGTACGGGGGTGCCGGCGGCCCGCCCCGAGGGGCTGGGCGCGGCGGTCGCGCAGACCGTTCCGGTGCGGGCCGCGCTGGGGTGCGCGGCGCTGGTGACGGCCGGATGCGCAGCGGCGGGCGGGGTGTTCGGGCTGTCCGGGGCGCTGCACACCGGGCTCGCCGTCGTGCTCGGGCTGGCGGCCGGGGAGTTGCTGCTGCGGCACTGCCGGCGGCGGTTCGGCGGGGTGACCGGCGATGTCTTCGGCGCCCTCGCGGAGAGCGCGGGGCTCGCGGCACTGGTGGTACTGGCCCTGGGCTGACGGCCCGTGGGACGGCCAACCGCCCCCGAGGAAGCGCCGGTTCCGCGTCCGAAGGTGCGCCTTCCGGCCATCCGGTCCCGGCCCGGTACCGCGGCCGGCCGGGCCTGGCGGCGCCACCGAGCGTAGGCTCGGCCGCAGCAGCGCGCTATGCGCGAAACGGAATCCCCGGACGGAACAGGACCTTCATCACCGTGACTGCACTGACCCTCAGTACTTCTTCCGCCGCAACGGTGCGTGCGGATGCCGTCGTCGTCGGCGTGGCCAAAGGCGCCAAGGGCGTCGTGGTCGCCCCCGGCGCCGAAGCCGTGGACAAGGCGTTCGGCGGCAAGCTCGCCGCCGTGCTGGAGACCCTCGGCGCGACCGGTGCCGAGGGCGAGGTGACCAAACTGCCCGCCGCCGACGGCGTCAAGGCGCCGGTCGTGCTGGCGACCGGCCTCGGCGACGCGCCGGCCAAGGGCGAGGCGTACGGGAACGAGGCGCTGCGGCGCGCGGCGGGCAGCGCGGCCCGGGCGCTGGCCGGCACCAAGAAGGCCGGCTTCGCCCTGCCGGTCGAGGACGCCGAGGCCGCCGCCGCGGTGGGCGAGGGCGCCCTCCTCGGCGCGTACTCCTTCACCGCGTTCCGTAGCAACGGCCAGAACGGCAAGGCCGCCAAGGGCAGGAAGGACGACACCAAGTCGGCGCCGCTGGGCGAGGCCGCAATCCTCGGCGCCAAGCCGCGCGACAAGGAGTTCAAGGCCGCCGCCGAGCGCGCCCAGGCGCTGGCCGCCGAGATCAACCGCGCCCGCGACCTGATCAACACGCCCTCCAACGCACTGGACCCGAAGCAGTTCGCGGCCGAGGCGCAGGCCGCGGCCAAGGAGTTCGGCCTCCAGGTCGAGGTGCTGGACGAGAAGGCGCTCAAGAAGGGTGGCTACGGCGGTCTGACGGGCGTCGGCCAGGGCTCCGAGGCGCCGCCGCGGCTGGTGCGGATCGCCCACACGCACGCCGACGCGGAGAAGACGCTGGCGCTGGTCGGCAAGGGCATCACCTACGACTCGGGCGGCATCTCGCTCAAGCCGGCCGGCCACAACGAGACCATGAAGTGCGACATGAGCGGTGCCGCCGCGGTGTTCGCCGCGGTGGTGACCGCCGCCCGGCTGGACCTCCCGGTGAACGTCACCGGCTGGCTGGCGCTCGCCGAGAACATGCCGTCCGGCTCCGCCACCCGCCCCGGCGACGTGCTGACCATGTACAGCGGCAAGACCGTCGAGGTGCTCAACACCGACGCCGAGGGCCGGCTCGTCCTGGCCGACGCGCTGACCCGGGCCTCGGAGGAGTCGCCGGACGCGATCGTGGACGTGGCGACGCTGACCGGCGCGATGGTGCTGGCGCTGGGCCACCGCACCTTCGGGATCATGGCCAACGACGACGCCTTCCGCACCGCGATCCACGAGATCGCGGAGGAGGTCGGCGAGCAGTCCTGGCCGATGCCGATGCCGACCGAGCTGCGCAAGGGGATGGACTCCCCGGTCGCCGACATCGCCAACATGGGTGACCGGATGGGCGGCGGCCTGGTCGCCGGGCTCTTCCTGAAGGAGTTCGTCGGCGAGGGCATCACCTGGGCGCACCTGGACATCGCCGGCCCCGCCTTCCACGAGGGCGCGCCCTGGGGCTACACCCCCAAGGGCGGCACAGGCTCCTCGGTGCGCACCCTGGTGCGGCTGGCCGAGCGCACCGCCGCCGGCGACCTCGGCTGACGCCGGTCGACTCACGGCCGACTCACGGCCGTTTCGCCGGAAATGCCCCTGCGGCCCCGGGCCACGCGCCCGGGGCCGCAGCGCGGTCCCGTATCGTCGCTTACCACAGCGGCCCGGCCGCCCGGCCACGTTCGCCCTCAACGAAATTCGCACGTCCGCATGGCTGGGTAAACCCGTCCGGGCAGCGGATCGGCCGTCCGGAGCCCGGCCCGGCGTCCCGGCTTCGTTGAACAAGTGCGAAGATGGGTTCTCGGCAGGACAGGGCCCCCCTTACCCAGGGCCGAGTTAAAGCGGCCGAACAACAGCCGCGGTCCGGTCATCGACGACCGGCTCCGGCGCATCCATGCATGGAGGACGTGACGTGGCGAACGACGCCAGCACCGTTTTCGACCTAGTGATCCTCGGCGGCGGTAGCGGCGGTTACGCCGCCGCGCTGCGCGGGGCGCAGCTGGGTCTCGACGTCGCCCTGATCGAGAAGGGCAAGGTCGGCGGCACCTGCCTGCACAACGGCTGCATCCCCACGAAGGCTCTGCTGCACGCCGGTGAGATCGCCGACCAGGCTCGCGAGAGCGAGCAGTTCGGTGTCAAGGCCACTTTCGAGGGCATTGACATCCAGGCGGTCCACAAGTACAAGGACGAGGTCATCTCGGGCCTGTACAAGGGCCTGCAGGGCCTGATCGCCTCCCGCAAGGTGACGTACATCGAGGGCGAGGGCCGGCTGTCCTCCCCGACCTCCGTCGCGGTGAACGGTCAGCAGGTCCAGGGCCGCCACGTCCTGCTCGCGACGGGCTCCGTGCCGAAGTCGCTGCCGGGCCTGGAGATCGACGGCAACCGCATCATCTCCTCGGACCACGCGCTCACGCTCGACCGCGTCCCGCAGTCCGCGATCATCCTGGGCGGCGGCGTGATCGGCGTCGAGTTCGCCTCGGCGTGGAAGTCCTTCGGCACCGACGTCACCGTCATCGAGGGCCTCAAGCACCTCGTCCCGGTCGAGGACGAGAACAGCTCCAAGCTGCTGGAGCGGGCCTTCCGCAAGCGCGGCATCAAGTTCAACCTCGGCACCTTCTTCGACAAGGCCGAGTACACCGCCGACGGCATCCGGGTCACCCTCGCCGACGGCAAGACCTTCGAGGCCGAGGTGCTGCTGGTCGCGATCGGCCGCGGGCCGGTCTCCGCCGGTCTCGGCTACGAGGAGCAGGGCGTCGCGATGGACCGCGGCTACGTCCTGGTCGACGAGTACATGCAGACCAACGTGCCGACGATCTCGGCCGTCGGCGACCTCGTCCCCACCCTCCAGCTCGCGCACGTCGGCTTCGCCGAGGGCATGCTGGTGGCGGAGCGGCTGGCCGGTCTCAAGACCGTGCCGATCGACTACGACGGCGTCCCGCGCGTGACGTACTGCCACCCCGAGGTCGCTTCGGTGGGCATCACCGAGGCCAAGGCCAAGGAGCTGTACGGCGCCGACAAGGTCGTCGCTCTGAAGTACAACCTCGCGGGCAACGGCAAGAGCAAGATCCTCAAGACCTCGGGCGAGATCAAGCTCGTCCAGGTCAAGGACGGTGCCGTGGTCGGCGTCCACATGGTCGGTGACCGTATGGGCGAGCAGGTCGGTGAGGCCCAGCTGGTTTACAACTGGGAGGCCCTGCCGGCCGAGGTTGCGCAGCTCGTACACGCGCACCCGACGCAGAACGAGGCCCTCGGCGAGGCCCACCTGGCCCTGGCCGGCAAGCCTCTCCACTCCCACGACTGATTCCAGTCCCGGGCGCGACCACATCCGCACTTTCCGTAAGGAGCAACAGAAACCATGGCGGTTTCCGTAACCCTGCCGGCGCTCGGCGAGAGCGTCACCGAGGGCACCGTCACCCGCTGGCTGAAGGCCGAGGGTGAGCGCGTAGAGGCCGACGAGCCGCTGCTCGAAGTGTCCACCGACAAGGTCGACACCGAGATCCCGGCCCCGGCCTCCGGCGTGCTGGCCTCCATCAAGGTGGCCGAGGACGAGACCGTGGAGGTCGGCGCCGAGCTGGCCATCATCGACGACGGCACCGGTGCGCCGGTCGCCGCTCCGGCCCCGGCCGCCGCCGCGGCGCCCGCCCCGGCTGCCCAGCCCGAGCCCGCCGCGGCTCCGGCGCCGGCGCCGGCCCCCGTCGCCGCGCCCGCCGGCGCCTCCGGCACTGATGTTCTCCTCCCCGCGCTCGGCGAGAGCGTCACCGAGGGCACCGTCACCCGCTGGCTGAAGGAGGTCGGCGAGGAGGTCTCCGAGGACGAGCCGCTGCTGGAGGTCTCCACCGACAAGGTCGACACCGAGATCCCGGCGCCGGCCTCCGGCGTCCTGCTGGAGATCGTGGTCGGCGAGGACGAGACCGCCGAGGTCGGCGCCAAGCTCGCGGTGATCGGCATCAAGGGTGCGGCTCCGGCCGCTGCCCCGGCTCCGGCCGCCCCGGCCCCGGTCGCCGCTCCGGCGCCCGCCCCGGCACCGGCACCCGCGCCCGCTCCGGCGGCACCCGCCCCGGCCCCGGCCCCGGCCCCCGCGCCGGCCCCGGCCCCCGCGCCGACTCCGGCCCCCGCGCCGGCTCCGGTTGCGGCTCCGGCTCCGGTCGCGCCGGCCCCCGTCACCCCCGTCCCGGCGGCCGGTGAGGGCGAAGGCGCGTACGTCACTCCGCTGGTGCGCAAGCTGGCGCAGGAGAACGGCGTCAACCTCGCCACGGTCAAGGGCACCGGTGTCGGTGGCCGGATCCGCAAGCAGGACGTCATCGCCGCCGCCGAGGCCCTCAAGGCCGCCGTCCCGGCCCCGGCCGCGCCGGCCGCCGCCGCCAAGCCCGGCGCTCCGGTCATCGAGGCGTCGCCGCTGCGCGGTCAGACCGTCAAGATGCCGCGGATGCGCAAGGTCATCGGCGACAACATGATGAAGGCGCTGCACGGCCAGGCGCAGCTGACCTCCGTGGTCGAGGTGGACATCACCGCGATCATGCGGATGCGCAACAAGGCCAAGGACGCCTTCGCGCAGCGTGAGGGCGTCAAGCTCTCCCCGATGCCGTTCTTCGTCAAGGCCGCCGTCCAGGCGCTGAAGGCCCACCCGGTCGTCAACGCCCGGATCAACGAGGACGAGGGCACCATCACCTACTTCGACACCGAGAACGTCGGTATCGCGGTGGACGCGGAGAAGGGCCTGATGACCCCGGTCATCAAGGGTGCGGGCGACCTGAACATCGCCGGCATCGCCCGTAAGACGGCGGAGCTGGCGGGCAAGGTCCGGGCCAACAAGATCACCCCGGACGAGCTGTCCGGCGCGACCTTCACCATCAGCAACACCGGTTCGCGCGGCGCCCTGTTCGACACCGTGATCGTGCCCCCGAACCAGGTCGGCATCCTGGGCATCGGTGCCACCGTCAAGCGCCCGGTGGTCATCAACCACCCGGACCTCGGCGAGACCATCGCGGTGCGCGACATGACCTACCTCGCGCTCTCCTACGACCACCGTCTGGTGGACGGCGCCGACGCCGCCCGCTACCTGACCACGGTCAAGCAGATCCTGGAGGCCGCGGAGTTCGAGACCGAGATCGGTCTCTGACACCCGCGTAAGCCATAGCCGTGCAAAGGGGCCGGCCCCGGTTCGTTCCTGACGAGCCGGGGCCGGCCCTTGTGTGTGTCCGCATCCCGGATAATGGCCCCCACCGGCCTCTTTGCCCCATGGGGCCCTACACGCTCTGAAGGAGCAATTCATGACCCCGCCCGTCGTCCATTCGCTGCGCGAGCAGATCCGCGAGCACATCCTTGAGGGGATCGTCAGCGGCCGCTGGCAGCCGGGCGAGCGGATCGTGGAGCGGCGGATCGCGGTCGAGCTGGAGGTCAGCCAGACCCCGGTGCGCGAGGCGCTGCGGGAGCTGGAGTCGCTCCAGCTCATCGAGTCCGCGCCGAACAAGGGCGTCCGGGTGCGGAATCTGACCGCGGACGACCTCAAGGAGAGCTACCCGGTGCGGGCCGGGCTGGAGCAGGTCGCCGCGGAGCTGGCGGCCGGACGGCTGGCGGAGGACACCGCGGCGCTGGAGCGCGAGGTGGCGGCGCTGCGCGAGGCGGACGCGACGGGCGACGGCGAGGCGCAGGTCCGGCACACGGTGGCCTTCCACCGGGAGATCGTGCGGGCGGCCGGGAACGCGGTGCTGCTGCACACCTGGGAGTCACTGGGCGTCGAGGTCTGGACGACGCTCTCCATCCGCTGGTTCAGCCCGGAGCCGCGCTCGCACGCCCAGGACCACCAGGAGATCGTGGACGCCTTCCGGCGGCGCGACCCGAAGATCGGGACGTTGCTGAAGGCGCATGTGCTGAGCTGCGCGCCGCGCGTGTGAGACCCCGGCCGGCCGCGCTCGCGGCGGGTCACGGCGGTGGCGGCCCCGCCGGTTCCATGGCGTACCGGCGGGGCTCCGGGGTGTAACGGAGGGGGGCTCCGGAGCTGGCACGCGGTGCCCCGCAATGCGGCACCCCGTGCCGACCTGCGGTTATTCGCCCGGAGAGCGTTGATCGATCATCGATCAGAGGCGTATCGTCGACTGCTGGGGCGCGACACCCCTGCCTGCCGAATGCCTGCCGAACTCGCATTCCCACCCGTCCGGAAAGGGGCCACCCATGCCCGATCCCGTGCGCCTGCCGTACAGCCAGCTCGACCAGCTCCCGGACCTCGATCCCGAGGAGACGGCCGAATGGCGCGAGTCGCTGGACGCCGTCGCCGAGGCAGCGGGCCCGCATCGCGCCGCGTACCTGATGCGCCGCGCCCTGGAGCACACCGCGCGCACCGAGGGCACCGACCTGCCGTCGCTGCTGGAGACGGACTACGTCAACACCATCCCGACCTCCGCCGAGCCCGCGTTCCCGGGTGACGAGGCGCTGGAGGCCCGGATCACCGCCTGGAACCGCTGGAACGCCGCCGCCATGGTCACCCGCGGCTCCAAGCTCGGCCTCGGCGGCCACATCGCCACCTTCGCCTCGGCGGCCTGGCTCTACGAGACCGGCTTCCAGCACTTCTTCCGCGGCAAGGACGGCGACGGCAGCGGCGACCAGCTCTACATCCAGGGCCACGCCTCCCCCGGCATCTACGCCCGCGCCTTCCTCGAAGGCCGGCTCACCGAGGACCAGCTCGACCACTTCCGCCAGGAGGCCGGCGGCGAGGGCCTGCCCTCGTACCCGCACCCGCGCCGCCTCCCCTGGCTGTGGGAGTTCCCCACCGTCTCCATGGGCCTGGGCCCGCTCTCCGCGATCTACCAGGCGCGCTTCAACCGCTACCTGGAGCACCGCGGCATCAAGGACACCGCCAACTCCCACGTCTGGGCGTTCCTGGGCGACGGCGAGATGGACGAGCCGGAGTCGACCGCCGCACTGGCGCTGGCCGGCCGCGAGGGCCTGGACAACCTGACCTTCGTCATCAACTGCAACCTGCAGCGCCTGGACGGCCCGGTCCGCCCCAACTTCAAGATCGTGCAGGAGCTGGAAGCCCAGTTCCGCGCCGCCGGCTGGAACGTCGTCAAGGCCCTCTGGGGCCGGGCGTGGGACGAGGTCTTCGCGCTCGACACCGACGGCGCGCTGCTCCAGCGCCTCCGCGAGACCCCCGACGCGCAGTTCCAGACGTACGCCACCCGCGACGCCGCCTACCTGCGCGAGCACTTCTTCGGCGCGAGCGCGTCGCTGCGGGCCCTCGCCGAGAAGCTCTCCGACGCCAAGCTGCTGGAGCTGTTCCAGACCTCCCGCGCCGGGCACGAGCCGCGCAAGGTGTACGCCGCCTACAAGGCCGCCGTCGAGCACAAGGGCGCGCCGACCGTCATCCTGGCGCAGACCGTCAAGGGCTACACCCTCGGCACGGGCTTCGAGTCCCGCAACGCCAACCACCAGATGAAGAAGCTGACCCTGGCGGAGTTCCGCGCGATGCGCGATCTGCTCGAACTCCCCATCCCGGACAGTGCGCTGGAGGGCGACGTGGTGCCGTACTGGCGCCCGGCCGAGGATTCGCCCGAGATGCGGTACCTGCGCTCGCGGCGCACCGCCCTCGACGGCCCGGCCCCGGCCCGCAAGGTCGTGGCCAAGCCGCTGCCGATGCCCGCCGACAAGACCTTCGACGCGCTGAAGAAGGGCTCCGGCAGCCAGGAGATCGCCACCACCATGGCGTTCGTCCGGCTGGTCAAGGACCTGATGCGGGACAAGGAGACCGGCCGGCGCTGGGTTCCGATCGTCCCGGACGAGGCCCGTACCTTCGGTATGGAGTCCCTCTTCCCGACGGCCGGCCTCTACTCCCCCAAGGGCTCCACGTACGACCCGGTCGACCGCGACCAGCTCCTCTGGTACAAGGAAGCCAAGGACGGCCAGATCCTCAACGAGGGCATCACCGAGGCCGGTTCGCTCGCCGACTTCACCGCCGCCGCGACGTCGTACGCGACGCACGGCGAGCCGATGATCCCCTTCTACATCTTCTACTCGATGTTCGGCTGGCAGCGCACCGCCGACCAGTTCTGGGCGCTGGCCGACCAGTTGGGCCGCGGCTTCGTCATCGGCGCCACCGCCGGCCGCACCACGATGACCGGTGAGGGCCTCCAGCACGCCGACGGCCACTCCCACCTGATCGCCTCGACCAACCCGGCGGCGGTCTCGTACGACCCGGCGTTCGCGTACGAGGTGGCGGTGATCGTCAAGGAGGGGCTGCGCCGGATGTACGGCCCCGACGCCGAGGACGTCTTCTACTACCTGACGGTCTACAACGAGACCAAGGTGCAGCCGGCCATGCCGGAGGGTGTCGAAGGGGGCATCCTCAAGGGCCTGTACCGCTACCGGCAAGCCGTCTCCATAGAGGGCGCCGACGTCCCGCGGCTCCAGCTGCTGGCGTCGGGCACCGCCATCCACTGGGCCCTGGAGGCGCAGCAGCTGCTGGCCGCCGACTGGGGCGTGGCCGCGGACGTCTGGTCGGCCCCGTCCTGGACGGAGCTGCGCCGCGACGCCCTGGAGTGCGACGCGGCCCGCCTGGAGGGCGAGGACCGCGTCCCGTACGTCACCCGTGCGCTGGCCGGTGCCCCCGGCCCGGTCGTCGCGGTCAGCGACTGGATGCGGGCGGTCCCGGACCAGATCGCCCAGTGGGTCGAGCAGGACTGGACCTCCGTCGGGACGGACGGCTTCGGCCTCTCCGACACCCGGGAGGCGGCCCGCCGGCACTTCGGCGTGGACCCGCAGTCGCTGGTGGTCCAGGCGCTCGCGGCGCTGGCCCGGCGCGGCGACGTCAAGCCGGAGACGGTCAAGGAGGCCCGGGAGCGCTACGGGCTGTGACACCGCGCGCGGTCCCGCCCTGGTGACCGCGCCCACCGGACGCGGGCGGCCCCGGCCGACACCGGGCGCCGCCCGCCCGCCAACTCCCGTGCGAAGAACACCTCCCGCGCCCGGGGTCTTCGCACGGGGCTCGCTCACCTCCTCGCCCGCGGGGCGTTGTCAGTGGTGCCCGGCATGATGGATTCATGCGTGCCGCACGGCTGATCAGGATGGTGTTGCTGCTCCAGTCCCGGCCGTCGATGACGGCCGGTGAGCTGGCGCGGGAGCTGGAGGTCTCGGAGCGCACGGTCACCCGGGACGTCCTGTCGCTCTCGGAGGCCGGCGTACCCGTGTACGCGGACCGCGGCCGGGCCGGCGGCTACCGCCTGATAGGCGGGTACCGCACCCGGCTCACCGGCCTCGGCCGCAGCGAGGCGGAGGCGCTCTTCCTGTCCGGAGTGCCCTCCGCCCTGCGGGAGATGGGCCTGGGGGACGCCGCGTCCGCCGCCCGGCTGAAGGTGTCCGCCGCGCTGCTGCCCGAGCTGCGGGACGCCGCCTCGGGCGCCGCCCAGCGGTTCCATCTGGACGCGCCGGCCTGGTATCAGGAGCCGGAGACGCCCCCGCGGCTGCCCGCGATCGCCGACGCGGTGTGGGACGACCGCCGGCTGACGGTCCGATATCTCCGCAAGGACCGTGAAGTAGCACGGGAGTTGGAGCCGTACGGGCTCGTGCTGAAGGCGGGCGTCTGGTATCTGGCGGCCCGCGCGTGCGACGGCCGGCCCGCGGCGGCGAGCGGGCCTGGGGCGCCGCGGGACGCGCCCCCGCCGGGCGACGGCCGGCGGTCGGCGGGCTTCCGGGTCTATCGGGTCGACCGGTTCACCGCCGTCGAGGCGGGCGGGGCGGCCGACCGGGCCGAGCCTTCCGCAGGATCCGAGGAGACCGGCGGCACCGCGGGGGCCGCCCCGCGGCCGGGGCGCACCGGCGGACGCTTCCGGCGCGACGAGGGGTTCGATCTGCCCGCGTTCTGGGCCGAGCGCGCCCAGGAGTTCGCCCGGTCGCTGCTGCGCGAGGAGGTGGTCCTCCGGCTCTCCCCGCAGGGCGTGCGCCAACTCCCGTACGTCACCGAGCGGATCGCGGCCCGGGAGGCGATAGCGGCGGCGCTGGCGGCCGGCGGTCCCGACGGGCGGGGGCGGCTGACGGTCAGCCTCGCCGTGGAGTCCGCGGAGGTCGCCTACTCCCAGCTGCTGGCGCTCGGCCCGGAGGGCGAGGTGCTCGCGCCCTCCGGGCTGCGGGAGCGGTTCGCCGCGGCCGCCCGGCGGACGGCGGCGCTCTACGCCCCGCCGGGAGAGGAGGGTGCCGCGGCCGGCGTGCGGTAGTCCTCCGGTCCCGCGTCCCTGCCGCCCAGCACGACGTCCTCGAAGTAGCCGAAGCAGTCGGGCCGGGTGCCGTCCGCGTCGGTGAAGCCGTACTCCTTCGCCAGCTGGCCGCTGGAGAGCGAACGGCCGCTCCAGCGCGCCTTGTCCGGGTCGCCGGCCAGCGCCCGCACCGCGCGGCCGATCAGGGCCGGGGATTCGGCGATGGCGAAGTGCGGCTCCTTGGCGATCGCGTCGCGCCAGGTCTCCTCCGTGACACCGAAGCGGTCCAGCATCTCCTCGGAGCGCAGGAAGCCGGGGGTGAGCGAGACGGCGGTGCCGCCGTACTCCTTCAGCTCGGCGGCGAGTCCGAAGGCGATGCGGTGCGGGACGTTCTTGGTGATGTCGTAGCAGAGGCTGCCGCGGTAGGTGCGGTTGAAGGAGGCGGTGCCGTCGGTGACCTCGACGACCAGTCCGCCCGGGCGCCGGATCAGCAGCGGCAGCGCGTAGTGGCCGGCGATGACGTGCGAGTCGACGCCGAGCCGGAACATCCGCAGCCCGCCCGCGAGATCGAGGTCCCAAACCTTGGTGTCGAACTCGATCAGGTGGTCGCCGCCCCAGAGGCTGTTGACCAGGACGTCCAGCCGGCCCTGCTCGCGGTCGATGCGCTCGACCAGCGCCTCGACCTGCTCCGGCTCCAGATGGTCGGTCGGTACGGCGACGCCGGTGCCGCCCGCCCGTCGCCCACCACCGCCCTTGCCGGAGGCCCTACGGGCCGCCTCTCCTGCCGCGGTCACCAGCTCCGCGGTCTGCTCGATCGTCTCGCTGGCCCGGCCGACCTCGCTGACCCGCTGCCGGGTCGTCCGCCCGGTCACGTACACCACCGCGCCGGCGCGGCCCAGCTCCACGGCCATCGCCCGGCCCGCGCCCCGGGTGGCCCCGGCGACCAGCGCCACCCGCCCCGTCAGATCGGCGGCCGGCAGCAGCCCGCCGGGGTCCGCCGCATCCCTGCGGCCCGCCGCGTCCGTCCGCCCCGCCGCTCCCGTACGCTCCGCCGGTTCCGCCCGGGTCGCCGGTTCGTTGTGCGCCACGTTCGCCACTCCTCGCTGTCAGGTGTCCCGCATCCGTACGCCGCGACCCTGACAGCGAATCCCGACACCTTCTGTCGGGATTCAGCAGACATCTCGGCGGCAACGGCGACGGCGCAGGCGACGCGCCGGCCCGCCGCCGCTCACGGCCGGAGGGCGCGCACGCTCCCGCCGTCCCGCAGCCGGCCGGCGACCTGCGCCCGGGCGTCCTGGGCGGCCGGTACGGCGAGCGTCGGCGCCTCGGCTCTGGCCCGGACGCCGCCCGTGACGTCGATGCCGCCGACCTGGCTGCTGCCCGCCGCGAGCAGGTACCACTTCCCGGATTTCGCCTGCCAGTGGACATCGCTCAGGACGTGCCGGCCGAAGCGGCTGCACACCGCCGTGTCGACCGCCCGGCCGGTGATCCGCCCCGGGTCCCCCTGCCCGCCGGCGGGCGGCTGGAACTGGACCATGGCCCGGCCGGGTCCGCGCCAGGTGTCGGCGCGGTTGCAGACCCAGGTCGCGGTGCCGGCGTTCTCCGGGAGGGCCTGCTGTGCGTACGCCCAGCTGTTGACGGACCGTACGCCGGTGCCGCGCAGCGACCGCAGGGTGCAGGCGGTGCGGGCCCAGCTGCGCAGCGCGGCGGGACCGGTGGCCTCGCCCGAGCCGGCCCCGCCCGCGGACGGCGGCGGCAGGTACGTCAGATGCACCGGCGCGAGTTCGCCGAGGTCGGTCACCAGGAAGGAGCGGTTGTCGTCGATCCGCGGCGACGAGTGGAACTCGGCCACCGGCCAGTGCCCGCAGGTCCCGCCCGCCTCGGGCGGTGTCGCGATGCGGTCGGTGACCCCGTCCGGGGCCAGGTGCAGCCCGTGCGGCGGGGCGTCCGGGGCGAGCAGGTCCCGCGTCGCGACCTCGGAGACCCACGGAGCGATCAGATAGCGCATCCACCCGGCGCCGCGGCCGATCACCAGCCCGGCGCCGGAGGTGAGGTCCGCGTCGTCGACCCGGGCGAAGTGCAGGGTGGGCGAGGCGCCTTCGGGTTCGGCGTAGCGCACCAGCCGCTCGCCGTCGTGGAAGACGACCACCATGACGTTGTCGATCAGCCCCGCGTAGAGCAGCCGCGGCGGTTCGGCGGGCGGCCGGGTGGAGGTGCCGGGGGTCGTGGTGATCCGGGCGTCGGCGGGCGGCGCGGCCCACACCCGCAGCGCCCGCGCCAGCAGTTCCCTGTTGCCCGCCTCACGGCCCCGCGGCGGCCAGGCCGTGAAGTCCACCCGCGAGGTCCTCGCCCACTGCTCGTTGGGGGCGCGCAGCAGCCGGCCGGGGTCCAGGGCCTGCCGGGCGGGGGTCGCGGCCCGGTCTCCCCCGGCACCGCCGGGCAGTGCCAGCGCGACCGCGCCCACCGCCAGGGCGGCCACCATCACGGCCGCCGCGCGCACCCGCTGACGGCGGCGCAGCAGATCTGTCGGCCGGGCCTGCACCGTGCAGGGGTCGAACTCCCCGGAGTTCAGCAGCGCCGCGGCCCGCGCCCCGGTCTGCCGGTCCAGTTGCCCGGCCGCCCGCAGCGCCGCGTCCGGGTCCGGGACCCCGGCCCGCTCCAGTACGGCGCGCGCCGCCTCCGCGTCCAGCCCCTCCAGGTGCCACAGTCCCAGGGCGGCCCGTACCGGCGCCGGGACGGCCGACAGCGCCTGGTCCAGGGCGAGTTCGTCGGCGCCGCCGGCGCGCGGGAAGAGCCGCAGCCCCCAGACGAACGGCACCGGCGGCAGCAGCACGGCGAGCCCCTGGCGGTTCTCGTACGCCAGTGCCAGCTCCAGGGTTCGCCGGCGCACCAGGTCGTAGCCGGACCCGGCTTCGGCGCCGCGCTGGGCGGGCAGCGCACCGGCCGGGCGGCGCAGTCCGGGCCGCGGCAGCGCCCGCTGCACCAGGCCGTGCGCGGTCAGCACCTTGCGGTGGCGGCCCATTGACGGTGGCAGTACGAGATAGGCGAGGCGGACGAGCCGTGGGTAGTGCTCGACGATGGCCGCCTCGGCGCGTTCGACGTCGGCCCGGGTTCGTTCGTCCATGGGCATGGCTGGAAAGCGCCCTTCGCGAAATTGGGGAGTGCTGTGGGGGATCTGGAGGATCTGCCGTCGTTGCAAGCCGCACAACGAGGGAAGCTTGGCACGGTCACCCGGCGGATCCCCGCTCCCGACACCACGGTTCACCGGACCGTGCAGCACCCCGCAGCATCCGGGGGACTCCGCGTGCGAGCCGGGTCGGCAGGGCGGATCATGGAGCGGTGATGGACGAGATGGAGTTCTGGGAACTGGTCGACGGTTCCCGCGCGACCGCCGGGGGCGACCCCGAGGAGCAGGCCGACGCCCTGGTCGAGCGACTGCTCGGACTCGACCCGGACGACGTCGTGGACTTCGCCCGCCACTTCGAGTCCCGCTACAACCGGGCGTACGCCTGGGACCTGTGGGCCGCCGCCGCGCTGCTGCTGGACGGCGCCAGCGACGACGTCTTCGACTACTTCCGCTGCTGGCTGATCGGCCAGGGGCGGGAGGTCTTCGAGGGCGCGCTGCACGACCCGGACCACCTCGCCCACCTGCTGGACGACTTCGACGAGGAGGTGGACGGCGACGCCGAGGAGCTGGGCTACGCGGCCGACGAGGCATACGAGCAGCTGACCGGCACCGTGATGCCCGAGCTGGGCCTGCCCCCGGCGCCGCCCGAACCCCTGGGCACGTACGTGGACTTCGAGGACGACGCGGCGCTGGCCGAGCGCTTCCCCCGCCTCTGGGAACGCTTCCGGGGCTAGTGGGCCGGGTCGCTGCGCGCCGGTCGCCGACTGCGGGCAGTATGGCCCCATGCGCATCGCGATCACCGGCTCGACCGGTCTCATCGGCACGGCCCTCGTACGGTCCCTGCGCACGGACGGCCACGACGTCGTCCGGCTCGTCCGCCGGGCGCCGCGGGCGGCCGGCGAGGTGCGCTGGGACCCCGAGGGGCAGCAGGTCGACACCGCCGGGCTGGCCGGCTGCGAGGCGGTGGTCCACCTCGCCGGCGCGGGCGTCGCCGACCACCGCTGGACCGCCGCGTACAAGCAGCGGATCCGCGACAGCCGGGTGCACGGCACCCGGACCCTGGCCACCGCGCTGGCCTCGATGGACACCCCGCCGCGGGTCTTCGTCTCCGGCAGCGCGATCGGCTACTACGGCGACACCGGCGACCGGCGCACGGACGAGAGCGGGCCGGCCGGCCACGGCTTCCTGCCGGAGGTCTGCGTGGACTGGGAGGACGCCGCCCGGCCCGCCGCGGACGCCGGCATCCGGACGGTCTTCGCCCGTACCGGACTCGTCGTGGCGGGCTCGGGCGGAGCCTGGGGGCGGCTGTTCCCGATCTTCCGCCTGGGGCTGGGCGGCCGGCTCGGCGACGGCAGCCAGTACTGGAGCTTCATCTCCCTCCAGGACCACATCGCGGCACTGCGCCACCTCGTCACCACCGAGGAGCTCTCCGGCCCGGTCAACCTCACCGCGCCGGAGCCGGTCACCAACCGCGAGGTGACGGCGGTGATGGGCCGTGTCCTGCACCGCCCCACGCTCTTCACCGTCCCGGCGCCGGCGCTGCGGCTCGTGCTGGGCGAGTTCGCCGAGGACGTGCTGGGCAGTCAGCGGATCGTCCCGCGGCGGCTGCTGGACTCCGGCTTCGGCTTCGCGCACCCGCGGATCATCGACGCCGTGCGGGCCGCACAGCAGTCGTAGGAGCGGCCGTACGGACCTCGTGGCGCAGGGCGCGCCGGTGCGCCCCCGGGGCGCCCCTGTCGGCCGCGCCGTCGCCTTTTTACGGTCCTCGGACAGACCGCTCGGCATCCCCGACGGCAGCACCGGGCATGACAACGGGTGCGCCGCCGCTGGGACCGACATCGGGAGGGGCATGTGCTGCGCACCGCATCGGCCGTGGACGTCGTCATCGTGGGAGCCGGCCCGGCCGGTCTCGCCGCCGCCCGTCATCTGACCGGGGCCGGAGTCTCGGTCACCGTCCTGGAGGCCGGGCCACGGATCGGCGGCCGGTCCACCACCGACGAGTTCGACGGCTTCCGGCTGGACCGCTGCGGCCGTCCGCTGGCCGTCTCCCCGGTGGCGCTGCGCCGTACGCCGGGGCTGGGCGAGCTGGCGCTGCGCCCGTTCGCGTCCGGGCTGGCCCTCCACAACGGCCAGCGGTCGCAGCGGATCAGCCCGCTGCGGTGCACAAGGGGCGCACTGTCCGCAGCGCGCGCCCTCTCGCGCGCCGACCGCCGTACAGACCGGGCCGCCGCCGCTGCCCCGTCCGCCGACCGCTCCGTCTGCGACGCGCTGGCCGGCCGCCCGTCCTTCCCGCCGCGCACCCACGACACGTTCCTGCGACCGCTGCTGCGGGCGCTGCTCTGCGATCCGCGGCTGCGGGTCTCCAGCCGGGGCGCCGCCCAAGTGCTGCGCGCCTTCGCGGAGGGGCGGCTCGCCCTGCCGGCCGGCGGCGCCTCGGCCGTCCCGGAGCTACTGGCGGCCGGTCTGCCGCCCGGTACGGTCCGGACGTCCGTCCAGGTCACCTCCGTCGCCACCAACGGCGTCAGCACCCGCGAGCACGGGCGGATACCCTGCCGGGCGGTGCTGGTGGCGACCGGCGCGCGCGACGCCGCCGAACTGCTGCCGGGACTGCGGCTGCCCGCCTTCCACCCGGTGACCGTGCTGCACCACACCGCGGGCGTCCCCGTCGGGACCCGCGGCGCGCCCGGCCGCGACACCGCGCTGATCCTGCCGACGGACGGCGCCATCGGCTTCAGCTACCTCGCCGGCGCGATCGACCCGTCCCGTACACCGCCGGGCCGGACGCTGATCACCACCGCCGTGCTGGGCCCCGCCGCGTCACTGCCGGTCTCCGTCCTCGACAAGACCGTACGGCCGCAGCTCGACCGGATCCACGGCGCCCGGACCGACGACTGGCAGCTGCTGACGGCCCATCACAACCCGTACGCGGTACCGGCGATGCCCGCACCGCACGACCCGCAGCGCACCGTGCGGGTACTGGCCGGACTCTACGTCTGCGGCGACCACCGCGACACCAGCACCCTCCAGGGCGCCCTCCGCTCCGGCCGCCGCGCCGCCCGCGCACTGCTCCAGGACTTCGGCCTCCCCGCCCACCCGGCACCAGACCCCGTCCGGGCGGCGGCATAGGGCCCCGAGCGAGCCCCGGTCCGCCGCCCCGGCCGTCCGCGACGGCATGGGTCGGCGTGGGTCGGCGTGGTCAGCCCAGCGCCGCCACCCGGTCCCGGTACCCGCGCACCGCCGCCGCGTCCCGGTACGGCTCCAGGCGGCGCTCGAAGTCCCGGACGTACTCATGGGCCCGCACGGAGCGCATCTCGGACGCCTGGAGGGCCGCCTCGGCGCCCAGGGTGCACGCCTGCTCCAGCTCGCCCAGGCCCAGCCGCGCGGTGGCCAGCACCACCCGGCAGAAGAGCCGGCTGCGGGCGAAGCCGGCGGCGCGCAGTTGGAGGGAGCGCTCGGCGTGCTGGGAGGCCGCGCGGTACTGCTGGAGATCGCGGTGGCAGTGCGCCAGCTCGTCGGCGAGCTGGGACTCGTCGAAGAACCGCGCCCAGTACGGGGTCTCGTCGCCGGGGCGGGCGCTCTCCAGGGCGCGTTCGGCGCGGGCCAGCGCGGCGGTGCAGGCCCGGACCTCGTTCAGGATGCCGTGGCCGCGCGCCTCGGCGGCGTGCAACAGGGCCTGGACGGTGGGCGGGGCACCGCTGCCGATGCCCTGCTGGGCGACCCGCGCCAGCTGGACGGCCTCCCTGCCATGGCCCAGATAAACGGCCTGCCGGCTCATCGTCACCAGGACGTAGGAGCCGTACGCCCGGTCGCCGGCGGCCTGGGACAGCCGCAGGGCCTGGACGAAGTACCGCTGCGCCAGCCCGTGCGCGGCGATGTCGTACGAGGTCCAGCCGGCCAGCCGGGTCAGGTCGGCGGCGGCGGCGAACAGCCGCCGGCCGGTGGCCTCCCCGTACGTGCCGCGGAGCATCGGCTCGGCCTCGTGCTCCAGATACCGCACCAGGGCCTGCCGGGCGTGGCCGCCGCCGTAGGCGTGGTCGAGGGCGCGGAACAGCTCGCCGACCGAGCGCAGCGCCGCGATGTCCCCGGAGGAGACCCGGCCGCCCTGGGTGCGGTCGACGCGGTCGGCCCCCCGCTGCCGGGGCACCGAGATCCGGCCCCCCTGGAGGGGCACCCGGTCCACGCCGTCGGCGGCCGGCTCCCCGTGCGCGACGCGCTCGTCGGGGCGGCCGATCAGCCAGTCCCGGCTGGGCACCACCAGCCCGGCCGGGGTGAAGGCGATCTTGCGGAGTTCGGCATGGCTCCCGGAGTCCTTGCGCCACAGCCCGCTGACGATGTCCACCGCCTCGCTGGGGGTCGAGGCGAATTCGAGCCCGGCGTACACCGGCGCGCAGGCGTCCAGGCCGAGGTCCTGTGCGGACAGCCGGCGCCCCAGCCGACGGGTGAACACCTCCGCGATCAGTGCCGGGGTGGTGCCTCTCGGCTGCTGGCCGCGCAGCCAGCGGGTCACCGAGGTCTTGTCGTAGCGCAGGTCGAGGCCGTGCTCGATACCGAGCTGATCAACCCGTCTGGCCAGCCCTGCGTTGGAGAAGCCCGCCTCGGCGATGAGCGCGGCGAGCTGGCGGTTGGGCGTGTGGTGCGGGGGTCGTTCCGTCATCAGCTTTACCGGTCTCCTGCCTTCCGGGCCGGGCCGCCGGGCTCGACTGACCTTGTCCGGCATGCTCTTCGCCCTTGTGGAACGGCGTGAATGTAACGGCCTTCGGCGCCGTTCTCGCGGCCTGCGCCCCGCGTTCATCCGATCGTGTGAGCAGGGCACGGGCGCGTCAGCGGACGGGCGGCGCACCGGCCGCCTGCGGGGGGCGCGCACGGCGGCCGTACAGTTGCAGAGGCGCAGGAGGCACCGGAAGTGCATCAGAAGTGGCATCAAACGTCGCAGTGAAGTGCGACAGAGGTTCGAAGAGGAGCTGCCGTGACTGCGATCTCTCGGGGGGAGACCCCCGCACCCGAGGGGCTGCGTTTTGTGCATCTGGGCTTCGGGGCGGACGCCGTCGAGTATGAGTCGGCGTGGCAGGAGCAGCGGCGGGTCCACGCCGCCCGGTTCGCCGACGAGGTCCCCGACATCTGTCTCCTCCTGGAACACCAGGCCGTCTACACGGCGGGCCGGCGTACCTCCGCCGACGAGCGCCCGCTGGACGGCACCCCGGTCGTCGACGTGGACCGCGGCGGGAAGATCACCTGGCACGGCCCCGGCCAGCTGGTGGGCTACCCCATCCAGAAGCTGCCGCGCCCGGTCGACGTGGTCGCGCACGTCCGCCGCCTGGAGGAGGCGCTGATCCGGGTCTGCGCCGAGTTCGGCGTCGACGCCACCCGGGTCGAGGGCCGCAGCGGCGTATGGGTCCTGGGCGACGCCATCGGCGCGGCCGAGGAGCGGGCCGCGCTGGGCGGCCTCCAGCTGGACTTCGACCCGCGGACCGGCGACGAGCTCTTCGACCCGCGGCTGAACGGCCCCGAGTACGCGCCGTCCAACGCCGGCCAGCGCCGCGAGGACCGCAAGCTCGCCGCGATCGGCATCCGCGTCGCCAAGGGCGTCACCATGCACGGCTTCGCGCTGAACGTGAACCCGGACAACACCTCGTTCGACAAGATCGTGCCGTGCGGCATCCGGGACGCCGGGGTCGCCTCGCTCGCCGGCGAGCTGGGCCGTGAGATCACCATCGCCGAGGTCCTGCCGGTCGTCGAGAAACACCTGCGGGACGTCCTGGAGAACGCCGAGCTCCTCCCCCGCGCCGTCTGAACCCACCCCCACCCCGCAGCCACCGCCGCGGGAATGCCGCCCTCCCCTCCGAGGTTGGCACTGCACCACCCGCACGTGGAAATGCGTGCGATTTGACGGGCGTACCCTGGTGTACGCCGAAGAATCGAAGTTGTTAGGGAGCCGACGTGTCCGCAGTCGCACCCGACGGTCAGCCAATGCCGAAGCCCGACGGCCGGCGATTGCTGCGCCTTGAGGTCCGCAACAGCCAGACCCCCATCGAGCGCAAGCCCGAGTGGATCAAGACCCGGGCCAAAATGGGCCCCGAGTACAACCACCTCCAGGGCCTGGTCAAGAGTGAGGGACTGCACACGGTCTGCCAGGAGGCGGGCTGTCCCAACATCTTCGAGTGCTGGGAGGACCGCGAGGCGACCTTCCTCATCGGCGGCGACCAGTGCACCCGCCGCTGCGACTTCTGCCAGATCGACACCGGCAAGCCGCAGGCGCTGGACCGCGACGAGCCCCGCCGGGTCGCCGAGTCGGTGCAGACCATGGGCCTGAAGTACGCCACGATCACCGGCGTCGCCCGCGACGACCTGGAGGACGGCGGCGCCTGGCTCTACGCCGAGACCGTCCGGCAGATCCACGCCGCGATGCCCGACACCGGCGTCGAGCTGCTGATCCCCGACTTCAACGCGGTCCCCGAGCAGCTCGCCGAGGTCTTCTCCTCCCGCCCGGAGGTGCTCGCCCACAACGTCGAGACGGTCCCGCGGATCTTCAAGCGGATCCGCCCCGGCTTCCGCTACGAGCGGTCGCTGGAGGTCATCACCAAGTCCCGCGAGGCCGGCCTGGTCACCAAGTCCAACCTGATCCTGGGCATGGGCGAGACCCGCGAGGAGATCAGCCAGGCGCTCCAGGACCTCCACGACGCGGGCTGCGAGCTGATCACGATCACCCAGTACCTCCGCCCGTCGGTGCGCCACCACCCCATCGAGCGCTGGGTCAAGCCCGCCGAGTTCGTGGAGCTCAAGGAGGAGGCCGAGGAGATCGGCTACGCCGGCATCATGTCCGGCCCGCTGGTCCGCTCCTCGTACCGGGCCGGCCGCCTCTACCAGCAGGCCGTCGAGCGGCGCGAGGTCGAGGCGTCCAGTCAGGCGGTTTGAGGCGCCCGACGCGCCATCTTGTGAAACGTGGCACATGCTGAGAGAACGCGGCCCGCACTCCCCCAGGCTGGAGGGCGTGGGGGCCGCGTCAACGTTTCATAGGTGTTTGACCGGCAGGTCATCCGTTGGTAACACCCTTCAGTGACGATGGATGCACGCACCGCAAGACACCTCCCACACGTACTGCTCCTGTCCGTCCGACCGTCAGAGGGAGACCATCACCATGGAGGCCGCGCAGCTCCGCGCCACCGCCCGCCCCATCCCCTCCGTCACCGGTGCACTGCGTGCCGTCGAGGCCGTCCTGCTGGCCGGCGGCCAACGCACCGCCCGCCGCAACGCCTGGACGTCGGTCCTGGAGGACCGCCGCCGCGCCAAGGACCGGACCGACGCCCAGTACGTACTGGAGGCCGCGGCGACCGGTCGTCCGCGCGCCACGTAAACTTCGCTGTATGGCGAGGAAGGCAAACTCAGACGGCGCTGCCGGCGCTGAGAACCCCGGGCGACTGAAGCAGATCGCCCTGACCTACAAGATGACCCGTCGGGTCGACTCCAAGGTCGGTCTAGTCGTCGCTGGCGTGGGCATCGTCGTATTCGGCGTTCTCCTCGCCATCGGCTTCGTGATCGGCCACCCCATCTACGCGGGCGTCCTGGGCTTCGTCCTGGCCTTCCTCGCGATGGCGATCGTCTTCGGACGGCGCGCCGAGCGGGCGGCCTTCGGGCAGATGGAAGGCCAGCCCGGCGCGGCGGCGGCGGTCCTGGAGAACGTCGGCCGCGGCTGGACGATCACCCCGGCGGTCGCGATGAACCGCAGTCAGGACGTGGTCCACCGGGCCGTCGGCAAGGCCGGCATCGTGCTGGTCGGCGAGGGCAACCCGAACCGGCTCCGCGGCCTGCTGGCCGCCGAGAAGAAGCGGATGGCGCGCACCGTCGCCGACGCCCCGGTGCACGACGTCATCGTCGGCGACGGCGAGGGCCAGGTCCCGCTCAAGAAGCTGCGGACCCACCTGCTCAAGCTGCCGCGTGTCCTGCCCGGCGCCCAGGTGACCGCGGTCAACGACCGGCTGCGCGCGCTGGGCGACCTGATGAGCAACATGCCGGTGCCGAAGGGCCCGATGCCGAAGGGCATGCGGATGCCCAAGGGCGGCGGCAAGACGCGCTGACCGCTCGCGACGCGCCGGAAACATGGTGAAGCCCCGGAGCCTGGCTCCGGGGCTTCACCGTGTCCAGCACTGTCCGGGAGAAGAGCACTTCGCTGCATCCCGGAGAGCCGCATCCAGGAGAAAAGCCGGGCAGCAACCCGCCGCTCCCCCTCCTCCTACCGCTCCCACGACCTGCGACCTGCGACGGGAACCGCATACGGCATACGGCACAACGCACACCGCACACGGCCAACCGATCCGGCGATCAGGCGATCAGCACCGCGCCCACGGATCAGATCCGCACCTGCACGGAACGGCTCAGCCGGTCGTGCAGCCCCCGTCCGTCCCGGTCCCAGACCACGGCCGGGATGACGACGACGAGCAGCAGCGTGCGCAGCAGCACCCGCGGCAGCGAGATCCGGCCACCGCCCTCGGCGACCACCCGCAGGCCCAGCAGCCGCTTGCCCGGTGTGAAGCCGACCGTGCCGACCGTCAGCACGCTGAGCACGGCGAACACCACCAGCGCCCAGTTGCTCGCCGACTGCGCCTTGCCGCCGCTGAGCAGCCCGTACGCAATGAGCAGGCACAGCGCCCAGTCGATGAAGAGCGCGCCGAGACGGCGGCCGACCCGCGCGATCGATCCCGGCCCCTCCTCGGGCAGCCCGAGGCGCTGCCCGCGGTAGCCGAAGTCGACGCCCATGTCCTCGGCTGCCGCGCGGGGCCCGGAGATCCACGATCCGATTGCTTGCCTGTTGTCCACTCGTCCACGGTACTGCGACCGCATACGTTCCCCTCGCGGAGGGCTGCCGCGGGCCTCGCACACCGGCTCGACGGGGCTCCGAGGGCGCACACTGGGAGACGGGGGCGACAGCGTGCCGGTTAACCTCGGCGAAACAAATGGGTCATGCTTGGGAAATCCCGCCTGCCTATGGTCGGGCAAGCGCGCCACCGCACATGGACGCGCTCCGAGTAGCAACCCCGGGTCCGCCGGCCGGCCGACCGGGCTAGGAGGAGTTGGATGTTCCAGAACGCCGACGACGCGAAGAAGTTCATCGCGGATGAGGACGTGAAGTTCGTCGACGTCCGTTTCTGCGACCTGCCGGGCGTGATGCAGCACTTCACGATCCCCGCTGCGGCGTTCGACCCGGACGAGGAGCTGGCGTTCGACGGTTCGTCGATCCGCGGCTTCCAGGCGATCCACGAGTCGGACATGGCGCTGCGCCCGGACCTGTCGACGGCCCGCCTGGACCCGTTCCGCCAGGAGAAGCACCTCAACATCAACTTCTTCATCCACGACCCGATCACGGGCGAGCAGTACAGCCGCGACCCGCGCAACATCGCCAAGAAGGCCGAGGCGTACCTCGCCTCCACCGGCATCGCGGACACCGCGTACTTCGGCCCCGAGGCGGAGTTCTACGTCTTCGACTCGGTCCGCTTCGAGACCTCCGCGAACCAGGGCTTCTACCACATCGACTCCGAGGCCGGCGCCTGGAACACCGGCGCCCGCGAGGACAACCGCGGCTACAAGGTCCGCTACAAGGGCGGCTACTTCCCGGCCCCGCCGGTCGACCACTTCGCCGACCTGCGTGCCGAGATCTCCCTGGAGCTGGAGAAGTCCGGCCTCCAGGTCGAGCGCCAGCACCACGAGGTCGGCACCGCCGGCCAGGCGGAGATCAACTACAAGTTCAACACCCTGCTCGCCGCCGCCGACGACCTGATGCAGTTCAAGTACATCGTCAAGAACGTCGCCTGGCGCAACGGCAAGACCGCCACCTTCATGCCCAAGCCGATCTTCGGCGACAACGGCTCCGGCATGCACGTCCACCAGTCCCTGTGGCAGGGCGGCGCGCCCCTCTTCTACGACGAGCAGGGCTACGCGGGCCTCTCGGACACCGCCCGCTACTACATCGGCGGCATCCTCAAGCACGCCCCCTCGCTCCTGGCGTTCACCAACCCCACGGTGAACTCCTACCACCGCCTGGTCCCCGGCTTCGAGGCCCCGGTCAACCTGGTCTACTCGCAGCGCAACCGCTCCGCCGCCATGCGGATCCCGATCACGGGCTCCAACCCCAAGGCCAAGCGCGTCGAGTTCCGCGCCCCGGACCCGTCCTCGAACCCGTACCTCGCGTTCTCGGCCCTCCTCCTGGCCGGCCTCGACGGCGTCAAGAACAAGATCGAGCCCGCCGAGCCCATCGACAAGGACCTCTACGAGCTCGCCCCCGAAGAGCACGCGGGCGTCCCCCAGGTCCCGACCTCCCTCCCCGCCGTCCTCGACGCACTTGAGGCCGACAACGAGTACCTCCAGCAGGGCGGCGTCTTCACCTCCGACCTGATCGAGACCTGGATCGACTACAAGCGCACCAACGAGATCGCCCCGATCCAGCTCCGGCCGCACCCGCACGAGTTCGAGCTGTACTTCGACATCTAAGAGCTGGCGCCCGGCGACCTGGGCGCAAGCCTGAAACACCAGCTGTGACCTGTGGAAACTCTTCTCGTGAGTTCTCGTGGGTCACAGCTGTTTTCCGCCCTCTTGTGCACCGCCCGGCCGCTTCTCTGACTCGGTGTCAGAAACGACACGAGGGCCGCTACCCCATATCCGGGGTAGCGGCCCTCGTGGCTTGGCCGGCCTCCTGTGGCGACACCCATCGGTGGTCAGGGCGCGGAGGGTCGCATCCGGTGGTACGGGTCGACTCGTATCGGCACACGATCGGTCCGCTGATACGCGGGACGGGTGGACTCGTCCCACGCAGAGAGTCGTCCCCGCGCTGACCTGCGCGGCGACGAGTGGGACGAGTGAGTCCGGGTTACGGGGCAGTGGGCGCGGGCGGAGGGCAGTAACGCATCCAGGCGTCGGTGAACTGGCTGTGTGAGAAGCCCTTGCGCTGACCAATGTCTCCGAAGCGGTGGTTGGCGGACCTGATCTGGTAGTCGGCCAGGAGGAGTTGCAGGCCGCGTGCGCTCAGCCCACCGTTGCCGTACTCGGCCCAAGGCCCTTCCGTATCGGCTCGTAGGGCGGCGAGCAGGCTCTCGGTGGGCAGCGCGTCGGGGTTGCCGTAGGACGCGAAGGTCTACCGGATGTCCGTCAGGATGCGGATCTTCAGGCCGCCGTGGTCCTCCTCCTGACGCGCGGATGCGGGGTGCCCCCCGTTCAGGCCGAAGCCTCGGCGCTCCTCGATGTGCTCCCGAGTGGTTGCGTGCTGCCGCAGGGGGCGGGTCAGTGGGTGGGGTGCTGGGCGTAGGGCGGGAGGGGCGGTTCGGTGAGTTGGGGGAGCGTCGGGGCGGTGGATCTGATCAGGAGGGCGGCGGCGAGGCCGGCGAGGAGCGTGATGCCGACCGACCACCACAGGGCGGTGGTGTAGCCGCCCAGCGTTGCCCTGGTGATGTATTCCGCCAGCTGCGGCGGAACCCCCCGCGGGTTCAGGATCCGGCCGTTCCGGGCCGCACCGGCGAAGTTCTGCCCGAGACCGGGTACCCGTTCCATGCCGGCGGCGATGGCCGAGGACAGGATGCTGCTGAACAGGGCTGCGCCGAGCGCCCCGCCCACCTGGTTGGCCGTGCCGGTCACTGCCGAGCCCCCGCCGGAGTCAGAGGCAGCAAGGCCGGCCGTGGCGAGGGAGAGGAGCGGCATCAGGGCCATGCCGAGGCCGAGGCCGGCGAGGAGCGTGCCGGGCAGGACCAGGGCGCCGTACTGGCTGTCGGGCGTGAGGAGAGCCAGCAGCACCAGGCCGAGCGTGGTGAGCAGCAGACCGGGCGCGATCAGGTTGCGCGGTGCGATGCGGTGCAGCAGGCGGGCGGAGATCTGGGTGGAGCCGATGACGATCGCCACGGCCATGGGCAGGATCGCGAGGGCGGCCTGACTCGGGGCGTAGCCGCGGACGTTCTGGAGGTACCCCGTCAGGGTCGGGAAGAGGGCGAACGTGCCGACGCCGGCCAGGAACAAGGTGACGAAGGAGCCGACGCGATCGCGGTCCCTGCTGGCGTACGGGGGGGGAGGAGCGCGGTGGCCGCGCTGGTCTGCCACCAAGCGAAGGCGATCAGCAGGACGGTGCCGAGCGCGAGCAGGGCCAGCACCAGGAGGTCGGTCCAGCCGCGCGAGCCCGTCTGCTCGAAGCCGTAGATGAGGGCGGCGATCCCGCCGGAGCCGAACAGCAGGCCCGGCGCGTCGAAGCGGGGGCCGGTACGGACCGGGCGGTCATGGACCAGGGTGGCCGCACCGATCACGGCGATCAGGGCGAGGGGGACGTCGACGAACAGGCACCAGCGCCAGCCCAGGGATTCCAGCAACCGGCCGCCGGTGAACAGCCCCACCGTCGAGCCACCGACGGCGATCGCGGCGTAGACCCCGAACGCCCTGCCCCGGGCCTTCGGTTCGGGGAAGTCGGATGCCACCAGGGCGAGTGCGGTCGGCGTCAGCAGCGCGGCGAAGACGCCCTGTAGGGCGCGGGCCGCGACCAGCATGCCGGAGCTGGCGGCCAGGCCGCCGACCGCGGCGGCCGCCGCGAAGCCGACCAGACCGGTGATCAGCATCCGTTTGCGGCCCACGAGGTCCGCGAGATGCCCACCGAGCAGCAGCAGCCCGCCGAAGGCCAGTTCATAGCCGGCGAACAGCCAGTTCAGGTCGGTGGCGCGGAGGTGCAGATCGGCCATGATCGCCGGCACCGCCAGGCGCAGGGACGCCGCGTCGAGCAACACGAACAACTGCACGAAGGCGACCACCGCCAGGCCCCACCAGCGCCAGGGGTGCGGGGCCGACGGGTCCTGGGCGAGCGGCGGGGACGGAGCTGCGGGCCAGGTGTGGGAGGCCATGCCCGGGGGTGGTCCGAATCCCTGCGGGGGGACGGCGTACGCCGGGGCCGTGGGCGCGTACGCGGGCGGCAGGGGTGCCGACGGCTGCGGCTGCGGCTGCGGCTGCCCGGACGGGATGCGCGGGTCCGCGACGGGCACCGGCGCGCCGGCGGGCGCGGGACCGGGCGTGCCGGCGGTCGTCTCGGGGGCGAAGTCCAGCAACTGCGCGGCATGACGGCCGAGTTGGGCCAGCACCGCGCCCGGCAGCCACTCCCCGTCCGTGCCCGTGTCCTTGTCCGTGCCCGTGTCCTTGTCGGTGTCCGCGTCCTTGTCCGTGCCCGCGTCCGACGCCGTGCGGGCCGCGACCTGCTGGAGGGTGGGCCGCCCGGCCGGGTTCTTGTCGAGACACCGGCGTACGAGGTCGAGCAGCGGCTCCGGTACGCCGGTCAGGTCCGGCTCCTCCTCGGCGATCCGGAAGAGGTGGGCGTTCAGCCCGGTCTCCGTGGCGCCGAAGAGCAGGCGTCCGGTGGCGGCGTAGACGAGGACGGCGCCCAGGCAGAACACGTCGCTGGCAGGGGTGAGTTCGAGACCGCGCACCTGCTCGGGCGACATGAAGCCGGGGGAGCCGATCAGCATGCCGGTGCGGGTGTGCAGGCTGTCCCCGGCGAGGCTGTCCATGGCCCGCGCGATACCGAAGTCGATCACGCGCGGCCCGTCCACGGTCACCAGCACGTTGGACGGCTTGAGGTCCCGGTGGATCAGGCCCGCCCCGTGCACCGCCTGCAGGGCGAGGGCGAGGCGGTTGGCCAGCACCCGCACGGAGTTGTCGGGCAGCGGCCCGAAGTCGTTCGCCACCACGGTGGTCAGGTCGGGCCCCGGGATGTACTGGGTCGCCACCCAGGGCACCGCTGCCTCCGTGTCGGCATCGAGCACGGCCGCCGTCCAGGAGCCCCCCACCTTCCGGGCGGCCGCCACCTCACGGGCGAAGCGCCTGCGGAACTCCGGGTGTTGTGCGTGCTCGGCCTGGACGACCTTCACCGCGACGGTCCGCCCGGCTTCCGAACGGCCCAGATAAACCAGGCCCATACCGCCGGCGCCCAGGCGGGCGATCAGGCGGTACGGGCCTATGCGCGTCGGGTCTGAGGAGATCAACTGGTCCACGGTGGAAAGGTAATCCACGGCGCGGGCCGCGGCACCGGATTCCGCGCTTCCTCGTCATCCTTCCTGGCGTGGAGTCCAGAACGCTGTATCGATCCAGCGATACAGCGATACAGCGATACAGCGATACAGCGCTGCATCGCTGGATCGCGGCGCCGTTGGATCGCTGGACGGCCGCGCCGCTGGCCCCTGCGCCGCTGTTCGAGAGCGGCCGGGGGGCCGGGGGACCGACGCGCGCCGGCCCGGGGCGTGTGGCGCTCCGGGCCGGCAGTCGGAGCAACTGAGCGGGCTGGGTCAGCAGTTGTCGTAGATCAGGGCGCGGACCAGGCGGCAGGTGGTGTCGGAGGGGCGGTGGACGCCGATGGCGAGGGCGGTGGTGCGGATCTTGCCGTTGGTGGCGTGCTCGGGGCGGTAGACGCCGGTGTCGAGCAGGGCTATCGCCAGGCGCATCGCCTTCAGGCGGCGGTTGTGGGATTCGTACCGCTCACGGGGCCATCCGGCGGGGAGCGGTTTCCTGGGCAGCGGGTGGGTCGGGAGAGGCTTCGTCATGAGTGTGGCTGCGGCCATCCGGCAGACCTCCTGGAGCGTTGAGAACCCTCACTTACTGGTTCCCATTTTACCGCCGGGCACTGACAAAAGCCGCTGGCCAGGGGGGATTTGACGGCCGCGGGCGGCGGTGGCGCGGGCGGGTTTCAGGGAGCCGTCGCGGCCGTCGCGCGCAGGCGCTTCTTGTCGGGCTTGCCCACCGGGGTCAGCGGGATGGTGTCCAGGACGTGGACCGCGGCGGGGGCGTACAGGGCGCCCTTGTGCGCGGTGACGTAGGCGCGGAGGGCGGACAGCGAGACGTCGTCGGCGGAGTGGCCGGGGGCGGGGACAATGGCGGCGTGCACCTCCTCGGCGTCGTCGGGGGTGCGGACGCCGTAGACGGCGGAGTCGGCGACGGCGGGGTGGGCGTGGAGGAGGTCCTCGATCTCCGCGGGGTGGACGTGGCCGCCCACGACGATGATGACGTCCTTGAGGCGGTCGACGAGGTAGAGGCGGCCCTCGGCGTCCAGGTGGCCGACGTCGCCGGTGCGCACCCAGCCGTCGCGCAGGACCTGCGCGGTGAGTTCGGGCTGCTTCCAGTAGCCGGACATCGCCCCGGTGGAGCGTACGTGGACCTCGCCGGGCTCTCCCGGCGGCAGGTCCCGGCCGTCCGCGTCGCGGATGGCGAGGGTGACGCCGGGCAGCGGGCGGCCGACGGTCATCGGGCCGTCGGCGGCGAGGGCGGTGTGGTCCGCGGGGCCCGCCTCGGTGATCGACATCGCCTCGGACTGGCCGTACCAGCCGTAGAGGACCGGCCCGAAGACCTCCGCCGCGCGGCGCATCCGGGACGGGGAGGCGACGCAGCCCCCGTAGGTGATGCGGGTGAGGGAAGCGAGGTCGGTGGTGGGGAGGGTGGGGTCGTCGAGGAGGCGGTAGAGGAGCGGGGGCAGCAGCCAGAGGTGGGTGATGCGCTCGCGGGGGATGGCGGCCAGGACGGCGGTGGGGTCGAAGCGGCGGTGGAGGACGACGCTGCCGCCTGCCGCGAGGGTGAAATCGGCCATGATGCCCGCCAGGTGGGCGAGCGAGGTGCAGGCCAGGAGGCGGGGCGGGTCGCCGGCGCCTTCCAGGCGGAGGCCGCCGAGCATCTCGGCGAAGGAGGCGTGGGCCATCCGGACTCCCTTGGGGATACCGGTCGTTCCGCCGGTGTGGCGGATGCACCAGTCGTCCTCGGGTCGGGCGGCGGCGGCCACGGTGGGGGTGGCGGGGAGGGCGGCACAGGCGGCGAGGAGGTCGGGGCCGAGGGGCACCCGGTCGCCGGGCGTACCGGGCGCCGCGTCGTCGGTCTGCTCCCCTGAGGGGCCGGGCAGCGGGCCGAGGGTCATGACCTGGGGGCGGGGACCGGTGAGATGGCCGAGCAGGGCGCGGGCCGTGTCGCGCAGCGCCGGGTCGACCACCAGCAGCGCGGTCTCCACGCTCTCGGCGATACGGGCCAGGGTCTCCGCGGCCATGCCGTCGTAGAGGAACACCACCCGCGCGCCGATGAGGTTGGCGGCGTACCGGGCGGCGAGCACCTCCGGGAGGTTGCCGCTGAGGAGGGAGACGGTCTCGCCGCGGCCGATGCCGCGGCCGGCGAGGACGGCGGCCATGCGGTGCACGGTGGCGTGTAAGGCGCCGGCGCTGACGTCGGGGCGGCCGTCGGCGGGGGTGAGGACGGCGCGGACCGGGTCGCGGGCGAGGGCGGCCAGGACGGTGTCGACGTAGCTGGTGAAGACGGGGGTGGGGGCGGGGGCCGGGCTGGCTGCCATGCGGGGCTCCTTCGGTGCGGACGGAGAGGGGCGGGTGGGGCCGGGGCGGGTACCGGTGGACCGGGCCGGGTGCGGGCGGCCTCCGGCGCCTCCGACGGTAGGCCGGTTCGTTCCTGCCTTCCATGGCCAGTATCGCCAGGTGGTGAGGGCTGGTCGGGCATAAGGCGGCCCGGGGCCCTGTCTGCCCGCCCGCGGCGCGGCAGGCGGGCAGGCAGGCAGACAGGCAGGCGCCAATTCCGCGGCCGTGTACGGGAGTTCGGAAACGGCGGGTGATATATGGTGAATTCTCACAGAATGCGGCGATGTCCGACTGGGTAACCTGCGGTTCACATACGGGCAACGGACGGGAAACGGCCTGTTGCGAGAGTGCAGCGGTACGCCCGCACGCGTACCCGCACCGACCCGTATAAGAGGACCCCGTGACCATCAAGGCCGAGTACATCTGGATCGACGGCACCCAGCCGACCGCCAAGCTCCGTTCCAAGACCAGGATCCTGGCGGACGGTTCCGAGCTCCCGCGGTGGGGGTTCGACGGGTCCAGCACCAATCAGGCCGAAGGCCACTCTTCGGACCTCGTGCTGGAGCCGGTGTTCAGCTGCCCGGACCCGATCCGCGGCGGTGACCACCTGCTGGTGCTGTGCGAGGTGCTGAACACCGACCTCACGCCGCACTCCTCCAACACCCGGGCCCTGCTGCGTCCGGTGGCGGAGCGGTTCGCCGCGCAGGAGCCGATCTTCGGCATCGAGCAGGAGTACACCTTCCTCAAGGGCGAGCGCCCGCTGGGCTTCCCCGAGGGCGGCGGCTTCCCGGCCCCGCAGGGCGGCTACTACTGCGGTGTCGGCGCCGGCGAGATCTTCGGCCGGGAGATCGTCGAGAAGCACCTCGACCTGTGCCTGGCGGCCGGCCTCGGCCTGTCCGGCATCAACGCCGAGGTCATGCCCGGCCAGTGGGAGTTCCAGGTGGGCGCGCTGCCGCCGCTGGAGGTCGCGGACCACATGTGGGTGGCGCGCTGGCTGCTGCACCGTACGGCCGAGGAGTTCGGCGTCTCCGCGTCGCTGGACGCCAAGCCGGCCCGGGGCGACTGGAACGGCGCGGGCGCGCACACCAACTTCTCCACCCGCGCGATGCGCGAGGGCTATGACGCGATCATCACCGCCTGCGAGGCGCTGGGCGCGGACGGCAAGCCGCTGGAGCACGTCCGCGAGTACGGCACCGGTATCGAGGAGCGGCTGACCGGCGCCCACGAGACCGCCCCCTGGGACCAGTACTCCTACGGCCCCTCCGACCGCGGCGCCTCGGTGCGCATCCCGTGGCAGGTCGAGGTCGAGAAGAAGGGCTACATCGAGGACCGGCGGCCGAACGCGAACGTGGACCCCTACGTGGTGACGCGGCTGATCGTGGACACCTGCTGCACGGAGCTGGAGCGCCGCGAGCAGGTGTGACGCCCGCGCCCGAACCGCGGTGGCGCGGGCGTGAGGTGGGGCCGGACCCGGCGGGTCCGGCCCCTTCGCATGCCCGCACCCGGCGCCGGACGGTCGCCGGTCGCGGGCGCGCGGGGCCGGCTGTCAGTGGCGGGTGGCACGCTGGGGTCATGCTTGCGATCACCGCCAAGACCGAGAGCGGGCCGGCCGTCGCGCGGCCGACCGCGGACCAACTGACCGCCCTGCTGCGGCGGATCGGCGCCGAGGACGACCACTTCGTCGTCGTCGAGCGGCTGCCCGACGAGGACCAGGTGTTCGTGCAGACCTGGCGGGAGGGCGACGGGCCGTTCGCCGTGGAGTTCCGCGACGGCGGGCCGGACCGGCACTTCACGGCTGAGACCGCCGACGCCGACGAGGTCATAGCGGTCTTCCTGGCGTGGGCGCGCGGCGCCGAGACCTGGCGCACGGCGCTCGACTGGCGGCCGGCGGAGCTGTATTCCACGCCCGGTCTGGACCCGGAGACCCGCGAGCAGGCCGAGGAGCAGGCCCTTGAGGACATCCGGTCCGGCTTCTGGACGTTCGAGGACGTCGTGCAGGGCGTGTGCGACGCCTTCGATACCGAGGAGACGCCGGTCACCCGGGACGAGGCGCGGCGGATCGTCGCGGGCCTGTGGGAACGGCGGTTGGCCGAACAGACGGAGTGGCCCGAGATAACGGACGCCGACCGGGTCGAGCGGGCGTTCACCGCGCTGGACGCGCAGGGGCTCACCGCCCGGATGCACTTCACCTGCTGCGGCAACTGCGCGCTCGGCGAGATCGGCGCCGAGCGCGCCGAGGCCGACCGCGGCTTCGTCTTCTTCCACCACCAGGACACCGCCGCGGCGGCCGGGGGACACGGTCTTTCGGTGCGGTACGGCGCGTACGAGGATGGCGGGGCGGACCGCGCCGAGGTAGGGCGGACAGTGGCGGACGCGCTGACCGGCGCCGGTCTGACGGTGGAGTGGGACGGCGATCCGGACACGGTCGTCGAGATCACCCCGCTGGACTGGCGCAGGCGGCTGCCGGCGGGGAACTGAGCGGAGCGGAGGGACCGGCGTGGGGACGCGGGGGCGAGCGGTGCGGCGCGGGGCGCTGCCGTGGGCGGCACCGCTGTATGTCGGGGTGCTGCAGTTCGGGGCGTATGCCACCGGCCGGCTGCCGGGGCGGCGGCGTGCGGAGCTGCTGCGCGCGCACTCCACCAACGTCGCCAATCTGCGGGCCGGCCGGTGGGGCACCCTCGCCACCAGCGCGGCGTTCGTGGAGGAGCCGCTGCCGGCGGTGTACGGCGCGGCGCTGCTGGCCACCCTTGGTACGGCCGAGGCCCGTTGGGGCGCCGGGCGCGCCGCGGGGGTGTTCGCGGCCGGGCACGTCGGCGCCAGCCTGCTGGTGTACGCGGGCCTGCGCGCCCGGCGGGGCTCCTGCTCCGGCGGCACCGCGCGGGCCGTCGACGTCGGGGCGAGCTACGGCTTCTGTGCCACGCTCGGCGCCCTCGCGGCGACGGTCCCGCACCGGGGCGCGCGGCTGGCGGCGGTCGGGGCTCTGCTGGTGCCGGCCGCGGTGCCGGTGGTCCGCCGCGGCCGGACGTTCACGGACGCGGGGCATCTGGCGGCGCTGGCGCTCGGGATGGCGATGGGCGCCACTGGGGTCGCGGGGGCGGATTTCGGCCACCGCGCGCGGCGCCTCGGGGCGGCCCTGAGGGGCAACTCCGGTGCGGGGAAGGGAAGTCGGGGGCGGGACCTGGCCGGTCCCGCGGGTGGTGCGGCCGGCGTGCGGCGGGATCGCGTCACCGCGGAGGTGGTGTGAAGGACAGAACAACGGCTGTCTGGTTCAATAGGCCCATGGCCAGCCTTACCGACACCGCGACGGGTCGCAGCGACCTTGAGCCTTTCTGGCCGTCCCGGCAGGCGCACGCATTCGACCGTCTGTGTTGCCGCGCGCACTGAGCGCGGGCCCGCACCTTTTCCTCCCGACACCGCTGACCGGTGTCTCCAGCCCTGCCCGCGCGCACGACGTCCCCCGACGATCCCCTGCGCGAAAGAGCTGACTTCCGATGACGAATCTCCGTACCGTTCCCGCCGGTTCCGCCACGGCCGCCGTTCCGCACCCGTCGCAGCAGCGTCACCGGTTGCGCGCGGTGCCCTCCGACGAAGCCACCGCCGGGAGCAACGCCCGCCCCGCCGCCGTCCCGGGTGCCGCGGCGCCGCGCCACAGTGCGCAGCAGGTCGCCGAGCTGCTGAACTCCGGCGCCACCTGGCTCCCGGCGCCGGAGCACAGCCTGCCCGCGCTGCCCGGCCAGCCGCCGATGGTCGGCTACCTCGTCCTCGTTCCGGCCGAGGCGGCCCCCGCCCCACAGCCGCCCGCCGACCCCGCACCGCCGGGGTGGACCGGCGACGAGACCGTACGGATCGACCCCGAGCGGCGGACCGCGCAGGTCCGGGGCCGGCAACTGGACCTGACATACCTCGAATTCGAGCTGCTGGCCCATCTGGTCGCGCATCCGCACCGGGTGCACACCCGCGACCAGTTGGTGACCACGGTGTGGGGGTACGGGCATGTCGGCGACGGGCGCACCGTCGACGTCCATGTCGCCCGGCTGCGACGGAAGCTGGGCGTCGAGCACCGGTCGTCGATCGTGACGGTGCGGCGGGTCGGGTACAAGTACGTGCCGAGCGCCTAGGTGCGGCGGCCGGTGAGGGTGCTCAGGCCCCCTCACCGCCGCCCCGCAGCAGCGGGCAGCGGCGGTGCAGCGTGGACGCCCCGACGGCCACCAGCAGCCCGACGCCGGAGGCCAGCAGCAGGCCCTTGACCGGGGAGTCGGTGAGCGCCGCGCCACCGAGGCCGCCGAGCGCCGTGCTGAACAGCGCCCAGATGCCCGCGCCCAGCGCGTCCAGGGCGACGAAGCGGCGCGGCGGGAAGCGGACGCTGCCGGTGGAGAGGGTGGCGACCACCCGTCCACCGGGGAGGAAGCGGCCGGCGACGATCAGCACGGCGGCGTGCCGTTCGACCAGGGCGCGGGCGCGCAGATGCCGGGCCCGGCCGCGTTCGCCGCGCAGCAGCAGGGCGATCGCGCGCGGGCCCGCGTAGCGGCCCACGACGTAGCCGAGGCAGTCGCCGGCCAGCGCCCCGACCGCCGCGACGCCCGCGAGCAGGGCGAGCGGCGGCAGGTCGGGGCCGATGAGCACGGCGACCAGGACGACGGTGGTCTCGCTCGGCATGAACGGGAGCAGGGCGTCCAGCCCGGCGATCAGCAGGACGGCGAGCCAGAGCCAGGGGGAGCCGAGCAGGGCGTGCAACGGGTCGGTGAGGCGGTCCAGTTGGTCGAAGAGGCTGAAGGCGAGCGGGGTCGCGGGGACGGGGGCGAACCGGTCAGGCATGCTGGCGGAGGGGCGGGCCGGTGGTCGGCGGCGGTGCCTGCGGCGCGGGCCGCGGCGGCCGGATCGCCGCCGCGGCCGGCCGTACGGTGCCGCCGCGGAGGACGGCGTGTTCGGCGCGGGCCGCCAGTTCCCTGCGGTCCAGGGCGGTGCCCGCGGTGGGCAGTGCCGGGTGGGCGGTGAGGCGTACGGCCAGTGCGCGGGCGGTCAGGACGCGGCGCAGGGAGGCCGCGAAGGTGTCGTCGCCGCAGAACGCGGCCACGGTGCTGGGCCGGCCCTGCTGGGTGTAGCTGACCGTGAGCGGGCGGACCGGTGCGCCGGCGTCCAGGGCGGCCTGGAAGGTGGCGCGGCGGAAGGCGCCCCGGTCGGCGGTGCACCAGGTGGTGGCCTGGGGGAAGACCGCCACCGAGCGGCCGGCGGCGAGCAGGTCGGACAACTCCCGTACGGTGTGCGGGAGTCTGCGGGGGCTGGTGCGGTCGATGAAGTGCGTGCCGGCCCGGCGCGCCAGGCCGCCGACGACCGGCCAGCGGCCGACCTCGCGCTTGGCGAGGAGGGTCGTGGGTTCGGCGGCGAGCAGCGCGACGATGTCGAGCCAGGAGATGTGGTTGAGGACGGTGAGGGTACCGGGGCCGCCGGCTCCCGTCCCGGCGGCCGCCAGCGCGCCGGCCCCCTCCGCCTGGATCCCCTCCGCTTCGATCCCCAGTGCCGCCAGCAGCGCCCGGGCGTGCGCGCGCAGCCGTACCGGATCCGCCAGGAGGTCGCCGTCGGCCAGCACGCGGCGCACCGCGGTGGCGAACGCGGCGGCGCGGCGGGCGGTTTCGCGGGCCGGGACGCGCGGGGCGGCGTGGCCGGCGCAGTGCGGGGTGCAGACGGACCGGACGTCCCAGGGGCCGTTCACCGGTCCCCCAGGAAGAAGCGGCGGTAGCGGTCGCCGAGGCGCTCCATGTCCAGGACGACGAAGAAGTCGGCGGTGCCGAACGCCGGGTCGTGGGCGGGGGCGCCGCCGATCCACGCGCCGATCCGGAGGTAGCCGCGCAGTAGCGGCGGGAGCTGGGCGAGCGAGGGGCGCTCGGGCAGCGGGCCGGTGGGGCGCCAGGGGCGGTGCGGGGTGACCCGGAGCCCGGCCGGGGCGGGGTAGCGGGTGAGGGCCAGCGCCCAGGCGTGGCCGGCGGCGGTGCCCCCGTCGGCGAGCGGGACGGAGGCGCAGCCGGCGAGGTAGCGGTGGCCGGAGAGCAGGGTGTAGCGGGCGAGGGCGGCCCACATCACGTTGATGACGGCGCCGCCGCGGTGGTCGGGGTGGACGCAGGAGCGGCCGGCCTCGATGAGGGAGGGGCGCAGCGATTCGAGTGCGGAGAGGTTGAACTCGCCGTCGGAGTAGAGGCGTTGGCTGCGCCCCGGGGGCAGCAGCCGGTAGGTGCCGACGACGGCGCCGGTGGGGGTGTGGGTGACGACGAGGTGGTCGGCGAGGTCGTCGACGGCGTCGATGTCGTGGCCGGGGAGGGGGGTGTCGAGGGCGGCGCCCATCTCCTCGCCGAAGACCTGGTGGCGGAGGCGCTGGGCGGCCCGGATCCGGTCGGGGGTGTCGGCGATCTCGGCGGTGTAGTCGGGAGAGGGGGCGGCGTCCGTGGCCGCGGCGTCCGCGGTGGGAGAGGTGAGTCCGGGGCTGCCGGCGGACGCGGTGGGTGCCATGCTCATCAGAGCCTCCGTAGGTGCTGCTGGTTACACCCCGTCGGGGTGTACATACCCAATGACCTGGCGTTCTCCTACACGGCAGACTGTCCCCGTGTGCGGCGGCCGAGCGCGTGAAGCCCAGGGAGCGTGCGGATGAGGCTCCGCAGAACACTGGTCGCCGCGGCTTGGGTGGCTCGGGGTCCGTCCGATGGGGCGGGGCCGGGCGGGCGGCAGCCGTGGACGCGCTGCGACCCGGTCCGCCCGACCGCCTCCGCGTCGCCAACTCCGGTGGCGGGAACCGCGGTACGGCCCGGTTGTGCGGCTGGAAGGTCGTCCGGGCGCCGCGTACGCTGACCGGCACGTTCACGAGCAAGGGGAGCAACGACATGGGCACCGCAGCCGACAAGGAATGGCTCTACGGCCTCGACATCTCCGACGCCGCCTGGCAGCGCCCGCCCGGGGAGGACCCCGACGTGGAGGCGGTGGAGATCGCGTTCCTGGAGCGCGGCGCGGTCGCGATGCGCAATTCCACGGACCCGGACGTGGTGCTGCGCTTCACCAAGGCGGAGTGGGAGGCGTTCGTCCTGGGCGCCCGGGACGGGGAGTTCGACCTCTCGCGGTGAGGCCACGGGCGTGCGGAGCCGCCCCGGTGGCCGGGGTCGCCGGGTGCCGCCCGGCGGCCCGGACCGGGGCGCGGCCCGGCCCGGGTGGCCGGGGGCAGGCGCCTCGGTCACCCGTCCGGGCGGCCCGGCACCCCGGTGACCATCACAGGATTCACTCGTTCCACGGAACGTGGAGCAGCAGCAGGCGGCAACCCCGCGTCCGGACCGCACCTCCCCCGGCAGCCCGGCGGAGGCCGGTGAGGCCATCGACGTCGAGCAGGCCGAGGCGGCGCTGGTCGAGCACTACCCCCGGCTGGCCCGGCTGGCGTATCTGGTCCTGCCGCCGGGCCCGAGCCGCGGCCGGCGGGTGCTGGCCGCACACGGAGTGGTGCAGCGGGCCCTGCCGCGGCGGCCGGGCCCCGGGTCCGGTCCCGGTCTGCCCGCCCAGCGCGACGGCGCGGCGGCGGCCGTCGACCCCGGTTACGCGCTCATGCGGCTGCGGGTACTGCGCACCGCACTCGCCGCCGGGCGGCGGCGTCTGCCGCCGGCACCGCTCCCCCAGGTCTGGGGCCTGCGGCTCTTCCCCCGCTCCGGCGGCGCCGACGAACTCGCCCTGGACCAGGCGCTGTCCGCGCTCTCCGCACCGGGCCGGGCGGCGTTCGTCCTGCGCGACCTGGAGCGGCTGACGGCGCACGAGGCGCGCCGGGTGCTGGAGGCCGCGGGGGTCGCGGACTCCCGGGCGGCTCTGGCGGAGGCCGACGGGGCGGCGGTGCCGGCCGGGAGCCGGGACCGGGCGCTGCTGGAGTCGGTGGAGTTCGACCCGTGCGCCCTCCAGGCCCGACCCACGGATCTGCTCCGGCGCCGGCAGCACGGCCGGGCGGCGCTGGCCGCGAGCGCGGCGGTGCTGGTGTGCGGGGCGCTGCTGGGGATGCCGGGCGACGGCTGGGGGCCGGACGGTGCCGCGGCGCCGCCGTACGCGGGCAATGCCGCGTCCGAAGCCGCCCTGGAACCGGGCAGGTTGGCGCTCACCCCGGCGGACGCCTGGAAGACCGCGGCGCGTCAGGACTTCGCCGCCTGGCCGGCCCGCGGCGACCGGACCGGCGACCGGGCACTGCTCCGGCGGGCGCTGGCGGTCTGGGCGCGGCCCGGGGCCGGCGTACCGGTCACGGCGACGCCCGGCACCCCGACGGGGCCCGCGGCCGGGCCGCCGCAGCTGCTGTTCGCGGGCGTGGTCGACCACGCGGTGGTGGTGCTCTTCCACGACGGCCTGCGGGCGGTGCGCTACGCCGAGGCGGCGGACGGCCAGGGGCAGGACGAGGGCTCCGGTGCGGCGCTGGACTTCGCGCGGACGGACGGCGCGGCGGCGGAGTCGGCACTCGCTCTGGTGGCGGGCCGCACCCAGGGCAACGTCCGCTATCTGACGGCCCCTTGGGTGTGGTCCGTACGGCTGGTCGATCTGCTGAAGCCGGACGCGGCGGGCGAGCCGATCCCGATCGGCCCGGACGGTCTGACCGCCCCCGTACCGACCCCGCGCGACGGGTCCGACTGCACCACGTGGCCGGCGCTGCGGGCGGTCGGCGGAACGGACGGGCAGCCGGGCGGCCCGGCGGCCGGGGAGCTGCTCACCGACCTCGGGGAGCTGACGCCGGCCCGGCTCACGTACGGGCGGCCCACCGCGCCGGGCGAGGTCTCGGGCCCGGAGGCCCGTACGGCCTGGGCGCGTACCGCCTGCCAGCTGCCCGGGGCGCGACTGCGGGGCGTACAGACCGTGAACACCTGGCGGTTCGCGCGGCAGTCGCTGCCCGGGGGTGCAGGCGAGGCGGCCTGGCTGTGCACCCGGGCGGAGACCTGGCGCGGGGCGGGCAGCCGGACGATGGCGCAGTTCCAGCCGCCCGAGCCGGCCGACCGGCGGTACGCGCCGGGCGCGGTGACGGCGCGGGCCGAGGGCGGTACGGCCTGCGGGCCGCGGGCGCCGCAGGTGCTGGCCGGGGTGCTGTGGAAGACGAAGGGGGGCGCGTGGTGGCTGCTGGCGGCGGGCAGCGACCGGGTCACGTCGATCACCGCGAGCGGCGGGGTGCGGGGGCACGCGGCGGGGCGGCTGCTGGCCCTCCCGGCGAAGCCGGACGCCCGGACGGATCTGAAGGGCGGGCTGGCGGGCGGCGGCCAGGTGGGGACGTTGCGGTGAGGTGAGCGGCGGGGGGCGGGGCGTGGGCCGCCGCTGTGAGCTTTCCGCGTCCAGGGGGTATCGACATTCCTTACCCGTCAGTACATTGACGCCATGTCTAATACGGCCCCGCTGCGGCCCCAGCCGGTCGCGTCCCAGCACACCCCGCTGAAGGCCCGGAACGTGGCCTTCGACTGGGCAGACACCCCCCTGCACTGGATCCCCGGCGATCCGTCCAGCACTCACACCATCAACGTCCTGCACCTGCTGCTGCCGGCCGGCGAGCGCTGGTTCGTGCACGTCTACAAGCAGGTGCTGCCCTACATCCGGGACGAGCGGCTCCGGGCGGACGTGATCGGGTTCATCGGCCAGGAGGCGATGCACTCGCAGGCGCACGACGACGTCCTGCCGCGCCTCAAGGCGCTGGGCCTGGACCCGACCCCGTACACCGCGCAGGTCGACTGGTTCTTCGAGAAGCTGCTCGGCGACCGGACACTGCCGCCGGGCAGGGCCCGTCAGTGGTGGCTGATGGAGCGGGTCGCCCTGATCGCCGCCATCGAGCACTACACCGCCTTCCTGGGCAACTGGGTGCTCAACGCCGAGGCGCTGGACGCCAAGGGGGCCGACCCGACGATGCTCGACCTGCTGCGCTGGCACGGCGCGGAGGAGGTCGAGCACCGCTCGGTGGCCTTCGACCTCTTCGTGCATCTGGACGGCGGCTACCGGCGGCGGGTGCGCACCTGGGCGGCGGCCTTCAGCGCCCTGATGTTCCTGTGGCAGCGCGGCACCCGGTTCTTCATGGAGAACGACCCCACGCTGATCGACGGCAGGGCCGCCGTGAAGGACTTCCTCCGGGGCGGACGGCAGGGCGTACTGCCGACCACCGGGGCGATGCTCCGCTCCATACCCCAGTACCTGAGCCGGGCGTACCACCCCTCGCAACACGGCAGCACCGAGCAGGCGATCGCCTATCTCGACCGCTCGCCCGCCGCGACCGCCGCCGCTGCCCCCGGAGGAGCCTGAGATGCCCGCCCGCTCCATCACGTCGATATCCGCACCGGTTCGCACGTCCCCGCCTCCGCGTACCCGCGCGCTCCCCCGCCTGCGCACCGTGCTGCTGGCCGCCGGGGCCGCGGTGGTCGTCCGGCGGGCGCTGCGGCGGCGGATCCGGCGGTCGCCGCTGTGGCCGCTGCCCGCCCTGGAGCAGCCGATATCGGGCCGGGGCCGGGAACGAGGCCGGGGCCGGGCGGCGCCGCTGCGGCTGCGGGTGGCCGAACGGACGGCGGCGGCCGACGGGGTGGTGGCCCTCCGCCTGGAGGGCGAGCGGCTGCCCGGCTGGGAACCGGGCGCGCACATCGACCTCGTACTGCCGTCCGGAACCGTGCGCCAGTACTCGCTGTGCGGCGAACCGGCCGACGCCGTACGGGCGGACGGCGGTGCGTACACCATCGCCACCCGGCTCATCGAGGACGGCCGGGGCGGTTCGCGCGAGGTGCACGAGACGCTCCACGAGGGCACGACGGTCGCGGTGCGCGGACCCCGCAACCGCTTCCCCCTGGACGAGTGCCACGCCTACCTCTTCATCGCGGGCGGTATCGGCATCACCCCGATCCTCCCGATGGTGCGGCACGCCGAGGCGGAGGGGATTCCGTGGCGCCTGGTGTACGCGGGACGGTCGCGGGCGTCGATGCCCTTCCTCGAAGAGCTCGAAAAGCTGGCGGGGACTGGGCAGTTGACCGGGGCCGGTGGCGGGCGGCTGACGGTGGTCGCGGAGGACACGGCGGGGCGGCCCGACCTGGCCGCGGCACTCGCCGACGCGCCCCCGCACGCCGCCGTGTACTGCTGCGGCCCCGAGCCCCTGATGGACGCGGTAGCCGAGCTGCTCCCGCACGGCCCCGAGGGGCTGAGCCTGCACATCGAACGCTTCGCCCCACGGACGGGCCCGGGGTCCGGTCCGGGGGCCGCGGACGGCCCGGGTGAAGGTGGGGGCGAAGACGTCGCGTTCGAGGTGGAGTTGCGCCGCACCGGCCGTACGGTCACGGTCCCGGCGGACACCAGCGTGCTGCGCGCCCTCCGCGAACAGGCCCTCCCGGACCTGCCCTACTCCTGCGAGCAGGGCTTCTGCGGCACCTGCCGACAGCGGGTCCTGGCCGGAGAGGTGGACCACCGCGACGAACTCCTGACGGACGCGGAACGCGAGGACTCGCTGCTGGTCTGCGTCTCGCGGTCGGCCCGGGGGGAGGGGCTGGTGCTGGACCTGTAGGGGCGGGCTCCAGATATTCCCGGCCGCAGTTTTCCCCCGCCGCAGCTTTCCCCGCCGCACGTTTTTCCCCGCCGCCCACCCCCCTTCGGGGGGTGGGCGGGTGAGGTGCGGGTGAGGTGTCGTAAGCGAACAGACCCGCGTACTGGCACGCTCCGGGACCGGATCGGTGTCCTGGTGCGGCTCGGGGCCGGGTCGTTAGGGTGAGTACATGACGACCGGGGCACGCCGCAGGATGGGCGTCGAGGAGCGGCGGGAGCAGCTCATCGCCGTCGCGCTCGGCCTGTTCAGCCACCGCTCCCCCGAGGATGTGTCGATCGACGAGATCGCCGAGGCGGCCGGGATATCCCGGCCGCTCGTCTACCACTACTTCCCGGGCAAGCAGCAGCTCTATGAGGCCGCGCTGCGGCGCGCCGCCGAGGAGCTGTCGGCCCGGTTCGTCGAGCCGCGCGAAGGGCCCCTCGGCGCCCGGCTGTTGCGCGTCATGGAGCGGTTCTTCGACTTCGTGGACGAGCACGGCCCCGGTTTCTCGGCGCTGATGCGCGGCGGTCCGGCGATCGGCTCGACCCGTACCAGCGCGCTGATCGACGGTGTGCGCCAGGCCGCCTACGAGCAGATCCTCGCCCATCTCGACGTCCGGGACGCGCCCCCGCGGCTGGAGTTGGTGATCCGCTCCTGGGTCTCGCTGGCCGAGACCACCGCGCTGCTGTGGCTGGACGGGCGGCGCGTGCCGCGCGCCGAGCTGGAGCGGCAGCTGGTGCACGACTTCGTCGCGCTGGCGGGGGTGAGCGCGGCGTACGACGAGCGGATGGCACAGGTGGTGCGCCGGATGCTGGCGGACGAGCCGCCGGACGGGATGTTCGCGGAGCTGGTGGAACGGCTGATGGAGCTACCGCAGCCGGTCTGACCCTGACCTGCGCTGGAGTGGGGGCACATGGCCGGCGGAGGGCGATTGTCGGACCCTCGGCGTAACGCCGTTGGCAGGAAGGCGAATTGAGCTGTCTCCGTTGCGCGGACGGGGGCCGGCGAGGCGGGTGCGGCACAATCCGATCATGGATGAGATCACTTACCGGGCGGCCGAGACGGAGCACGACCTGGCCGTGCTCGTCGGCCTCTACGACGGGGCCGCGCGCTGGATGGTGGACAACGGCATCGACCAGTGGAAGCCGGGTGACAAGGACGAGGCGCATTTCCGCGAGCGAATAAAGGAGGGGGAGGTCTGGCTGGCAGAAGCGGCCGGGCGGGTCGTCGGCGGCTTCGAGCTGTGGTGGCGGGACGAGCCCGCGTGGGGTGCGCAGCCCCCGGTGGCGGGGTATGTGCACCGGCTGATGGTGGACCGCGCCCACGCACCGGCGGGGGCCGGGCGGGAGTTGCTGTCGTGGGCCGAGCGGCGGATCGCGGCGGCGGGGCGTACGCGGTCGCGGCTGGACTGCGTGTCGAGCAATCCGCGGCTGCGGACGTATTACGAGGGTGCGGGCTACGAGGTCGTCGGGGAGCAGCCGTTCAAGGAGGGGAAAGGGGGGAGCAAGTACGGCGTGACGCTGTTGGAGAAGCGGCTTTGAAGCGGGGGTGGGGGCGGGCGTGCCGCCCCCACAGGTTCCCGTGAGCCACCGGCCCGCCAGCCTCTCCTCGGCGCCCGGTCAGCCCTGGCGGAAGACGGCGACCGTGCGGGCCGGGACGGTGAAGGCGCCCGAGGCGGGGGTGTAGGACGCGGTGGCCGCGACGGGGTCGGCGCCGTGGGACTGGAGGGGGTGCAGGGCGTAGGGCCGGCCCGTGAGGCCGGGAAGGGTCTGGCTCTGGCGGTGCGGGGTGGCGTTGAAGACGATCACGAGGTCGGCCAGGCGCATGGTGATCACGCCCGGGGTCTCGTCCGTGCCGGAGAGCGGGAAGGAGAGGGCGGACTGGACGCGGGCGGTGGTCGCGAGGTCGAAGGCGGGTTCGGTGGCGTGGATGCGGAGCAGGTCGCGGTAGGCGGCGGAGGTCGCGGTGATGGTGGCGCAGTCGGGACGTAGCGCCGGGTCGGCCAACAGGGGTTTGGCGTAGGGCCACTTGTCCTTGTTGTCGGCGGCCGGGGGCAGGCCGCGGCCGAAGCCGTTGGTCGCCGCGCCGCCGGGGGCGTCTGTGGCGCAGGTCCAGTGGATGGCGTTGAACCAGTCGCCGCTGTTGAAGGAGTTGCGGTCCAGGGACTTGGAGCGGAGGAGGTCGGTGCCGGCCTGGGAGAGCGCCGGGCCCTGGGAGAGCGCGGCGGTGGCCAGGGCGACGACCTGCATCCGGGCGCGGTCGGCGGCGGAGGTTCCGGGCGGGAGCTTGTAGGCCAGGGCGTCGTAGAGGGTTTCGTTGTCGTGGGCGTCGGCGTAGGCGAGGGCGTCGCCGGGCGCGGCGGCATAGCCGGCGGGGGCGCCGTTGTAGTCGACCTGGGAGCCCTTGACCCGGCGGCCGGCGGTGTCGGTGAACGTGTAGTTGGCGAGGTTGCCGGCGAGGCCGACCTTGATGAGGTCCTGGTAGTGGAGGAGCCGGGAGCGCTGGGCGGCCGGATCGCCGTTCGCGGGTGCGGAGTTGGGGTCGGTGTAGAGGCCGGAGGCGAAGCCCTGGACGCGGGGGTCGGCGTCGAAGGGGCTGCCGCCGCGGATCGCGTCGCGGGACCGGTCGTTGAAGGTGGCGATGCCGGTCCCGGCCATGTTGCGCTGGGTGGCCTGGACGAAGCGGGCGTCGTTGGCCGCCTCACCGAAGTTCCAGCCCTCGCCGTAGAGGATGATGGATCGGCCGTCCACGCCGTCGCGGGCCGGGGTCAGCGCGTCGAGGGCCTTGCGTACGGCGAGGATGTTGGCCTTGGGGTGGTGCCCCATGAGGTCGAAGCGGAAGCCGTCGACCTTGTACTGCCTGGCCCAGGTGACGACGGAGTCCACAACGAGCTTGCCCATCATGGTGTGTTCGGGCGCGGTGCCCGAGCAGCAGGTGGAGGTGGCGACGGCGCCGTCGTCGAGCAGCCGGTGGTAGTAGCCGGGGACGATGCGGTCCAGGATGGAGTGCGGGTCGTCCTGGCCGCTCGCGGCGGTGTGGTTGTAGACGACGTCCATGACGGTGCGCAGCCCGATGCCGTTCAACCCCTGCACCATGCGGCGGAATTCGACGGTCCGGGCCGTGCCGGACGGGTCGGAGGCGTACGACCCTTCGGGGACGCTGTAGTGGAGGGGGTCGTAGCCCCAGTTGTAGGCGTCGTGGGCGGCCACCTTCGCCACGCACTCCTGCTGGCGGTCGGAGTCGGCGGGCAGGGAGGGCAGGTCGCAGTCCGGCCGCTGCTGGTCGGCGCGGCGTTCGGGGACGGAGGAGAAGTCGAACGCCGGCAGCAGGTGGACGTGGGAAGTTCCCGCCTCGGCCAGGGATTTCAGGTGCCGCATGCCCGCCGAGCGGGTGTCGGTGAAGGCGAGGTACTGGCCGGGGTGGCGGGAGGTGGGGTCCTCGACGGAGAAGTCGCGGAGGTGCAGCTCCTGGATACGGGCCCGGCGCAGCGGCACCGGCGCGGGCTTGCGGAGCGTCGCCCAGCCCGCGGGGGCGAGGCGGGGATCGGCGAGGTCGACGACCAGGCTGCGGGCGGAGTCGGTGGTCAGCGCGGTGGAGTACGGGTCGGTCACCTTGTTGGTGACGGTCCGGCCGACGGCGGGTGCCCAGACGGTGACGAGGTAGCGGTACGGCTTCCCGGTCCAGGTGCGCTCGCCGCGTACGCTCCACACCCCGGTCGCGTCGTCCCGGCGCATCGGGACCGGGCGCCCGTCCAGTTCGAGCGCCACGGTACGGGCGGTCGGCGCCCAGACGGAGAGCGTGGGGCGCCCGGCGCGGAACACCGGCCCGAGGGCGGCGTGTTGGGCGCGGGTGCCGTAGAGGTCATCCAGTACGCCGGGGATCTGCACGCCGGTGGTCGCGGTCTGCTGCCCGTCCGCGGTGCGCTGGGTGGCGACAAGCCGTTCGCGCAGGGCGGCGGGGGCCAGCGCGCGATCGCGCGGGTCGACGGTGAAGGCCGGGTAGCCGGTGAGGTGCGGGTACAGGGCCCGTTCGGCCGGGGTCAGGGTGCCGGGGGAGAGCCGGATACGGCCCGGTGCCTTCCTCTGGCCGGCTTCCGGCCGCCGCGCGGGCTCGCCGAACTCCAGCTGGGCGTCGGCGTGTCGGGCGCCCTTCCAGACCACGGTGGTGCGGTCGATCCACTGCGCCGCGGCCGTGACCGGGTCGTTGGCGGAGGCGGCTCGGGCGCCCGGCTGCGGCGGCAGGACCAGAGCCGCCGCGCCGGCGAGCAGCGCGAGGAGGGCGGCCGTGCGGCGGCGGGCGCGGTACGGGGTGGAGGACATGACCCTTGGTTCTATCCATGCCACCCCGATGCTGCAAGACCTTTCGCAAGAGATTGCAACGGTGTTACGTTCCCGTAGTAGCCGGTCCGGCCGACCGGAGGTCCACCGGGTGGTGGTCCCTACGCGCCCGGCCGGTCGGACCGGTGCCAAGCGTCTTCAGGGAGAACGAGTGCGACGGTGATGCGGCGGGTTGGCGCATAGTCACCCAGGCGGCAGACGAGGTGAGTTGCCCGGACGAGAGCGGGGAATCCACCCACCATGATCAACAATCCCGAGGACACCACCGGCACCACGCCGCACCACGACGCCGCGACCCGCAGCTACTACGAGACCGGCGACGTCGACGCCTTCTACGACGCCGTGTGGGGCGGCGAGGACATCCACGTCGGCGTCTACGCCCATCCGCACGAGGCGATCGCGGACGCCTCGCACCGTACCGTCGAGCACGCGGCGGACAACGCCGCGGACCTGCTCGGCCCGCACGCGACCGTGCTCGACCTCGGCTCCGGATACGGCGGATCGGCCCGCGCGCTCGCCGAACGCTTCGGCTGCCGGGTCGTGGCCCTCGACCTCAGCGACGAACACAACCGGCGCCACCGTGCGGCCAACGCCCGGCGTGGACTGGACGGCCTGATCGAGGTCGTCACCGGCTCCCTCAACGAACTTCCCTACGAGGCGGAGCGGTTCGACGTCGTCTGGTCCCTGGAGGTCCTCAGCCATGTTCCGGACAAGGAGAGCGCGCTGGCCGAGGCCGTACGCGTGCTCAAGCCGGGCGGCGCCGTGGTCTTCTCGGACATCATGATGGCCGAGGAGACCCCGGCGGAGGCCGTGCGGCCCGCGATCTCCCGACTCTCCATGCCGAACCTGGCGACACCGTCCTTCTATCTGGAGCTGCTCTCCGGCCTCGGCCTCAAGGACGTCGAGTTCGAGGACCGCACGGCGGACATCACCACCCACTACGCACGCCTCGACGAGGAGGTCCACCGACGCGCGGCCGAACTGCGCGACGTCATCAGCCCGGCCTACGTCGACGAGTTGCTGACCAACCTGCCCCTCTGGACCGACATCACCCGCCGGGGCCTGCTGCGCTGGGGCATCTTCCACGCCCGGCGGCTGGCCGCCTGACCCGTACCGTTCCTCATCTCCTGCCCTCCGGGAGGTCCAGATCGGCTCGGACGATCTTGCCGACCGGGGGTCGGTCGAGGACGTTCCAGCAGGTGGCGAGCGCGGCGACGAGGATCAGCCCGCGGCCGGTCTCGGAGTCGGGCGCGGGCGGAGTGAGCGTCCAGGGGTCGGGTGGGCGCCGCTCCGTCCGCGTGTCGGCGACCTCGATCCGCAGGGTGCCCGGCCGGGCCGAGCCCGGCAGCTTCAGGAGCCGCAGCTCGAAGTCCCGGCCGGGCACGCGGCCATGGGTGGCCGCGTTGGCGGCGAGTTCCCCGACGATGGCGGCGGCGGTGTCCGAGACCTCGCCGCCGTACGGGAAGCCCCAGACATCGAGTTGCTGGACGGCGAGATAGCGCGCGAGACGGGCCCCGCGCGGGGTGGCGCTGAAACGCTGCGTGAACATCCGTACGGCGACGGTCGGCTGAACTGGCATGGCGCCAACGCTGCTGGTCAACAGGCTCGTACGCCAGGTACTCAGCTCGTACCCCGGAAACTGTACGAGCTGAGTACGTGGACGGGACGAGTAACCAGCCGTAACCATGGGTGACTTGCGGGGCAGTCAGTACCAGTGACATCGGGAGCACCCGACCATGGAAGACAGCAACACCGACCACCATTACGACGGCGGCGAGCCGCCCGAGCCGTCCGGCAGTCTGCGGACCTTCGGCGCCGTCTATCAAGGGTTCCGCGAGAACGCGGGATTCACGCAGGAGTCCCTGGCACCGGCGATCCGGTATTCGGCGCACTACATCGGCTCCGTCGAACAGGGCCGACGCCTCCCGTCGAAGAAGTTCATCGACCGCTCGGAGGACACGCTCCACGCGAACGGAGTGCTGCGGAAGGCGGCCAAACGGCTGTCGAGGCAGCCGGGACTGGCGCGATGGTTCCGTGAGTGGGCGGAGCTGGAGAAGCAGGCGATCAGTCTGTTCACGTACGAATGCCGGCTGGTTCCTGGCCTGTTACAGACGGAGGCGTATGCGCGGACGCTGTTCGAGAACCGCCTTCCGCTGCTGTCCGACGAGCAGGTCGAGACCCAGGTGGCCGCCCGTCTGGAGCGGCAGAATCTGCTGCGGGACCGGCCGAACACGGCGTTCAGCTTCATCATCGACGAGCATGTCTTCCGGCGCCCGACCGGCGGCGCGGACACAGTCCGGGGGCTGATCGACCACGTACTGGAGCGTACGACCCTGCGGAACGTGGATGTCCAAGTCATGCCTCTGGAGCGGGGCGTGCATGCCGGTCTGAACGGGCCGATGCGGTTGCTGGAGACCCCGGACAACCAGTGGTTCGGCTACTGCGAAGGGCAGGAAAGCAGCCAGTTCCTTTCCGACCCGCAGACGATCAGTACGCTCCATATGCGCTATGCGAAACTGCTTTCGCAGGCTCTCACCCCCGAAGACACCCGGGGTCTGCTGACGAGGATGCGAGAAGCGCTATGACGACCACCCCTGAACTGAGCTGGTTCAAGAGCAGCTACAGCGGCGACTCCGGCGACAGCTGCGTAGAAGTCGCGCTCTCCTGGCGCAAGTCCAGCTACAGCGGCGATGATTCCGGAGACTGCGTAGAAGTCGCCGTCTCGTGGCACAAGTCCAGCTACAGCAGCGGCGGTGACGGCGACTGCATAGAAATCGCCACCTGCCCCACCACCGTCCACATCAGGGATTCCAAGGACCAGGACGGCCCGCAGCTCGCCGTCCCGGCCGGTTCCTGGGCGGCGTTCGTCTCGTACGCCGCCCAGGATGCCTGACCCGCGGTCACTCACCCCCACCGCGGGCCGGTAGACCCCCGTACGACCAATTCCGGCTGGAAGACGAACTCGGTGCGCTGGACGGGGTTTCCCTGGATCTCCTCGATGAGCGCGCCGACCGCGGCGGTCGCCATGGCCTGTACCGGCTGCCGCACCGTGGTCAGCGGTGGGTCGGTGAAGGCGATCAGCTGGGAGTCGTCGAAGCCGACGACGGAGAGGTGGTCGGGAACCTCAAGTCCCCTTTGGCGGGCGGCGCGTACCACGCCCAGCGCCATGAGGTCGCTGCCGCAGACGATGCCGGTGCAGCCCTCGTCGAGCAGCGCGGCGGCAGCCGCATGGCCGCCCTCGACGCTGAACAGGGTGTGGCGGACGAGCCGTTCGGCCTGCCCCCTCGACAGGCCGAACGACTCCCCCAGCGCGGCGGCGAAGCCCTCCGCCTTGCGGCGGGAGGGCACGTAGCGGGCCGGGCCGACCGCCAGGCCGATGCGCTCATGGCCCAGTTCGGCGAGATGGCGTACGGCCATACGGGCCGCGGCCCCGTCGTCCGGTGAGACGAAGGGCGCGTCGATGCGGTCGTTGTAGCCGTTGATCAGGACGTAGGGCACACCGCGGGAGGTCAGGCGGGCGTAGCGGGACGGGTCGGCGGCGGTGTCGGCGTGCAGGCCGGACAGGAAGACGATGCCGGTGACGCCGCGCTCCTCCAGTTGCTCGACGAGTTCGTCCTCGGTGGCGCCGCCGGGCATCTGGGTGCAGAGCACCGGCGTGTAGCCGTGGCCGGCCAAGGACTGCTCGATGATCTGGGCGAAGGCCGGGAAGATCGGGTTGGTCAGCTCCGGGATGACCAGGCCGACGAGACCCGCACTCCGCCGTTTCAGGCGTACCGGGCGTTCGTAGCCGAGGACGTCGAGCGCGGCGAGCACCCGCTGCCGGGTGCCCGCCGCGACGCCCGCCTTGCCGTTCAGGACGCGGCTGGCGGTGGCTTCGCTGACCTGTGCTTGGGCGGCGATGTCCGAGAGGCGCGGGGTCACTCCGCCCACCAGATCGTGGCCTCGGCGGGAATTTCACGAATTTCGGAAACTTCGAGATTTTCGGGAACGTCCAACCCGCCGCGGGCGTTGGACGGTTGACGGGAGGAGGAGAGGGCCGCGAGGGCGGACCAAGTGGAGGCGGCAGGGGCCGCGGGGACGAACGGAGTGCGGGAGGAGAGGAGGAGCCGGACGGGGGGCAGCGTCAGCCGTATCGCCTCACCGGTGGTGTTCACCGTGCAGAGGAGGCCGCCGGGGCGCCGGAAGGCCAGGACGCCGGCGGGGGCGTCCAGCCACTCGACCGAGTCGCCGGCACCGAGGCCGGGGTGGCTGCGGCGCACCGCCAGTGCGCTGCGGTACAGCTCCAGGGTGGAGTCCGGGTCGCCGGTCTGGGACTCAGCGGTGAGGGCGGCCCAGTCCGCGGGCTGGGGCAGCCAGCTGCCGCCGTCGCCGAAGCCGTACGGGGGCGCCGTGCCGCTCCAGGGGATCGGCACGCGGCAGCCGTCGCGGAGGCCGTCCTGTCCGCTGGCGCGGAAGAAGGACGGGTCCTGGCGGACCTCGTCGGGCAGGTCGGTGACTTCGGGCAGGCCCAGTTCCTCGCCCTGGTAGAGGTACGCGGATCCGGGTAGCGCCAGCATCAGGAGGGTGGCGGCGCGGGCGCGGGCCAGGCCGCCGCCGAGGCGGGTGCGGTGGCGGACGACGTCGTGGTTGGACAGGACCCAGGTGGTGGGCGCGCCCACGGGGCGCATGGCGGCGAGGGAGGAGTCGATGGCGTCGCGGAGCGCTTCCGCGTCCCAACCGGTGTTCAGGTAGTGGAAGTTGAAGCCCTGGTGGAGTTCGTCGGGGCGGACGTAGCGGGCGAGGCGTTCGACGCTGGGGGCCCAGGCTTCGGCGACGCCGATCCGCTCCCCCGCGTACTCGTCCAGGACCGTGCGCCAGGAGCGGTAGATGTCGTGGACGCCGTCCTGGTCGAAGAAGGGGAGGACCTGTGAGCCGATCAGGCGGGCCTGTTCGCCGCGGCCGATGTCGGGGAGGCCGGGGGCCTTGACCATGCCGTGGGCGACGTCGATCCGGAAGCCGTCGACGCCGAGGTCGAGCCAGAAGCGGAGGATGGAGCGGAACTCGTCCTGGACGGCGGGGTGTTCCCAGTTGAAGTCGGGCTGTTCGGGGGCGAAGAGATGGAGGTACCACTCGCCGTCGGGGAGGCGGGTCCAGGCGGGGCCGCCGAAGATGGACTCCCAGTCGTTGGGCGGCAGTTCGCCGTTGGCACCGCGGCCCTTGCGGAAGTGGAAGCGCTCGCGCAGCACCGAGCCGGGGCCCTCGGCGAGCGCGCGGCGGAACCATTCGTGCTGGTCGGAGCAGTGGTTGGGGACGATGTCGGTGATGATGCGGAGGCCCAGGTGATGTGCTTCGCGGATGACGGCCTCGGCGTCCTTGAGGGTGCCGAACATCGGGTCGGTGGCGCGGTAGTCGGCGACGTCGTAGCCGGCGTCGGCCTGCGGGGAGGCGTAGAAGGGGCTGAGCCAGACCGCGTCCACGCCCAGGTCGCGAAGGTGCGGCAGCCGGCTGCGGATGCCCTGGAGGTCGCCCATGCCGTCGCCGTTTCCGTCGGCGAAGCTGCGCGGATAGACCTGGTAGATCACGGCGTCCCGCCACCAGTCGGCGGTGGCGGCGGTGCCGGGAGCGGTGTTCCCCCTGGTGGCGGGCTCAGGAGTGACGTTGTGCTGTCGGGTCATGTCATCCCTTGGTGGTGCCGGCGGTCAGTCCGGCTACGAGGTGGCGCTGGGCGAAGGCGAAGACGAGCGCGGCCGGTACGGCGATGATCACGGCGGCGGCGGTCATCGAACCCCAGTCGTTGGTGTACTGGTTGACGAAGGTCTGCAGGCCCCCGGCGAGCGTCAGGTTCTCCTCGCCGGTCATGAAGGCGGAGGCGTAGGCGACCTCGGCCCAGGCGGTGACGAAGGTGTAGAAGCCGGTGACGGCGAGGCCGGGGCGGGCGAGCGGGAGGACCAGGCGCCAGAAGGTGCCGAACGGGTTGAGGCCGTCGACGCGGCCCGCCTCGTCGATCTCCACCGGGATGGTGTCGAAGAAGCCCTTCATCATCCAGGCGCAGAAGGGCACGGCGATGGTCAGGTAGGTGACGACCAGTCCGGCGGGCTGGTTGAGCAGGCCGAGGGAGGCGAGGAGGTTGTAGAGCGGCACGATCAGCACCGCCACCGGGAACATCTGGGTGATCAGCAGCAGCCACATCAGCGGGCGCATCCCGGGGAAGCGGAAGCGGCTGACGGCGTAGCCGGTGGTGGCGGCGATGAAGACGCCGAGGACGATGGTCAGCCCGACGATGATCACGGAGTTCTTGAACCAGCTCAGGAATTCCGTATCCGCCACCACGTGCGTGTAGTTGGCGAGCGTGAAGTGGCTGACGAGGCTGGTGGAGAAGGCGTCGTTCCTCGGTTTGAAGGAGGTGATCAGCAGCCAGAGGGGCGGGAAGACCGCGACGGCGGCGGCGAGCGCCAGGGCGGTGTGCAGCCCGGCGGAGGCCAGCCAGTGCCGTTCGTTGCGTCGACGGGCCATGGTCACCACACCTCTCCCTGCTTGCGCAGCGCCCGGCGGTAGACGACCGCGACGACCGAGAGCAGCGCCAGGATCAGTACGCCCCAGGCGGCGGAGCCGGAGAAGTCGCGGGGGCTGTCGACGAAGGAGAGGCGGTAGGCGTAGGTCACCAGGATCTCGGTGGCGTCGCCGGGGCCGCCCCTGGTGAGCAGGAAGATCACCGGGAACATGTTGAAGGTCCAGATGGTGGAGAGCAGGATCACGGTGCCGCTGACCGCGCGCAGTCCGGGCACGGTGATGTGGCGGAAGCGCTGCCAGGGCCCGGCGCCGTCCATCTCGGCGGCCTCGTAGAGCTCGCCGGGGATGGACTGGAGTCCGCCGAGCAGCGCGACGAGCATGAAGGGCACGCCCAGCCAGACGTTGACGGCGATGACGGAGAGCTTGGCCCAGGTCGTGTCGTTGAGCCAGGGGACGGCGTCGATGCCGCCGCCGGCCAGCAGCTTGTTGAGGATGCCGTTCTTCTCGTTGTAGAGCATCCGCCAGGTGAAGACGGAGATGAAGGCGGGGACGGCCCAGGGGAGGATCAGCGCGAGGCGGTAGAAGGTACGGCCGCGCAGCGTCCGGTTGAGCATCGTGGCGAGCGTGAGCCCGATCAGGAAGGTGAGCGAGACGCAGGCCACGGTCCACACCACGGTCCAGCCCAGGCGGTTCCAGAAGACGCCGTCGGAGAGGATGGCCCGGTAGTTGTCAAGGCCGACGAAGTGGTAGGTGGCGGGGATGTGGTTCATGCCGATCGAGCGCTCGACATTGGCCTCGTTGGCGTCGGTCAGGGAGAGGTAGCCGCCGCGGACGAGGGGGTAGCCGATGATGACGCCGATGACGAGGACGACCGGGGCGACCATCGCCCAGGCGTACCAGTGCGTGCCGAGCGCACGGCGGGCCCTTACAGCAAGCGTCACTTGTAGTCCTTGAGGAGCTTGCGGTAGGCGTCACCGGTGGCCTTGGCGGCCTGTTCGGGGGTGGCGGCGCCGGTGAGCACCTTGTTCATCTGGACCTTGACCGGCTCGAAGAGGGAGTTGCCCTGGGCGATCCAGGGGCGCTGGACGGCGCCGTCGACGGCGGGCTTGAAGAACCCGACCATCTCGTTCTGCTTGACGGCCGGGACGTCGTAGACCGACGTGCGGGTGGGCAGCAGGCTGAGCTTGTCGGTGGTCTCCTGCTGGACCTTCGCGGAGCTCATGTACTGCACGAAGGCGTAGGCGGCCGACAGGTTCTTGCTGCCGGCGTAGACGGAGAGGTCCCAGCCGCCCTGCGGGGAGCCGTGTGCGGTGCTGCCGCCGGGGACGGGGGCGACGCCGAGGTTGCTCTTGTCCTGGAAGGCTTTGCCGGCGCGGGCGCCCTCGATGTCCCAGGGGCCGTCGATCGCCATCGCGACGGTGCCGTCCTTGAGGGCCTTGAGCTGGTTCTCCTGCCCGTCGGTGGCGTCGGTGACGGCGGCCTTGGAGTCGACGAGGCTCTTGATGGTGCGGAACGCCCGGACCCCGGCGGCGTTGTCGATCTTGATCGTCTTGCTGTGCGCGTCGACCATGTCGCCGCCCTCGCCGTAGAGGTAGGGCAGGAACCAGTAGGGGTCGTCACCGCGCAGGTAGAGGGCGGTGGCGCCGGTCTTCTCCTTGATCTTCGGTGCGGCGGCGGCCAGTTCGGCGAAGGTCTTGGGGACGGGGACGCCGGCGTCCTTGAGGAGCTTCTTGTTGTAGAAGAGGCCCAGGGTGTCGATGACCTGGGGCGCGGCATAGCTCTTGCCGTTGAACTTCGTGGAGCTGACGGCCTGCGGGAGGTAGTCGGCGGTCTTGTCGAGGGCGGGGGTGCCGTCGAGCGGGGCCAGGTAGCCGAGGCTGGCGAAGTCGGCGACCCAGGCGACATCGGTGCGCATCACGTCGGGGGCGCCCGCACCGCCGCCGGCGGCGTTCTTGAACTTGGCGTTGGCGTCGCCGAAGGGGACGTTCACATAGGTGACGTGGACCTTGGGGTGCTCCTTCTGGAAACCCTCGGCCAGCTTCTGGTAGGTGGCCTTCTCGGCATCGTTGGAGGTGTCCCAGAAGGTAACGGTTCCGGACAGTTCACCGCCCGCGCCGCCGCCGTTGCCACCCCCGCCTCCGCACGCCGTCGCCGCCAGTGCCAGGCCCGCTACCAGCGCGGTGGCGAGAGCGCCACGTATGCCACGCCGCATGTGAACTCCTTAGGAAAAGCCTCAGTTGGCGGTCTGGAACGTAACAGTGCCGAAAACAAACCGAAAGATGTTGCGGGAACTTTCTGCAAGAAGGGTGGAAGACTTTGCACTGCGATGGCCGGAACGGGACCCCCCGTGGCCCCCTCCCCCCGTCACCCGCCGCCCGCCCGAGCGTTGACTCCGTGGAAGCACCTTCGCCTCTTGACCTGACAGGGACGGCAGATGACCCAGGAGCTCACTTCCCCCAGCCCCGCCCCCCAGGCCGCCGGACCGAGCCGAGGTCCTCGATGGTGGCGCGACGCCGTCATCTACCAGGTCTACGTCCGCTCCTTCGCCGACAGCGACGGCGACGGCGTCGGCGATCTGCGCGGGGTGCGCGAACGGCTGCCGTATCTGCGGGACCTGGGCGTGGACGCCGTCTGGCTCACCCCGTTCTACGCCTCCCCGCAGGCCGACGGCGGCTACGACGTCGCCGACTACCGCGCCGTCGACCCGCTCTTCGGCAGCCTCCAGGACGCCGGCGACCTGATCGACGCCGCCCATGCGCTGGGCCTGCGGGTGATCGTCGACATCGTCCCCAACCACACCTCCGACCGGCACCCGTGGTTCCGGGACCCCGAGCTCGCCCGGCAGCGCTACGTCTTCCGGACCGGCAAGGGCGAACGGGGCGAACTCCCGCCCAACGACTGGGAGTCGGTCTTCGGCGGCCCGGCCTGGACCCGTACCGAACGCGGCGACTGGTACCTGCACCTCTTCGCCCCCGAGCAGCCCGATCTCGACTGGGACCGCCCGGAGGTGCACGAGGAGTTCGCCGCCATCATGCGCTTCTGGCTCGACCTCGGCGTGGACGGCTTCCGGATCGACGTCGCCCACGGCATGGTCAAGGCCCCCGGCCTCCCCGACATCGGCCGCGGCGAACAGGCCCGCCTGATCGGCTCACAGGTCCTCCCCTTCTTCGACCAGGACGGCGTCCACGCCATCCACCGCACCTGGCGCCGGCTGCTGGACGACTACCCGGGCGAGCGGATCGGCGTCGCCGAAGCCTGGGCCCCCAGCGTCGAACGCCTCGCCCTCTACGTCCGCCCCGACGAACTCCATCAGGCGTTCAACTTCCAGTTCCTGAACACCGGTTGGGACGCCGGGGCGCTGCGCCAGGTCATCGACGCCTCGCTCGCCGCGACCGCCTCGGTCGGCGCACCCACCACCTGGGTCCTGTCCAACCACGACGTCGTCCGCCACACCACCCGGCTCGGCGGCGGCCTCGCCCGCGCCCGCGCCGCCACCCTCCTGATGCTGGCCCTGCCCGGCTCCGCCTACCTCTACCAGGGCGAGGAACTGGGCCTGCCCGAAGTCACCGACCTGCCCGACGAGGTCCGCCAGGACCCGGCGTTCTTCCGCGGCGGCCGCGCCGCGGGCGACGGGCCGGGAGCCGACGGGCCGGGAGCCGACGGCTGCTCCGGGGCCAGCGGACAGGACGGCTTCCGCGACGGCTGCCGGGTGCCGCTCCCCTGGTCCGGCGAACAACCGCCGTACGGCTTCAGCCACGGCAGCAGCTGGCTGCCGCAGCCCGCCGACTGGCACCGTTTCAGCGTCGCGGCGCAGACCGGCGACCCGTCCTCCACCCTGGAGCTGTACCGCACCGCGCTGGACCTGCGCCGCCGTCTGCCGGGGCTGGGCGACGGGGAGATGAGCTGGCGGCCGGCCCCCGAGGGCGTGCTGGCGTTCACCCGAGCCGGGATGCTGTGCACGGTCAACACCCTGGGCCGGGACGCCGAACTCCCGCTGCCCGGCGAACTGCTGCTCTCCAGCGCCCCGGTGGCCCTGGACGACGGTTCCGCGGTGGTCCCGGGGGACAGCTGCACCTGGTGGGCAATCTGACATGCGACCGGTACAGTCCCGTTCCATGACCGCCCGGCTGGCCGATATCGCAGCGCAGGCGGGTGTCAGCGAGGCCACCGTCAGCCGGGTTCTCAACGGGAAGCCCGGCGTCTCCGCCACCACCCGCCAGTCCGTGCTGGCCGCCCTCGACGTGCTGGGCTACGAGCGCCCGGTGCGGCTGCGGCAGCGCAGCGCGGGCCTGGTCGGGTTGATCACCCCGGAGCTGGAGAACCCCATCTTCCCGGCCTTCGCCCAGGTCATCGGGCAGGCCCTGACCCGCCAGGGCTACACCCCCGTACTGGCCACCCAGACACCCGGCGGCTCCACCGAGGACGAGCTGACCGAGATGCTGGTGGACCGCGGGGTGGCCGGCATCATCTTCGTCTCCGGGCTGCACGCGGACACCTCCGCCGACATGACGCGCTATGAGCGGCTGCGCGGCCAGGGCGTGCCGTTCGTCCTCATCAACGGCTTCTCCGACAAGGTGCAGGCGCCGTTCGTCTCCCCCGACGACCGCGCCGCGGTGCAGCTGGCCGTCACGCATCTGACCGCGCTGGGGCACCGGCGGATCGGGCTGGCGCTCGGCCCCAAGCGGTTCGTACCGGTCCAGCGGAAGATCGAGGGGTTCCTCCGCTGCATGCGGGAGCAACTGGACCTGGGGCCGGCCGCGGCGGAGCCGTTCATCCAGCACTCCCTCTACACCCTGGAGGGCGGCCAGGCCGCGGCGGGCGCACTGATCGAGCGGGGCGCCACGGCCATCGTCTGCGCCAGCGACATGATGGCGCTGGGGGCGATCCGGGCGGCCCGGCAACGCGGGCTGGACGTCCCGCGGGAGATCTCCGTGGTCGGCTTCGACGACTCCCCGCTGATCGCCTTCACCGACCCGCCGCTGACCACCATCCGCCAGCCGGTGCCGGCGATGGGCCAGGCCGCGGTGCGCGCCCTGCTGGAGGAGATCGGGGGCACTCCGGCACCGCACAGCGAGTTCGTCTTCCATCCCGAGCTGGTGGTGCGCGGTTCGACGGCGTCCGCCCCGAAGGCTTCATCGGTGACGCCGGTGCCACCGACGCCATCGACGCCGTCGCCGGTGCCGGCAAAACCGGCATCGCCGACAAAGGCGGCGAAGAGCGCAAAGCCGACAAAGCACTCCAAGGTGGCGAAGATCCCCCGGCCGTCGCGGGGCGGTTAGGGGCTGACCGGCGGGGCGGCCGGGGCTCCTGAGGTGACCTGCCGATGACCGGCGGGTTTGCGTGAGGTGTCCCGGGGGGACCCCTAGGGGGAACCCTGATCCTCCCCCGGAGGGATCCGGGGGGTCGCATACCCGACCCGGGGATGATCGGCGACAATCCCCTTTCTGGCAGACTGTCTGCCTATGGGTGAAGCGAATGTGAGGACTCTGGACGACCTGTCGGCCCCCCCGGCGCCCAGCGGGGAGCGCGCGGACAGCCCGGCCGGCAGAGGGCTGCTGGCCCATCTGAGGTCCCCTCGCACACCCCGTCTCTGGTTCGAGGTCCTGCTCATCGCGGTCAGCTACTGGACGTACTCGCTCATCCGCAACGCGGTGCCCGAGCAGAAGGCCCAGGCGCTGAAGAACGCCGACTGGATCTGGCGGGCGGAGCACTCGCTGGGCATCGCCGTCGAGCACACCGTCAACCACGCGGTGAACTCGGTGACGTGGCTGATCGTCTCGATGAACTACTACTACGCGACGCTGCACTTCATCGTGACGATCGGCGTGCTGATCTGGCTCTACCGCTGGCATCCGGGGCGCTATGCGGCGGCCCGACTGGCGCTGTTCGCCACCACCGGTGTCGCACTGGTCGGTTACTACTTCTACCCGCTGGCGCCGCCCCGGCTGATGCCGGACGGCGGTTTCGTCGACACCGTCGTCCAGCACGGGACCTGGGGCTCGATGGCGTCCGGCAACCTCGCCTCGATGTCCAACCAGTACGCCGCGATGCCCTCGATGCACATCGGCTGGTCGCTGTGGTGCGGGCTCACCATCGCGCTGCTGGCGAAGCCCGTGTGGGCCCGGGTGCTGGGGCTGCTCTACCCGGCCACGACGCTGACGGTCATCGTCTCCACCGCCAACCACTTCTGGCTGGACGCGCTGGGCGGGGTGCTGTGCCTGGCCTTCGGCTTCGCGCTGGCCTTCGCCTGGTACGGGACGCTGCCGCACCGGCTGGCGCGGCACGTGGCGCCCGAGCCGGAGCCGGAGCTGGAACTGGAGCCGCTCCGGGCGTGAGGGCGTCCGTGCGGGCGTCAGGGACGTGAGCGTCCGAGGGTCTGCGGCCGGCCGCGGGGCTCAGCCCTCGTAGAACAGCTCCTCCATGACGCCCCGGGCCCGCCGGGTGATCCGCCGGTAGTCGTCGACCATGTCCCCGACGTGGCCCTCCTCATAGCCGAGGTAGCGGCCCACCGCCGACAGCTCCCGGCCGGCCGCCGGGAAGGTGTCGCCGGGACGGCCGCGGACCAGCATCACGGCGTTGCGCACCCGCGCCGCCAGCACCCATGCCTCGTCCAGCGTCTGCGCGTCCTCGGTGCCGATCAGCCCGGCGGCGTGCGCGGCGGCCAGCGCGTCGCGGGTCCGGGTGGTGCGCAGCCCGGGGATCTCCCAGCCGTGCCGCATCTGCATCAGCTGGACCGTCCACTCGACGTCGCTCAGTCCACCCCGCCCCAGCTTGGCGTGGGTGGTCGGGTCCGCGCCGCGGGGCAGCCGCTCGGACTCCATCCGGGCCTTGAGCCGGCGGATCTCGCGGACCGCGTCGTCGCCCAGCCCCTCGGCCGGATAGCGCAGCGGGTCGATCAGCGCGACGAACCGCTCCCCCAGCTCCACGTCCCCGGCGACCGGTTCGGCGCGCAGCAGCGCCTGCGCCTCCCACACCAGCGACCAGCGCCGGTAGTACGCCGCGTACGAGTTGAGGCTGCGCACCAGCGGGCCCGACCTGCCCTCCGGGCGGAGATCCGCGTCGATGAGCAACGGCGGGTCGGAGGAGGGGATCTGGAGGAGCCGGCGCATCTCGTTGGCGACCGCGTGGGCGGCCTTGGCGGCCTCGTGCTCGTCGGCGCCCTCGCGCGGTTCGTGGACGAAGAGCACATCGGCGTCCGAGCCGTAGCTCAGCTCGTGGCCGCCGAAGCGGCCCATGCCGATCACCGTGAAGCGGGTGGGCAGGGTGTCGCCCCACCGTTCGCGGACCGCGGCCCGCAGGGCGCCCGCGACGGTGGCCGCGTTGACGTCGGACACCGCCGAGCCGACCGTGTCGACGGCATGGCCGTGGTCGTTGTCGGCCGGGCTGAACTCCGTGCCGTACGCGCCGATCACGTCCGACGCGGCGGTGCGGAACAGCTCCCGGCGGCGCACCCCGCGGGCCACCGCCACCGCCGCCTCGGCGCCGTCCGCGCGGCCCACCGCGGCCAGCACCTCCTGCTCCAGGGCGGCCCGGCCGCGCGGCTGGAGCCCGTCGGCGGCGCCGAGCAGGGCGACCGCCTCGGGGGCGCGCAGCAGCAGATCGGGGGCGAGCCGGCCGGCGGACAGCACCCGGGCGAGGTTCTCGGCGGCGGCGCCCTCGTCCCGCAGCAGCCGCAGGTACCAGGGGGTCTTGCCCAACGCGTCCGACACCTTGCGGAAGTTGAGGAGTCCGGCGTCCGGGTCGGCGGAGTCCGCGAACCAGGCGAGCAGCACCGGCAGCAGCGTCCGCTGGATCGCCGCCTTGCGGGTCACCCCGGACGCCAGCGCCTCAAGATGCCGCAGCGCGCCCACCGGGTCGGCGTAGCCCAGCGCCTCCAGGCGGTGGCCGGCGGCCCTGGCGGACAGCCGGGTCTCCCCGGGCTCCAGATGGGCGACGGCGTCCAGCAGCGGCCGGTAGAACAGCTTCTCGTGCAGCCGGCGCACCTCGCGGGCGTGCCACTTCCACTCCCGGCGCAGCGTCTCGGCCGGTTCGGTCCGCAGCCCCAGCGACCGCGCCAGCCGGCGCAGTTCGGCCCCGTCCTCCGGCATCAGGTGGGTGCGGCGCAGCCGGAAGAGCTGGATGCGGTGCTCCAGGGTGCGCAGGAAGCGGTAGGCGGCGTCGAGGGCCGCGGCGTCCTGGCGGCCCACGTAGCCGCCGGCCGCGAGCGCCGCCAGCGCGTCCAGGGTGGTGGCGCTGCGCAGCGTGGCGTCGCTGCGGCCGTGCACCAACTGGAGCAGCTGGACGGCGAATTCGACGTCGCGCAGCCCGCCGGGGCCGAGCTTGAGCTCGCGGTCGACCTGGGCGGCGGGGATGTTCTCGACGACCCGGCGGCGCATCTGGCGGACGTCGGCGACGAAGTTCTCCCGCTCGGCGACGTCCCAGACCATCGGCGACAGCGCGTCGACGTACTCCTGGCCCAGCGCCACGTCCCCGGCCATCGGGCGGGCCTTGAGCAGCGCCTGGAACTCCCAGGTCTTGGCCCAGCGCTGGTAGTAGGCGAGGTGGCTGCTGAGGGTGCGCACCAGCGGGCCGTTGCGGCCCTCGGGGCGCAGGTTGGCGTCCACCGGCCAGATGGTGCCCTCGACCGTACTGTCCGAGCACAGCCGCATCATCCGGGCGGCGAGCCGGGTCGCGGCCTGGAGCGCCTTGGCCTCCTCGGCGCTCTCCCGGGGCTCGGCGACGAAGATGACGTCGACGTCCGAGACGTAGTTCAGCTCCCGGCCGCCGCACTTGCCCATGCCGATGACCGACAGCCGGCACAGCGCGGCGTCGGCGGGCTGCTCCTCGTAGGCGATCTCCAGGGCGGCGCGGACGGTGGCGGTGGCCAGGTCCGCGAGTTCGGCGGCGGCCTCGGCGACATCGGTGGTGCCGCACACGTCGCGGGCCGCGATGCCGAGCAGGCAGCGGCGGTAGGCGGCGCGCAGCGCGTCCGCCCGCGGCCGGTCGGCGCCGCGCTCGCCCCAGACGCCCTCGGCGAGCGCCTGCTCGAACTGGGGCGTGGTGGGGTGCAGGTCGACCGACTCGTACGTGACCAGCGACCGCCAGTCCCGCGGGTGCCGGGCCAGGTGGTCGGCGAGCGCCTCGGAGGCGCCCATGACCCCCAGCAGCCGGTCACGCAGCGGCTTGGCCGCGGCCACGGTGGCCAGCAGCTCCTGCCGCTCGTCCGGCTCCTGCGCCTCCACCAGGCGCACCAGGCCGAGCAGCGCCAGGTCGGGGTCGGCGGTGGCCCCGAGCGCGTCGAGGAGCACCGAGTCCTCCCGTACGGAGGCGAGTTCGGGGGCGTCGAGCAGCTTCCCGGCGGCCGAGGGGTCGGTGAAACCGTGCCTCAGCAGCCGGGTGAAGGTGCTGCTCCGCCGTCCCTGCGGGGCGGGTAGTGCCATGGGGCGGCCTCTCGGTGGCTGGTCGGCTCGGGCACGGGGGCTGGTCCGGACTCAGAGCACCGGCAACGTCGTCCGCAGCGCGAAGGCGGCGACCTCGGAGCGGTACTCCTCCCACTCCTGCCCCTTGTCGCGGAGGGATCGACGCATGGTGCTCCTCTCCTGACACGACTCTACCGGCGGGCCCTCTGACCTGCGGCGGAGCTGTCGTCATCGGTCGTCTTCGGCCGCCCTCGGACGGCCCGGGGACGGCCCGCGGACGGACCGGCACGGGGGCCGCCGCTGCCGGCGGGGCCGGCCGCCAACGTTAGCGGCTCCGCCGGCGCCCTCGTAGGGCGCTGATCACTGTGGAGCGCGGTTCCGGCCGGTTCGGCCGATCTCCGTCGGGGCCGGTGCCTGGAGTTCTTCCTCCGCCTCCCCGCCTCCCCCGGAGGCACCGACGAAAGGGCGGACAGGCCCCGGAAGGACTCGGGAAGCCCCGGAAGGGCTCGGAAGGGCTCGGAAAGACCGGGACAGCACGGCGGCGGCACACCGCACCCTTTCGGACTCTCCGGGCCGAGGTCAGCAATTAGGGCCGCGAAAGGCGCATGACGCAGGCCCTTTCCAAAGCAGATTCGCCGGATTCCCTGCGTTTCACCCGATCGGCCGCACTCCGGGCGAAACCCACCCCGGGAGCATGCATGGTGATTGAGTGAACACTCCGCTAGATGAATCGCCCGAAGAAAGGAGCACTTCGAAGATGAATCAACGGAAGAAGACTGTTTCGCGAATATTCACGGTCGGCGCTGCCCTGGGCATCGCTCTTGCGGCCGGGTCGGCGACCGCCACCTCCGCGATGGCCCTGACACCGCTCGCCTCGCACGCCGCCATCGCCTCGCACGTCACCATGAAGGCCCCGGCGGACGGCCACGGCAAGGGCCGCGGCCACGGCGGGGGCGACGGGGAAGACGGGGACTGCAAGGGCCTCATCGTCCTCCTCTGCGCGTGACGGGTCTCCCGTACGGGCTCGGGCCGGGCAGCGGAGGGCGATGCGCCCGCACAGCTCCTCCGCCGTCTCGCCCGGTATCCGAAGTCGGCACCTCGGCGCGGAATTCGCGATAACGGAAATCCCGCTGCCCGGCGGGCCGCAACGCAATTCCCCCGTCCGAATCTCCGCCGTTTCCCAGCCCGGAATTCCGTCACGGCATTCCGTCACTTCGCTCCCTCCGCACTTTCCGTCAACGCATTCCGTCGAGAATGCGCGGCGCGGCGTTCAAACCTTCGAGGACTCCGCTAAAAGGAAGTGCGGACGGCATGCGCGGTGCGGGACATCGCCGTGAATTTCCTCCGGGAGACGACGGGGGAGGGTGGGACGGCCGTGGGGGCCTGCGGCAACTGCCGTAGGCCCCCACACCGTTCCGGGGAGAGAAGCGCGCCGACCGCCGGTTACAGCACCGGCAGCATCTTCCGCAGCTCGAAGGCGGTGACCTCGGAGCGGTACTCCTCCCACTCCTGCTTCTTGTTGCGCAGGAAGAAGTCGAAGACATGCTCGCCCAGCGTCTCGGCGACCAGTTCGCTGCGCTCCATCAGCGCGATGGCCTCGCCCAGGTTCTGCGGCAGCGGCTCGATGCCCATCGCGCGGCGCTCGGAGTCGGACAGCGCCCAGACGTCGTCGTCGGCGCCGGCCGGGAGCTCGTAGCCCTCCTCGATGCCCTTGAGGCCGGCCGCGAGCAGCACCGCGTACGTCAGGTACGGGTTCGCACCGGAGTCGATCGAGCGGACCTCGACCCGGGTGGAGCCCATCTTGCCGGGCTTGTACATCGGGACGCGGATCAGCGCGGAGCGGTTGTTGTGGCCCCAGCAGATGTACGAGGGAGCCTCGCCGCCGGCGCCCGCGGTGCGGTTGGCGCCGCCCCAGATGCGCTTGTAGGAGTTGACCCACTGGTTGGTGACGGCGGAGATCTCGCCGGCGTGCTTGAGCAGGCCGGCGATGAACGAACGCCCCACCTTGGAGAGCTGGTACTCCGAGCCCGACTCGTGGAAGGCGTTGCGGTCGCCCTCGAAGAGGGAGAGGTGGGTGTGCATGCCCGAACCCGGGTACTCGGAGAACGGCTTGGGCATGAACGTGGCCTGCACGCCCTGCTCCAGCGCGACCTGCTTCATCACCAGGCGGAACGTCATGATGTTGTCCGCGGTGGAGAGCGCGTCGGCGTACCGCAGATCGATCTCCTGCTGGCCCGGGGCGCCCTCGTGGTGGCTGAACTCCACCGAGATCCCCATCGACTCCAGCATCGTGATCGCCTGGCGGCGGAAGTCCATGCCGACGTTCTGCGGGGTGTGGTCGAAGTAGCCCGAGGAGTCGCCGGGGATCGGCCGGGAGCCGTCGACGGGCTTGTCCTTGAGCAGGAAGAACTCGATCTCGGGGTGGGTGTAGAAGGTGAAGCCGAGGTCGGAGGTCTTGGCGAGGATGCGCTTGAGGACGTAGCGCGGATCGGCGTACGAGGGCGAGCCGTCCGGCATCAGGATGTCGCAGAACATCCGGGCGGTGCCCGGGGCCTCGGCGCGCCAGGGGAGGATCTGGAAGGTGCCGGGGTCCGGCTTGGCGATCATGTCGGACTCGTACACCCGGGCGAATCCCTCGATGGCCGAGCCGTCGAACCCGATGCCCTCGTCGAACGCCTGCTCCAGCTCGGCCGGGGCCACCGCCACGGACTTGAGGAACCCGAGCACGTCGGTGAACCACAGCCGGACGAAGCGAATGTCGCGCTCTTCCAGCGTCCGGAGCACAAACTCCTGCTGCTTGTCCATGGGTCACCAATCCTTGCAGGTCATTCGGCCTGTCCACGCGCGTGGAACACCGCGGTCCGGCACACCAGTATCACGTCAGGGGGTTACCGTCACATTACGCACCCTTGGCCTTAATCAGAACCGCTGACCCGTGACCCCCATCGCGCATCTTTCCCGCAGTCATCGCGCTCAGTGCGACGGGACGCGGCAATCGGCCGGCTTGGCGCAGTCTTGGACGACCCCAGATGCCCTGTTGACCAGCTGTTGAGGGCCCCGTGCCACGGCGTTCCGCCGCGCCCCCGGGGTACACGAACGCCCGCCGCGGCGGGGAGCGGGGCGGTCCGCGTTTCCCCTGGGCGGGCGCGCCGCCCGCTCCTCACGGGAGGTCGAGGACCGCCCGGACCACCGCCCCCGGCGCGTCCGCCATCACCAGGTGGCCAGCGGGCGCGGCGACCGCGAAGTGGCCGCCCAGTTCCGCCGCCAGGGCCCGCTGGCGCTCCAGCCAGCGCAGTTCGCGGGGCGCCTCGCTGCCGTCGTAGGCCGCCAGGACGGCGACCGGGACGGCGGGCATCGGGCTCCGGCGGCGCAGCGCGGCGAGGTCGGCGGCCTGGTACGGGTAGGTGGCGTTCTCCAGGGCGCACGCCCGCAGGACCCGGCTGGTGCGGTATCCGGCGCGCTCCCACCCGTGCCGCGGGTGGCTGCCGACGGTCGAGGCGCGGGTGATCAGGCGGCGGGCGGCGGGGCCGAGCAGCCGCGGCAGCCCGGCGGCGGACAGCGCGCCCGCGAGGCCGCCCGCCCAGGCCATGCGGACCGCGCGTGGCAGGCGGGGCCGGGGGTCCTCCTCGATGCTGCCGTCGACCAGGACCACACCGGCGCAGCGGGCCGGGTGCAGCCGGGCGAACGCCTCGGCGTGGAAGCCGGCGAGCGAGTGCCCGACGACCGTCGCCGGCCCCATGTGGCCCAGCGCGTCGAGGAGTTGGGCGATCCGGTCGGCCTCGGCGGCGAGGCCGGGCGGCCGGGGGCCGGCGGCGCTGAGGCCGAGTCCGGGCCGGTCGAACCGGACGACGGTGCGGTACGGGGCGAGCAGCGCAGCGACCGCGTCCCAGTCGAACCAGGCCATGCCGAGCCCGCCGCTGAGGACGCACAGCGGGCCACGGCCCTCGCGCAGCACGTGCAGCGGCAGACCGCCCACCCGCACCATGCGGCCGGGGGCGGGGCGGATCCGTACGGGCTGCTTCACGGCTCTCCTCGCGGCGGGGTCGGTGGGACCGGCGGGGTCGACGAAATCGGCGGGGCCGGCGGGGCCGCGGCCGGGGCTCCGGGGGCGGCCGGGTGCGGGCGCGCCGCGGGCGCGGGGCGGGCCGCGGCGCCGCCCGGCCGCGCCAGGCAGCCCGCGAGCAGCGCGACGTAGAGGGCGACCAGCAGGATCTGGAGGCGCTGGCCGACGCCGAGGGCCCAGGTGCCGCGGTCGGCGGTGAAGGCGGCGACCGCGGCCAGGGTCCAGAGCGTGGCGGCGAGTTCCGCCAGCACCAGCGGCGGGCCGAAGCGGGCCAGCGCCGGCCGGTTGCCGTAGCGGCGGGCGGCCGCGGTGAGCAGGACCAGCGCGGCGAGCGCACCGAGCATGGCGAGGGAGCTGCTGACGGCGTGCGCGGTGTGGGTGGCCGGGACCAGCCCGGCGGTCTCGCGGGCCGCGCACTCCGGGTCGCTGGTCGGCGCGCAGCTCAGCGGCAGCCGGGAATCGACCGCGGTGGCGCCGCCGAACAGTGCCAGCGCGGCCCAGCCGGCCACCGCCCAGGGCCGCCGCTCCGCGGGTGCCGACCCGGTCGGCCCGGTCGGTCCCGTCAGCGCGGTCAGCGCACCGGCCAGCACCAGCAGCCCGGCGACCAGGTCGGTGGCGCGGAACAGGCCGCCGAGCGGCTGGTCGGCGGCGGCCAGTTCGCTGACGTACGCCCGCACCGGGTCCAGTCCGGTGGCGATCACCAGCTCCAGGACCCAGGCGGTGTAGGCGACCGCGCCGAGCAGCAGGAGCACGGCGGCGAGGCGGCGGGCGGCGGGGCGAGGGCGGCTCACGGACATCCTGGTGTTCGGGTGGTCCCGGCGGCGCGTCCGGAATGCCGGATATGCCGGAGGAACGGGAAGGCCAAGAATAGGCGGATGGCCATCGGGACGCGGCGAGCGCGGCGCGAGCGGCCACCTCCGGGGCCGGCAGGCCCGGGAGCAAGGGCGCGTGCGTGGGTCCCCGGCTGTCGAGAGGTCTGCGATGGGTGAACACCGCAAGGCCGCCGCCCGGTGCGTCCACCCGCCGCGCTGGGGCCGGCCGATACCCCGGGGGCCGCGCCGACGCCGCCCCGCCCCACCGCCGACTGCGTGCGCAGGAGCGCACCGCGCCTCCCCCGACGACCCCCGGCACTCCCCGGTCCCGACTCCGTTCGACTGCGGGACACCCCCCGGTCCAGGGGACCCACGACGCCTGCCGGAGTCCGCGGCCCGCCGCCGCTCCCCGCTCCCCTGACATCGCCACGAGGTGCTCATCTCATGGATTCCCTTCCCACGCATTCCCGCCGCGCCCTGCTGGGTGCCGGCATCGCGGTCGCCGGCAGTGGCCTGCTGGCCGCCTCCAGCTCCGCCGCCTCCCGCCCCGGGCCGCACGACCGGCACGACGGCCACGACCGGCACGACGGGCACGACGGCCACGACCGGCGCGGCGACCACGGCTCCAACCGGGCCGGCTACGTCGACCCGCGCGGTCCGGAGGTCTCCGCGGCCGAGGGCCGGCGCGGCTCCGGCCCGGTGCGCACGCTGCACGTCAACGCTCGGAAGTCCCGGATCGACCTCGGCAGCCGCACCGTCGACACCTGGACGTACGGCGACCGCCTGCCCGGCAAGGAGGTCCGGATCACCGCCGGCGACACCCTCGCGGTGACCCTGTTCAACGACCTGCCGCAGTCCACCACGCTGCACTGGCACGGGATGCACCTGCGCAACGACATGGACGGCGTACCCGACGTCACCCAGCGCGCGGTCCGGCCCGGCGGCTCCTACCTCTACAGCTTCCGGGTCACCCAGCCCGGCACCTACTGGATGCATCCGCACGTCGGCGTCCAGCAGGACCGCGGGCTGTACGCCCCGCTGATCGTCGAGGACCCCAAGGAGCCGCTGTCGTACGACAAGGAGTGGGTCGTCGTGCTGGACGACTGGCTCGACGGGGTGGACGGCAGCAACCCGGACAACGTGCTCAAGGAGCTGAACCACGGCCGGGACCCCATGCACGGCATGAACGGCGACGACGACGGAGGCGGGGACGGCGGCTCGCACGACGGCGGCCACGGGCACGGCGCGGGCCACGACGGGCACGGGCACGACCACGGCTCGGACCACGGCCACCGGCACGACGGCCACGGTCACGGTCGCGACCACGGAGAGCACGGACGCCACGGCGATCACAGCGGCCGTGACGACCGGTACGACCGTGACGATCGATACGACCGCTACGACCGGGGCGACTGGATGCCGGACCCCTCGCCGGTGGACATGGAGGACCTGACCGAGGCGTTCCGCCGCGGTATGGACTACAGCCGGGCCGGCCTGGACATGGGCTTCATGGGCGCGGACGGCTTCCCCTACGACGACCGGTTCACGGAGGAGCGGGCGAGCCGCGGGGCGTTCCGCCAGCAGGGCGGCCCCGGGCCCGGCCACGGCGGGCCCCCCTCCCGCCTCCTGGGCGACAACGCCCGCAGCACCCTGCTGCGCAGCATGCCGGGCAACATCGACTACCCGTACCACCTCATCAACGGCCGCACGAACCGGCACCCGGAGACCTTCCACGCCCGGCCCGGCGACCGCATCCGCATCCGCTTCATCAACGCGGGCGGCGACACCGCCTACCGCGTCGCGCTGGGCGACCACGACATGACCATCACGCACACCGACGGCAACCCGGTCGAGCACGCCAGGGCCGGCGCGCTGCTGATCGGCATGGCCGAGCGCTACGACGTCGTGGTCACCGCCAAGGACGGCGTCTTCCCACTGGTCGCGCTCGCCGAGGGCAAGAGCCGCCACGCACTCGCGGTGCTGCGCACCGCGAAC
>NZ_JBNHIN010000001.1:464340-499964 GCF_050054615.1 Streptomyces sp. YGL11-2
ACGGCCGGGACCCGGACGACAGGTACCGGCTCAGGGAGCTGGACGGGCATGTGATGACCGCCGACAAGCTGCGGGCGCACGAGAGCGTACGGGCCCGGTCCCGGCGGCCGGACCGCACCCTGAGCATGCGGCTCACCGGCAACATGCTGCGCTTCAACTGGGCGATCAACGGCCGCCCGTACACCCCGTCCCAGCGCTATCCGGTGGAGCAGGGCGAGCGGGTGCGGCTGGAGTTCCGCAACCTCACCAAGATGTGGCACCCGGTCCACCTGCACGGGCACAGCTTCCGGCTCCCGGACGGCGGACCGCTCAAGGACACCACGATCGTGCGGCCCGACGAGAACATCGCCGTCGACTTCGACGCCGACAACCCGGGGCTGTGGATGCTGCACTGCCACAACATCTACCACTCGGAGTCGGGGATGATGACGGTCCTCGGCTACCGCCGGAACTGACCGCTCGGGCCGCCCCGGTGGAGCGCGCCGGGGCGGCCCGAGCGGCGGCGGCGCCGTGCCGCACCACCGTTCCGCGCCGTCACACACCCCCATTGCGTCAGAAAGACGATTACACTGGCGGGGTGCCTCAACTTCGCCTCGCCCTCAATCAGATCGATTCCTGCGTCGGCGACATCGCCCAGAACGCCGAGACGATCGTGCGCTGGACCCGGCACGCCGCCGGCCAGGGCGCGCACCTCGTCGCGTTCCCCGAGATGGCGCTGACCGGCTACCCCGTCGAGGACCTCGCGCTGCGCCCGTCGTTCGTCGAGGCGAGCCGCGCCGCGCTGCCCGCGCTGGCCGCCCGGCTGGCCGCCGAGGGCCTGGGCGACACCCCCGTGGTCGTCGGCTACCTCGACCGCTGCGAGCAGGCCAGGACCCGCTACGGCCGTCCGGCCGGCGCCCCGCAGAACGCGGCGGCCGTCCTGCACCGCGGCCGGGTCGCGCTCACCTTCGCCAAGCACCACCTGCCCAACTACGGCGTCTTCGACGAGTTCCGCTACTTCGTCCCGGGCGACACCCTGCCGGTCGTGCGGGTCCACGGGGTGGACGTGGCGCTCGCCATCTGCGAGGACCTGTGGCAGGAGGGCGGCCGGGTGCCGGCGACCCGGAGCGCGGGGGCCGGGCTGCTGGTGTCGATCAACGCCTCCCCGTACGAGCGGGACAAGGACGACACCCGGCTGGAGCTGGTGCGCAAGCGGGCCCAGGAGGCCGGCTGCACCACCGCGTACCTGGCGATGATCGGCGGGCAGGACGAGCTGGTCTTCGACGGGGACTCGATCGTCGTCGACAAGGACGGCGGGGTGATCGCGCGGGCGCCGCAGTTCGCGGAGGGCTGTGTGCTGGTCGATCTGGAGCTGCCGGCCGCCGCGGCCGAACCGCCCGCCGGAGTGCTGGACGACGGGCTGCGGGTGGACCACGTCGTACTCTCCCCCGAACTGCTGCCGCCCTACGAGCCGGAGACCCCGGGCGGGCAGGCCGAGCGGCTGGACGACATCGAGGAGATCTACACCGCGCTGGTCGTCGGGCTGCGGGCCTATGTCGCCAAGAACGGCTTCCGGAGTGTGGTGCTGGGGCTGTCCGGCGGGATCGACTCGGCGCTGGTCGCGGCGATCGCCTGCGACGCGCTGGGCGCCGGGCAGGTGCACGCCGTCGCGATGCCCTCGCGCTATTCGTCGGACCACTCGCTCACCGACGCCGCCGAACTGGCGCGCCGTACGGGGCTGGCCTTCCGTACGGTGCCGATCGGCCCGATGTTCGACGCGTACATGGAGGCGCTGGAGCTGACCGGGCTCGCCGAGGAGAACCTCCAGTCGCGGCTGCGCGGCACGACGCTGATGGCGATCTCCAACCAGGAGGGGCACCTGGTGCTCGCGCCGGGCAACAAGTCCGAGCTGGCGTGCGGCTATTCGACGCTCTACGGCGACTCGGTCGGCGCGTACGGCCCGATCAAGGACGTCTACAAGACCGTCGTCTACGAGCTGGCGCGCTGGCGCAACCAGGCCGCCGCCGACCGCGGCCAGACCCCGCCGATCCCGGAGAACTCGATCGGCAAGCCGCCGAGCGCCGAGCTGCGCCCCGGCCAGGTCGACACCGACTCGCTGCCCGACTACGACGTGCTGGACCGGATCCTGGAGCTGTACGTCGACCGCGACCGGGGCCGCGAGGAGATCGTGGCGCAGGGCTTCGACGAGGCCCTGGTGACCCGGGTGCTACGGATGGTGGACCACGCCGAGTACAAGCGGCGCCAGTACCCGCCGGGCACCAAGATCTCCGCGAAGGGCTTCGGGAAGGACCGGCGGCTGCCGATCACGAACCACTGGAGAGAGGGGGCCTGACGGCCCCGGCGGCCACGCCCTCGGCGCTACCAGCGCTACCGGCGTGCGCGGCTCCACCGGTGCTCCCGGCGCCCTCGGTGCCGTGCGCCACGATGCGGGAGGAGTCGGGCGCGCCGCGGTCCAGCAGTCCGGCGGCCACGGCGACGGCCAGGCCGGCCGCGGCCAGTACGGCGCCGACCAGGGTGGGCGAGGTCCAGCCCCAGCCCGCCGACAGGGCCAGCCCGCCGACCCAGGCGCCGCCCGCGTTGGCGAGGTTGAACGCCGACTGGTTGGAGGCGGCGGCCAGGGTGGGGGCCTGCCGGGCCTTGTTCATCACCAGCATCTGGAGCGGGGTGGTGGTCAGGAACCCGACGGCGCCGATGACCACCACGCCCACCAGGGCCGCCCACTTGACCTGCGCGGTGAAGTGGAAGGCCGCCAGCACCAGCGCCAGCGCGGCCAGGGACCCGTAGAGGGTGGGGCGCAGCGCCCGGTCGGTGAGCGGTCCGGCGGCGAGCGCGCCGAGGGTCATGCCGATGCCGAAGAGGGCGAGGACGACCGGGACCGTACCGGCCGCGAAGCCGGTGACCTCGGTCATCATCGAGGCGAGGTAGCTGTAGAGGGCGAAGACGCCGGCGAAGCCGAAGACCGTGGTGAGCAGGCCGAGCAGCACCTGGGGGTGCGCCAGGGCGCGCAACTCGCGGCCCAGCCCGGTGGGTTGCTCGGCCGGCAGCGGCGGGATCAGCCGGGCCAGGGACGCCATCGCGACCAGGCCGATGGCGGCCACGACGAGGAAGGTGGCGCGCCAGCCGAGGTGCTGGCCGAGCAGTGTCGCGGCGGGGACGCCGACGATGTTGGCGATGGTCAGGCCGAGGAACATGGTGGCGACCGCGCGGGCCTGGCGCCCCTCGCGCACCAGCCGGGCGGCGACCACCGCGCCGACGCCGAAGAACGCGCCGTGCGGCAGCCCGGCCAGCAGCCGGCCGGCGACCAGCAGGCCGAAGTCGGGGGCGAAGGCGGAGGCGAGGTTGCCGACCGTGAAGACCGCCATCAGCGCCACGAGCATCCGCCTGCGGGGGATGCGGGAGCCGAGGGCGGTCAGCAGGGGTGCGCCGATGACGACGCCGAGGGCGTAGGCGGAGACGAGGTAGCCGGCGGTGGGCACGGAGGTGCCCAGATCGTCCGCGACATCGGGCAGCAGGCCCATCATCACGAATTCCGTGGTGCCGATACCGAAGGCCGAGATCGCGAGCGCGAGCAGAGCCAAGGGCATGGAGTGCCTTTCGGGGTGGGGTGGGCGCGTGCGGGTGCGCCGCGCGCTAAGTTCGCTTATGGAACAAAGTCTCTCAGCTGCGCTGTTCCGGCGTGAAAACGGCAGGTGAAAAGCCCGCTGCGGACCTGAGTCCGAAGCGGGCTGTCCCGCTGTGACACACAGCGGCAGAAAGGGTCGGCGGCAGCTGTCAGATCTTGACCGTCGCCGCGACCGGGAGGTGGTCGCTGCCGGTGGCCGGCAGCACCCACGCCTTGACCGGGTCGATCCCCTTCACCATGATCTGGTCGATCCGGGCCATCGGGAAGCCGACCGGCCAGCTGAAGCCGAAGCCGTCGCCCGCGGCCCCCTGCGCGGAGCGCATCTGGGAGGTCAGCGGGGCCAGCGAGCGGTCGTTCATCGTGCCGTTGAGGTCGCCGAGGAGCATGACCTTCCGGACCGGGTCCTGGACGATCGCGTCACCGAGCGCCTTGGCGCTGCCGTCGCGCTGGTTGGCGGTGAAGCCCTTGTCGACGTGGACCCGCACGGAGGGCATGTGGGCGACGTAGACGGCGAATTGCTCACCGCCGGCGGCGGTGACGGTGGCGCGCAGCGCCCGGGTCCAGCCGATCTTGATGTCCACCGGCCGGGCGTCGGTCAGCGGACGCTTGCTCCACAGGCCCACGGTGCCCTGGACCGTGTGGTACGGATACGCCTGCGCCAGGCCCTTCTTGTACGTGGGCAGCGCGGCGCCGGTCAGCTCCTCCAGGGCCACGACATCGGCGCCGGACGCCACGACGTCCCGTGCGGTGCCCGCCGGATCGGGGTTGCCCGCGTCGACGTTGTGGGTCAGCACCGTCAGATTGCCGCCGGTGCCCGACTTGTCGGTGATCTGCCCGCCGAAGAGGCCGGCCCAGGCGACGGCCGGCAACAGCAGCGCCACCAGCGCGGTCGCCGACCGGCGCAGCACCGCGCAGAGCAGCAGCAGCGGGACGCCCAGCCCCAGCCACGGCAGGAACGTCTCCACCAAACTGCCCCAATTTCCCACGGTGTTGGGGATTCGGGCGTGCAGCACCATCGCCAGTCCGAGGACGACCGCGAGCACCGCCAGGACGATGCCGCGGCGCCACATCCCCTCGGGGCGCCACCAGTTCCGCAGCCGCGCGGCCCGGGAACGGGCCCCGGCGGGCCCCTCGTCCTGCCCCGGCTCCGTCACGTACGCCTGCGCCATTCCGCTGTCCTCACTGCCTTGCCGCCCTGCTCCGGTCGGCCCCGCCTGTGATCACCGACCCTAGGCGACGCCCGTAAAACACGTTCTTAGATCCGCACCGCACCGGTCCGGGTACGGACCCACGGCACGCTCGGCCGAAAGCGTGTCTTCTCGACGGGGAGGACGGGCCGCCGGGCCGCCCGGGTTCCGCTCCCGGGCCTTCGTGACAGCGGCTGTGACAGAACGGGCATCGTCCGGTCATACGGCGCCCGCTCAGGGTCGTACCGTGCCCGGCGGTTCCGCTTCGGGGCGGGGCCGTACGCCCTCCAGGACCATGTCGACGATCTCCTCCGAGAGCCCCTCGGGGAGTTCCTTCCAGTCGTGGAGGACGGCGCGGGCCAGCATCGGGCCGACGAAGAGGTCGACGAGGGCGTCCAGGTCCCGGTCGGCGCGGATCTCGCCGTTGGCCACCCCGCGCCGGAGCACGCCGAGCAGGGCCTCGTGGCGGGCCCGGACGACCGTCTCGTGGTACTCCGCCCACAGTTCGGGCTGCGCCTGGACGTGGCTGACGACGGTACGCAGCAGGGCGGAGCTGCGCTTGGCCAGGCCGCGGCGGCGCAGGAACTCCAGCAGGGAGACCAGGTCGTCGCGTACGGAGGTGCCGTCCAGGGGAGGGGTCGGGGCGTCCAGCGACCGCATCACGTCGAGCATCAGCGCGCTCTTGCCGGACCAGCGGCGGTAGACGGTGGCCTTGCCCACACCGGCCTCGCGGGCGATGCGCTCCATGGACAGCTCAGCTATGGAGCAGCCGTCCTCGATCAGCCGGAGCACGGCCTCGATGATGGCGGAGTCGGCCGCGGCGCTGCGCGGCCGGCCCCGGCGCCCGGGAGCCGCCGCACCCGCGCCCGCCCCGGCCGCCGCCCCGCCGTCTCCCGCCACCCGGCTCATCGTGCTGCGCCCGCCTTCCACTCGTCCCGCGGCTCCGCCGCGCGCGGAGCCGGAGCCATTTTGCCCGGCAGGAAGGCCGCGACCACCACGGCCCCCAGCACCGAGACGGCGGCCGAGCCGAGCGCGGTGACGTGCATGGCGTGGAGGAAGGCGTCGCGGGCGGAGTCGATCAGCGGCCGGCCGGCCGGGCCCATCCGGGCGGCGAGGCCGAGCGTCGCCTCGATGGATTCGCCGGCCGCGGCCCGGGCGGGTCCCGGCACCCCGGGCAGGGCGTCGAGCGTGCCCTGGATGCCGTCGCGGTAGGTCGTCGAGAGCAGCGAGCCGAGGACGGCGACGCCGAGGGTGCCGCCGACCTGCCGGAAGGTGTTGTTGAGCGCCGAGGCGGAGCCCGCCTTCTCGCGCGGCAGCGACTGCATGATCGCGACGGTGACCGGCGGCATGATGTGCGCCATGCCGGTGCCCTGGAGGAAGAACAGCAGCTCCAGGGCCCAGAGGGGGGTGCCGGTGCGCAGCATCCCCATCCCCGCCATCGTGACGGCCACCACCAGCATCCCGGAGGTGCACACCGCGCGGGCCCCGAAGCGGTCCACGACCAGCCGGGCCCGCGGCGCGAAGATCAGCTGGGCGGCGGCCAGCGGCAGGATCAGCAGCCCGGACTGGAGCGGGCTGTAGCCGCGCACGCTCTGCACGTAGAAGACGATGAAGAACGTGACGCCCATCAGCGCGAAGAAGACCAGCGCGATGGCGGCGACGGCGGCCGAGAAGGCGGGCTTGCGGAAGTAGCCGATGTCGATCGACGGGTGGTCGCTGCGCTTCTGGTGGACGACGAACACCGCCAGGACCGCCAGGCCGCCGAGGGCGGGGGCCAGCACCTCGGGGGCGGCGAAGTCGTCGAGCTGGCCGCCCTTGATGATCCCGAAGACCAGCAGGACGAGGCCGACGACGGAGAGCAGCACCCCGACCGGGTCCAGCCTGCCGGGGGCGGGGTCCCTGGACTCGGGCACCAGGAGGATCATCGCGACCAGCGCGAACAGCACGATCGGGACGTTGATCAGGAAGACCGAGCCCCACCAGAAGTGGTCGAGCAGCAGCCCGCCGGCGATCGGGCCGATGGCGATGGCCAGGCCCACGCCGCCGGCCCAGACGCCGATGGCCCGGGGCTGCTCCTCGCGCTCGAAGACGTTCATCAGGATCGCGAGCGTGGCCGGCATCACGAAGGCGCCGCCCAGCCCCATCAGCGCGCGGAAGGCGATCAGTTCGGCGGGCGAGACCGCGGCCGCGGCGAGCGCCGATCCGGCGCCGAAGACGGCCAGCCCGAAGAGGAGGACCTTCTTCCGGCCGATCCGGTCGCCGAGCAGGCCGGAGGTGAACAGCAGCCCGGCGAAGACCAGCGTGTAGGCGTTGATCGCCCATTCCAGCTCGCTCTGGGTGGCGCCGAGGCCCGCGGGAGCCGGGGTCGCGATGGTTTTCATCGCGACGTTGAGGATGGAGTTGTCCAGCACCACGATCAGCAGGCTGAGCATCAGGACGGAGAGGATCGCCCAGCGCCGGCGGTGGATGTGGTCGGGAATCCGTGGAGCGGCGGGTGCGCCCGGTGGGGGCGGTGAGGTGGCCATGGCGCCACCCTACGCCGATAACGATACGGAACCGTTCCGTATCGTTGAAACGGCGGACCGGACTGGGCCGGCCGGACCAGCGACCCCCTCCTCTTTTCCTTTACGGCACGCCGTGCCAGCATGGTGGAGAGTCCGGAGACACCGTCAGGGTGCTTCGAGATGGAGAAACAGGAGCCGTCACCATGACGCAGCTTTCGCCTGCCCAGAAGCCGGCCGCGGGGGCCACCGCAGAGCCCACCGCCAAGCCCGCCAACAAGGAGAGCACCAAGTCGCTGTACGGCGGCACCAGCTCGCGCCGTGTCACGGTCCGCGACATCGCCGCCGCCAAGGAGCGCGGCGAGAAGTGGCCGATGCTCACCGCCTACGACGCGATGACCGCCTCGGTCTTCGACGAGTCCGGGATTCCCGTCCTGCTCGTCGGCGACTCGATGGGCAACTGCCACCTCGGCTACGAGTCCACCGTGCCGGTCACGATGGACGAGATCACGATCCTGTCCGCCGCGGTCGTGCGCGGCACCAAGCGCGCCCTGGTCGTCGCCGACCTGCCGTTCGGCTCCTACCAGGAAGGCCCGGTCCAGGCGCTGCGCAACGCCACCCGCCTGGTCAAGGAGGCCGGGGTCGGCGCCGTCAAGCTGGAGGGCGGCGAGCGCTCCGCGCACCAGGTGGAGCTGCTGGTCTCGTCCGGCATCCCGGTGATGGCGCACGTCGGGCTCACCCCGCAGTCGGTCCACGCCTACGGCGGCTACCCGGTCCAGGGCCGCGGCGAGGAGGCCGCCCAGCAGCTGCTGCGGGACGCCAAGGCGGTGCAGGACGCCGGCGCGTTCGCGGTCGTCCTGGAGGCGGTACCGGCCGAGCTGGCCGCCGAGGTGACCCGCTCGCTGCACATCCCGACCGTCGGCATCGGCGCGGGCCTGGACTGTGACGCCCAGGTACTGGTGTGGACCGACATGGTGGGCCTCAACGCCGGCCGGGTGCCGCGGTTCGTCAAGCAGTACCTCCAGTTGCGGGAGCTGCTGGGCGGCGCGGCCAGGGAGTTCGCCGAGGACGTGGTCGGCGGCGCCTTCCCCGCCGAGGAGCACACCTTCCACTGATGCCCGGCCGACAGGCCGCCGACAGCCGGTCCTCAGGGGCTGTCGGCGGCCTGTCGGCGCGTTGTCGGTGGCGGCTGGCACCTTGGAGGGCATGACGCGACAGACGATAACCACCAAGGGCGGCAACGCCGTGGAGGTGCGCGGTCTGGTCAAGCACTTCGGCGACGTGAAAGCCGTCGACGGGGTGGACCTGGACGTGCGGGAAGGCACCGTGCTCGGTGTGCTCGGCCCCAACGGCGCCGGCAAGACCACGCTCGTACGCTGCCTGTCCACCCTCCTGGTGCCGGACGCCGGACGCGCGGTGGTGGCCGGATTCGACGTGGTGCGCCAGCCGCGGGCGCTGCGCCGCACCATCGGCCTGACCGGGCAGTACGCCTCGGTCGACGAGAAGCTCTCCGGCTGGGAGAACCTCTACATGATCGGGCGGCTGCTCGATCTGTCCCGCAAGGACGCCCGCAAGCGCGCCGACGAGATGCTGGAGCGGTTCTCGCTCACCGAGGCCGCCAAGCGGCCGGCAGCGAAGTACTCCGGCGGGATGCGCCGCCGGCTCGACCTGGCCGCCTCGATGATCGGCCGGCCGGCGGTCCTGTATCTGGACGAGCCGACCACCGGCCTCGACCCCCGCACCCGCAACGAGGTGTGGGAGGAGGTCCAGCGGATGGTCCGCGAGGGCGCCACGGTCCTGCTGACCACCCAGTACATGGAAGAGGCCGAGCAGTTGGCCGACGAGCTGACGGTCATCGACCGCGGCCGGGTGATCGCCGAGGGCCGGGTCGACGAGCTGAAGGCCAAGGTCGGCGGGCGCACCCTGCAGATACGGCCGACCGACCCGGGCGAACTGGACCGGATGACCGGCGTGATCGCCGAGGCAGGTCTGGACGGCATCGCCGGTGCCACCGCCGACCACCACGGGGGCGTGGTCAACGTCCCGATCATCAGCGACGAGCAGCTGACCGCGGTCGTCGCGGTGCTCGGCCGGCAGGGCTTCGCGCTCGCCGGGATCAGCACCCATCTGCCCAGCCTGGACGAGGTGTTCCTGGCCATCACGGGCCAGAAGTCCTCCGAGGCGGACGGCCCGGAGAGCACGTCGGACGACGAGCAGTACGCGGAGGTATCGGCATGAGTGCCGCGACGATGACGGCGCCCCTGGCCAAGCCCGGCGCCGACGAGGGCCGGATCGGCATCCGCGCCAACCTGCGGCACATCGGCGCGCTGGTCCGGCGCAACGCCCTGCAGATCAAGCAGGACCCGGAGTCGATGTTCGACGTCCTCCTGATGCCGGTCGTCTTCATCCTCCTGTTCACCTACGTCTTCGGCGGCGCGATCGCCGGCAAGGGCAACCAGCACGAGTACATCCAGCGTCTGGTGCCGGGCATGATGGCGATGATGGGCATGAACATCGCCATGGCGGTGGGCAGCGGCGTCAACGAGGACTTCCGCAAGGGCGTGATGGACCGCTTCCGGACGATGCCCATCGCCCGCTCCTCGGTCCTGATAGCCAAGATCGTCGTCGAGATCGGCCGGATGCTGGTCGCCATCGCGATCCTGCTCGGCATGGGATTCCTGCTCGGCTTCGAAATCCGCGGCACGATCCCGGAGTTCCTCGGGGCGGTCGTGCTGTCCACGCTCTTCGGCGCCGCCCTGATGTGGATCTTCATCCTGCTGGGTCTCTCGGTGAAGACGCCGCAGGCGGTGCAGGGCATGGCGATGCTGGTGCTGATGCCGCTGCAGTTCGGTTCGTCGATCTTCGCCCCGCCGACGTCGATGCCCAGCTGGCTGGAGGGCTTCACCAAAGTCAACCCGCTCTCCACGCTGGCGGACGCGGCCCGGGCGCTGCTCAACGGCGAGGGCGCGGTGGCGCACCCCGCGCTGGTCACCCTCGGCTGGACGATCGCCATCACGGCCGTGACCATGCCGCTTGCGGTCGCGAAGTTCCGCAAGAAGACCTGACGCGCCCCGCAGGGGACTTCCCTCCGCCCGGCTCGCGTCAGACGAGGGCGGTGGCCTCTTCGATCGAGAGGGCACCGCCTTCGGCGTACGCGGCTTCGTACGCCGGATCGCCCAGCAGGGCGCGGGCGGAGCGCTCCGCACGGGCCCGGTCGTCGCGGACGGCCAGCGGCTGCACGTGCGAGGCGGCCCGCAGCGCGTCGTAGGCGCCGACCAGCCGGGCCGCGTCCCGAGCGCCGGCCGCGCCGCGCACCGCCATCAACACCCGTGCACCGGTGAGGAGTTGGACCACCGGCAGGTCCGGCGCGACCATCTGCGCCATGGAGTCCTGGGTCAGCGCCAGCGCCGCCCGCATCCGCAGCAGGAGGTCCTCGCCGTGCCGCCCCTCCGCCACGTCCAGCGAGACCAGCATCGCCTCCACCAGCCCCAGGAAGATGTCCGGGCTGCGCGAGGCGAACACCTCCCGCACCGCTTCGAGTTGCTCGCGGGCCTCGTGGAAGCGCTCCGCCATCGTCAGCATCATGGCCAGCATCAAGCGGGCGAAGGGCACCGCGTCCCGGCCGCTGTTGCGGTCCTGCGCGTCGTCCAGCACCTCGCGCAGCATCCGCTCCCCCTCCTCCGGCCGGCCCTCCTCGATCATCAGCGCGCCCAGCCGGGTGCGCAGCAGCAGGGTCTGGCCGTGCGCGCCCAGCGCCTCGGCGTGCAGCATCGCCGCCCGGTAGTCGCGCGCCGCGAGCGCGTACGCACCGCGCTTCTCCTCGGACTCACCGCGCCCCGCCAGCGCCTCGGCCGCGCCCCAGGCGTCGCCCAGCCGCTGGAAGATCCGCAGCGACTCGTCGGCGTCCTCGGTGGCCTGCGCCAGCCCGCCGGGGCGGTCGTTGAGGATCTTGGAGCGCAGCTGGAGGACGTACGCCAGCTCCCAGTCGTAGCCGAGGTCGCGGCAGGCGCGCACCGCGCCGTCGACCAGCCGCTCCAGCTCGTCCCACTGACCGCTGATCAGCACCGCGAAGTACCAGAGGACCCCGGGCACCTTGCAGGTCTGCGGCATCCCGCTGCGGTAGGCGATCAGCATCCCCGCCAGCTCCTCCTTCATCTCCGGGCTGCGCAGCGCCTCCATGTCGTTCTCGCTGGAGAGCGCCACCAGCCGGACCTCGCGGCGGGCCTCCAGCAGTTGCTCGGGGGCCATCGGTGGCGGGCTGTCGATGGGCCGTTCGTGGAGGTCGGGGGCGGGTTCGACGGGCGGCACGAAGGGGTTGGGGCCGAGTGCGCCGGCCGCCGTAGCCCAGGTGTGGCCGTCGCTGCGGTGGTCGCGCAGCGACCAGAACCAGTGCAGGGACAGCACCAGGCACAGCGCCTCGTGCTCGTCGCCCGCGGCCAGCGCCCGGCGCAGCGCGGTGCGCAGATTGTCGTGCTCCAGCTCCAGCCGGTCGATGGCGGCCCGCTGCCCGGGGCCGCGCAGCAACGGATCGGTGGTACGCGCCAGTTCGCGGTACGCGACCAGATGGCGGTGCTCGGCCGCGGCCCGCTCCCCGGCCTCGTCCAGCCGCTCCCCGGCGTACTCCCCCACCGTCTCCAGCAGCCGGTAGCGCATCCCGCCGACGCCGCCCTCCTTGCTGCCCGGGGCCGCCACCACCAGCGACTTGTCGATCAGCGAGCCCAGCAGCCCGGCCACCTCGTCCGCGTCGACGCCGTCGCCCGCGCACACCTCCTCGGCGGCGGCCAGGTCGCAGCCGCCGGCGAACACCGACAGCCGCCGCAGCACCGCCCGTTCGGGCTCGTCGGTCAGGTCCCAGGACCAGTCCACCACCGCGCGCAGCGTCTGCTGGCGCGGCAGCAGGGTCCGGCTGCCGCTGGTCAGCAGCCGGAAGCGGTCGTCCAGCCGGTCCGCGAGCTGCCGCGGCGTGAGCAACCGCAGCCGGGCGGCGGCGAGTTCGATGGCCAGCGGCAGCCCGTCCAGCCGGCGGCAGATCTCGGCACAGGCCGCCGGATCGTCCGCCACCCGGAAACCGGGGGAGGCGGCGGTCCCCCGCTCGGCGAGCAGCCGCAGTGCCACCGGGTCCGGCAGCGGCTCGACCGGCCGCAGCACCTCGCCCGGCACGGCCAGCGGCTCCCGGCTCGTCGCCAGCACCGTCACCCCGGGACAGACGGCCAGCAGCCGCTCGGCCAACTCGGCGGCGGCGCCGATCACATGCTCGCAGTTGTCCAGGACCAGCAGCATCCGGCGGCCCGCGCAGTGCTCGGCGAGCCGGGCGTGCGGATCCCGGGCGGTCGGGTCGGACGCGGCCCGCAGCCCCTCGGCGGTGGTACCGCGCACGACCGTCTCGCGCGCCCCGAGCGCGGTCAGCACCGCCTCCGGCACGGTCCGCGGATCGTCCACCGGTGCCAGTTCGACCAGCCAGACACCGTGCGGCCAGGCGTCCGGCAGCGCCGCCGCGGCGGCCTCGGCGCCCTCCTGCGACAGCCGGGTCTTGCCGGCGCCGCCCGGCCCCAGCAGCGTCACCAGCCGGTGCGCGGCCAGATCGCCCCGCAGCGCGGCCAGGTCGTGGTCCCGCCCCACGAAGGAGGTCAGGCGCGCCCGAAGGTTGCCGGGACGGGCGGCCGGGAGGGGTGGGGCGGGCGGAGGGCCGGCGGCGACGGGGGCTGCGGGGGTGCCGTGGGGAGTGCGGGCGCCGTCGGGGCCGGGCATCCCGTAGGCCCCGGGAGCCGCGGGGGTGCCCGCCACGGCGCCACCCGGCACGGTCCCGGCCCGCGGCCCCGGCTGGGGCTCCGGCGCGGGCCGGAGCAACGCGCTGTGCAGGGCCCGCAGTTCCGGGCCGGGGTCGGCGCCCAGGCGGTCGGCGAGTTCGGTGCGTATCTCCTCGTAGGCGGCCAGCGCCTCGGCGCTGCGGCCGGCGTCCCGCAGGGCGCGCAGCCGCAGGGCCTGGAGGGGCTCGTCGAGCGGGTTGTCCTGGCACAGCGCGACGAGGGTGGGCAGCGCCTGCGTGGCCCGGCCCAGCGCCAGATCGGCGGCGAGGCGGGTGCGCCGGGCCTCCAGCCGCCGGCTCTCGGCGCGGGCCGCCTCGACGGCCGCGTCGGGCAGGTCGGCGAGCGCCGGGCCGCGCCAGAGCGCCAGCGCCTCGTCGAGCAGGGCGGCGGCGCGGGCCGGGTCGGCGTCGTCGAGCGCCCGGCCGCCCTCGGCCGCGAGCCGCTCGAAGCGGTGCAGGTCGACGGCGTCCGGCTCGGCGCACAGCAGATAGCCGCCGTCGACGGACGTGACGGCGGTACGGCCCAGGGCCCGGCGCAGCCGGCCGACCAGCGCCTGGAGGGCGCCGGGCGCGTCGGCCGGCGGGTCCATGCCCCAGACGTCGGCGATCAGGGCGTCCGCGGTCAGCGCCCGGCCCGGGCGCAGCGCGAGCGCGGCGAGCAGGGCGCGCAGCCGGGGACCGCCGAGGGCGACGGGGCTGCCGTCGGCCCGGCCGGCCTGCGTGGTGCCGAGGATTCCGTAACGCACCGGCCCATTGTCGTTCAATGCCGGGCGGGCGTGCGTACCGAGCGTGCGGTAGCGGCGGTTCCGGTTCGGCGCGGGGGTCCGGGACCGGGAATCCACCGGGAATCCAGGGGCCGGGCGTCCGTGGACGGGCGTATCGGGGCGGTCACGTGCCGGGCCCGGGACGGGTACGCGGCGTGGGCGCGGGACCGGGTCCGCCGCCGGGAATCCGTGCGCCGACCGCCGCAGCGCGGATACGGTCGGGGCTGCCCACCCCGAGACCCCTGGAGCCCGCTACCGATGACCACTGCAATCCCGCGCGCCGACCGCCGCGTCAGCCCGGTCTTTCTCGCGCTCGTCGCCGTCATGGCGGTGTCCGGCTGGGCCGTCTGGAGCGGGACGGCGGGGTCCGGTACCGGCTTCGCGGTCTTCGGGTTCGTGGTGTCCGGCTGGGTGGTGTCGCTGTGCCTGCACGAGTACGCGCACGCCCGCACCGCGCTGCACAGCGGCGACATCTCCGTGGGCGCCAAGGGCTATCTCACCCTGAATCCCCTCAAATACACCCATGCGCTGCTGAGCATCGTGCTGCCGGTGATCTTCGTCATCATGGGCGGGATCGGGCTGCCGGGCGGCGCGGTGTTCATCGAACGCGGCCGGATCCAGGGCCGTTGGCGGCACAGCCTGATCTCGGCGGCGGGGCCACTGACCAACATCCTGTTCGCGGCGGTGGTCAGCGCGCCGTTCTGGCTGCACGGCCTCGACGGCGTACCGGACCCGTTCCGCTACGCGCTGGCGTTCCTCGCGCTGCTCCAGGTGACCGCGGCGATCCTGAACTTCGTGCCGGTACCCGGGCTGGACGGCTACGGCGTGATCGAGCCCTGGCTGTCCCCCGACCTCCGGCGGCAGGTCGAGCCGTTCGCGCCGTTCGGCCTGCTGGCGGTCTTCGGGCTCCTGTGGGTGCCGGAGGTCAACCAGGTCTTCTTCGACCTGGTCCACGCCGTCCTGCGGACCCTGGGCGTCTCCGCCTGGGACAGCTACTGGGGCCAGGAGTTCTTCCGCTTCTGGCAGGGCGCACCGCAGATTCCGCAGACCGGCGGGCTGTAGGGCTTGTCCGATGGGGCAGGCCCCAGGCGTCAGCCCGACGCCGCGGCGCGGCGCGCCTGCTCCAGCTTCGCCTTGCGTACGTAGAACCACGCCATGTTGCTGGAGACACCCGCCAGCAGGACCCAGACGATGCCGATGAAGCTGCCCTCGACGAAGGAGAGGACCGCCGCGGCGACGGCGAGGACGCACACGACGAGGGCGAGGACGGCAAGGCGCCGGTCCGGGCCGGACGGGGGCAGGGAGGGCATGGGGCGGGCTCCTGTCGGGGATGGGACGGTCCGTCCCAGTGTCCCCCATGGCCGGCGGACGACCGCCCTCCGCCCCCTCTCCCCCTTCGGGGAGGGAGAGGGGCGGGTTCGTCAGACGTCGGTGACCCGGAGGCCGGCGTGGGCCTTGTAGCGGCGGTTGACCGAGATCAGGTTGGCGACCAGGGACTCGACCTGGTGGGCGTTGCGCAGCCGGCCGGCGAAGACGCCGCGCATACCGGGGATGCGGGCCGCGAGCGCCTGGACCAGGTCGGTGTCGGCGCGGCTCTCGCCCAGCACCATCACATCGGTGTCGATCTCCGCGATCTCCGGGTCCTGGAGCAGCACCGCGGAGAGGTGGTGGAAGGCGGCGGTGACCCGGGAGTCCGGCAGCAGGGCGGCGGCCTGCTCGGCGGCGCTGCCCTCCTCCGGCTTCAGCGCGTAGGCGCCCTTCTTGTCGAAGCCGAGCGGGTTGACGCAGTCGATGACGAGCTTGCCGTCCAGTTCCTCGCGCAGCGACTCCAGGGTCTTGCCGTGGCCCTCCCACGGCACCGCGACGATCACCACGTCGCTGCGCCGGGCGCAGTCGGCGTTGGCGAGGCCCTCGATGCCCAGGCCGCTCAGCTGGGGGTCGGCGGCCGCGGTCTGCGCCCGCTCGGCGACCCGGGAGCCGATGATCACTTTCTGGCCGGCCTTGGCGAGCCGGTAGGCCAGGCCGCGGCCCTGGTCACCGGTGCCGCCGAGGACGCCGACCACCAGGCCGGAGACGTCCGGGAGGTCCCAGGGGTCGCGGGGCGCCGGCTTGGCGCCCGCGGGAGCGGACGAGGCAGACGGAGCGGACGAGGCGGGCGGGGTCGTGGCAGCGTCGGAAGTAGTCATGACAGCGATACTGTCACGCCCGGACGGGCACGCCGAGGCGCGGTCCTGAGGCGCCCCTCCCACCTGCCCTCCCACCCCCGCGACCACGCCGGAACGCCCTGCCGCCCCACCGCCCTCCCCCGCCTCACGTCTTCACGCTCCCCTCCGTCAGCCCCGTGCGCCAGTAGCGCTGGAGGACCGTCATCAGCACCATCAGCGGGAGTACGGACAGCAGCGCGCCGCCCACCGTGTACTGGTAGAGCACCGGCTGCCGGTCCGCGTAGCCGGTCCAGCTGGTCAGGCCCAGCTGGACCGGGTAGAGGTCGGAGTCGGAGAGCATGACCAGCGGCAGGAAGTAGTTGTTCCAGATGTGGACGAACTGGAAGAGGAAGACGGTCACCAGCGCGGGGGTCATCAGCCGCAGCCCCAGCCCGCCGAAGATCCTGGCCTCGCCCGCGCCGTCGATCCGGGCCGCCTCCAGCAGCGCGTCGGGGACCGCGGCGGCCGCGTAGATCCGGCAGAGGTAGACGCCGAAGGGGCTGACCGTGCTGGGGACGAGCACCGCCCAGTAGGTGTTCGCCAGGCCCATCGCGCTGGAGAGGAAGTACAGCGGCAGGGCGAGCGCCGTACCGGGGATCAGCACCCCCGCCAGCACCACGTTGAAGATCGTCTCGCGCCCGCGGAACGGGAACTTGGCCAGCGCGTAGCCCGCCGCGGCGGAGAGCAGGGTGGCGCAGACCGCGCCGATCCCGGCGTAGAGCAGGGAGTTGGCGAACCAGCGGGCGTAGACGCCGTGGTCGTGGGTGAGGACCTCGGTGAGGTAGCGGAGGGGGTGCGGATGGCGGGAGAACCAGAGGCCGAAGGTGCCGAAGAGGTCGGCGCTGTTCTTGGTGGCGGAGACGGTCAGCCAGTAGACGGGCACCAGGAAGTAGAGGGCGGCGACGGCCAGCAGCGCGTTGGTGATGATGCGGTGGCGGAGCGGGGGCCGGGTCATCCGCGCTCCTTTCCGCGCCCGCCGACGAGGCGGAGGAAGCCGAACGACGCGGCGCACGCCACCAGCGCCAGCAGTACCGCCTCGGCCGCCGCCAGCTGCTGGTTGTTGCCGACGAACGCCTCGCTGTAGGCGTGCAGGTTGGGGGTGTAGCCGGAGTCGATGGCGGAGCTGAGCGGGCGCAGCACCATCGGCTCGGCGAACAGCTGGAGGGTCCCGATGATGCTGAACACGCAGGTCAGTACGAGCGCGGGCCGGATCAGCGGGAGTTTGACGTGCCGGGCGACCTGCCAGGCGTTCGCGCCGTCGATCCGCGCCGCCTCGTAGAGCTCGCCGGGGACCGCCTTGAGCTGGGCGATCAGCACCAGCATGGTGTAGCCGGTGAACTGCCAGGTGACGATGTTGGCGAGGGACCACAGCACGTTGCCGCGGGAGAGGAAGTCGACGTTCCAGCCCGCGGATTGGGCGATCTTCACCAGCGGGCTGATGCCCGGTACGTAGAGGAAGCCCCAGAGGATCGAGGCGATCACCCCGGGCACTCCGTACGGGAGGAAGAAGGCGCTGCGGAAGAAGGTGACCGCGCGGGCGGAGGCGCTCTCCAGGAGGAGCGCGAGGCCGGTGGCGAGCACGGTCATCAGCGGGATCTGGACGGCGCCGAAGAGCAGCACCCGGCCGAAGCCGGCCAGGAACCGGGCGTCGGCGAGCGCCTGGGCGTAGTTGGCGAGGCCCGCGAAGACCTCGTGCTGCCGGCCGCCGAGACCGAGCGGGCCGGTGCGTTCGGTCCGCCGGAGGCTGGTCCACAGCGCGTAGCCGATGGGGGCCAGGAAGCACAGGCCGAAGAGCGAGAGGAAGGGCAGCAGGAACCCGGCCGCGGCGCGGGCGTCGCGGGCTCCCGTGCGGCTGCGGGACGCCGCCCGGCGCCGGCGGCCCGCGGCGGCGCGAGGTGCGCCCGGTTCCGGACCGGCCGCCGCGGGGGCCTGGGGGCGGACCGGCGTGTCCCGGCTCACCCGCCGCTCTCCGCCTTCAGGCCCTTGCCCTTGAGGTCGGCGACGGTCTGGCCCTGCACCTTCCGCAGCACGGAGCGGAACGAACTCCCGTCGGCGAGCGCATCGGTGAAGGCGTCGCCGAGCCGCTGGTAGAGGGTGTCCACGCCGGGTCCCCACCGCCACCGGGTGTCGACATGCGCCGCGGCGTCCGCGAACACCGTGCTGTACGCCTGGCCGCCGAAGAAGTCCCGGTCGGCGTCGAGGGCGGTGGGCGCATAGCCCGTTCTGGCGCTGGGGAAGCCGTAGCCGCCGGCGATCAGCAGCGCGAGGGACTGCGGGTCGGTGTTGAGCCAGAGCGCGAAGTCCAGGGCGTCCCTGGGGTAGGCGGCCTGCGCGAAGACGGCGGTGGTGGAGCCGCCCCAGTTGGCGTACGCCCGGCCGCCGGGCTGCCACTGCGGCAGCGGGGCGGCCCGCCACTTCCCCTTGGTGCCGGGCGCGTTGCCGGCGAGGAGCGCATCGCCCCAACTGGCGCCCACCCAGGCCGGGATGGCGCCGGTCTGGATGTCCTTGTACCAGGCGTTCTGGCGGTCCGGGATGGTCTTGACGAGCCGCTGCCGGACGAGGGACTCCCAGTAGTCGGCGACCTTGCGGGTGGGACCGTCGTCGAGGTGCACGATCCAGGTGTCGCCCCGGGTGGCGTACCAGGTGGCGCCGGCCTGCCAGGCCAGTCCCGCGAAGCGGTTGCCGTTGGTGGGGGCGAAGGTGTCGATCCAGGCGCCGTGCCGGCGGATCGCCCTGGCGGCGGCCTCGTACTCGTCCCATGTCCCGGGGACCTGCACTTCCCACCGGTCGAAGAGGTCCTTGCGGACGAACAGTCCCATCGGCCCGGACGCCTGCGGAATCGCGTAGATCCCCTTCCCGAAGACGGACTGCTGCCACTGCCAGCCGACGAACTCGCCACGGTGCCGGGCGGCGCCGAGCGGGGCGAGGTCGCGCAGGCCGTTGTCGAGCAGGAAGCCGGGGACCACCGGGAACTCGATCTGGCCCAGGTCGGGCGGGTTGCCGGCCTTGATGGCGGCGTGCATCTTCGCGTACTGCTGGCCGTTGACGGCGGAGACCTTCTCGACCCTGACCTGCACTTCGGGGTTGCGGCGGTTCCACAGGTCGACGGGCCGGTCGATGCCCGGCACCCAGGACCAGAAGGTGAGGGCGATCTTCTGCCCCTTCTTCCGCTCCTTGGGGGCGCCGCCGTCCGGACCGGCCCCGCAGCCGGCGAGCGCGAGACCGGCGGCGGCCCCGGCCGCCGCGCCCAGCACCGCCCTCCGCCGCGGCGCGCCCCTGGCCGTGCCGCCGCTCGTGGCGCCGTCGGTCGCACCGCTGCTGGTCATGCCGCTGCTGGTCATGCCGGCTCCTTGAGGGGGATGCGGCGGAAGGTGAGGGTCTCGTACGCGCCGAAGTCGCCCGTCTCGTAGAGGAGTCCGACGCTGCCCCGGTCGAGGCGTACGAGGTCGGAGTAGCCGGCCGGGAGCCCGCTGACGGTGTGTGCGGTGCGCCAGGTCCGCCCGCCGTCGCGGCTGGCCCGCAGGGTCATCAGGGCGCGCGCCTCGGGGTGCGCGGGCCCGGAGAAGAGCAGTTCGCCGCGGTCGTCGAGGTACAGGGCGCTGCCCTGGACCCGCGGCCCGGCCAGCGCCGCCTGGGGCCGGAAGGGGCGGACCAGGCGCTCGCCGCCGTTCGTGGAGACCGCGTCGAGGCGGCGCCAGGCGGCACTCGCCGCGTTGCGGGCGTTCACATAGACGGTGCCGCCGGGGAGTTCGGCGGCGGTGGTCTCGTTGGGCGCGGCGATCCGGCCGGTGCCGGGGTCGTGGTCGACGTAGCCGATGCGCCAGGTGGCGCCGCCGTCGTCGCTGAGCAGCGCGTGCCCGCCCTCGTAGCGGGGTTCGGTGCCGGTGTCCCCCGAGTCGGTGGGCGGGAGGGAGTGGTTGGCGGGGACGACCAGCCGGCCGGCGTGCGGGCCGTGGCGCAGGTGCAGCGCATGACCGGGCCCGGTGGCGTACCACCGCCAATGGGGCTGCTTGGTCTCGTCGGTGATCTCGCGGGGAGCGCTCCAGCTCGCGCCGTCGTCGTCGCTGTACTGGAGCCAGACGCGACGACCGTCGGCCGGTGCGACCTCGCCGCGGCGGATGCGGTCCTCGGTGGCGTCGGCGGCGCTGTGGACCTGGACGAGCAGCACCCGGCCGCCGGCGAGGACGACCGGGGCGGGGTTGCCGGCCGTGCCGGTGCCGTTGCGGGCGACGCACTGCAGCGGGCCCCAGGTGCGCCCGCCGTCCGCGGAGCGCTTGAGGACGAGGTGGATCTCGCCGGAGTCGGCGGCCGAGGAGACCCGGCCCTCGGCGAACGCGAGCACGGCCCCCTGGCGCGCCCGCACCACGGCCGGGATCCGGAAGCTCGTGTACCCCTCGGTCCCGGCCCGGTACGGCACCGAACTCCCGTACCACGGTGCGTCCTCGTGGGGCGGAGAGCCGGCGGACGGCTCCGGGTACGCGGGCGGCGGTGCGCTCTCGCGCGGCTCCCAGCGCTCGTGCGGCTCCGCGGTCCCGTACGGCTCCGAGGTCTCGTACGCCACGGGTCACCCCCAACGGGCGGACGTAGGATGTCCCTTGTCCTGCGGACCATAGGCAGCGCCCAACTGACCGTCAAGGCACCGCACATGGTGCATTTCCGTGTCGGCAACGCCCCCGTCAACACCGGGCGAAATCCCGGTGAACGGGATGAATGGCGACATGACGACATTGCGGACGGCCGCCGTTCACGGGGTGCTCGCAGCCGCCCCACCCCGCCTCCGCCCCTACGACGCCGGACCCCGGTCCTTCCCGGTGAGCCGCCGGCGGATGCCGTCGAAGTGACGGTGCATCGCGGCCACCGCGCGGTCGCCGTCGCCCGCCTCCAGCGCGTCGACGATCTCCTGGTGCCGGCGGTAGGTCACCTGGGGGTCCTGCCGGTCGTCGGCCAGGTCCTCGCGGACCCGGCGCAGCGCCGCCCAGAACGCGTCCAGCACCTCGCTCAGCAGGTGGTTGCCCAGCGAGCGGTACAGGGCGAGGTGGAAGGCCCGGTCGGTGGCGCTCTGCACCTGGCCGCCGCGCGCCTCCTCGGCCATCCGCTGCACCAGCCCCTTGAGGACGGTCAGGTCCGCGGCGGGCAGATCGCGCGCGACGGTGCCGATCAGCCCCGCCTCCAGGGCCTCCCGGACCTCCATCAGCTCGTACAGGCTCGGCTCCCCCTGGAGGTGGCGGACCGCGGCGCGGAAGGCGACGCCCTCGACGAACGGCTCCAGGCTGAGCGCGCCGACGTAGGTGCCGAAGCCGTGCCGGATCTCCACGATCCGCATCGCCTGGAGGGCCTTGAGCGCCTCGCGGACCGAGTTGCGGCTGACGTCGAGCATGGCGACCAGCTCGGCCTCGGTGGGCAACGGGTCGCCCGGGGTCAGCCTGCGCCGCAGGATCAGCTGCTTGATCCGCGCCTGGACGTCCTCGGCCATCGTCCCTCGCGCCATGCCTATCGCCCTCTTCCTCTGCCGCGCCCTCACCTGCCGCGCGCCGCCGGCCCGTTCGGCCCGCCCGGGGCCGGGAATCCTTGACCGTGCGCCTGCGCGCATGCCTATTGTGACCGCGGCATCGGACCTCCCATGTCCTTTGTCCCAGCTCAGAGCCGCCTTTGGAGGCCCCATGGCACTCCCCGCCCCGCTGCACGGCGTCATCCCCCCGGTCTGCACCCCGCTCGACGCGCGCGGCGAGGTCGACACCGCCTCCCTGGCCCGCCTGGTCGAGCACCTCCTCGACGGGGGCGTCCACGGCCTGTTCGCGCTCGGCTCCACCAGCGAGGTCGCCTACCTGACCGACCGTCAGCGCGCGGTCGCCCTGGAGACCGTCGTCACGGCCGCACGCGGCCGGGTCCCGGTGCTCGCCGGCGTCATCGACACCACCACCGCCCGCGTGCTCGACCACGCCAGGACCGCCGCCCGGCTGGGCGCCGACGCGCTGGTCGCCACCGCCCCCTTCTACACCCGCACCCACCCCCGCGAGATCGCCGCCCACTTCCGCCATCTGCGCACCGCCGCCGGCCTGCCCCTCGTCGCGTACGACATCCCCGCGGCCGTACACAACAAGCTGACCCCGGCCCTGGTCCGCGAGCTGGCCGCGGACGGCACGCTCGCCGGGCTGAAGGACAGCAGCGGCGACGACGGCTCGCTGCGCCGGCTGCTGGTCTCCCTCGGCGGCCGAACCGCCCGCGCGACCGGCCCGGCGCCCGGCTTCGCCGTCCTCACCGGCTCCGAACTCACCGCGGACGCCGCCCTGTTGGCTGGCGCGGACGGCGTCGTCCCGGGCCTGGGCAACGTCGACCCAGCGGGCTACGTCCGCCTCTACGACGCCGCGCGGGCCGGCGAGTGGCCCCGGGCCGCCGCCGAACAGGAGCGCCTGGTCGCCCTGTTCGCGATGACCGACGCCGGCCCGGAGAGCGAGATGGGCCGCAGCTCCTCGGCCCTGGGCGCCTTCAAGGCGGCGCTCCAGCTCCTCGGCGTGATCGACGGGCGCGCCACGGCGCTGCCACAGGTCCCGCTGAGCGAGGAAGCGGTGAGGGAGGTAGGACGTCGGCTGAGTGACGCGGGCCTGCGGCCGGCCCCGTAACCGGGCGGCCGGCCTCCCGGCCGGACACCAGCACCCTTGCCCCGTGGCCAGAAGCCCGCGTCCCGCCCCCTCACCCGGCGCTCCCCTCCGGCATCCCCGCCCGGCCTCCGTACGGGTGACGCCGCACCGAGCGGCCCCCCGGCGGCTCGGCGCTGCGGCAGTATGCCGCGCCATGGATGCCGTACGAGTCGCCCTGCTGCGCGAGGTCCTCGCCGGAACCGAGTGGGTGCAGGCCAGCCGCCGGTTCGCCGGTTCGCTGCGGGCCGCGGTCGCCCCGCACGGCGGTGGGCTGCTGCTGGTCGGCAGCGCCACGTACGAGCCCTGGCACCTGGCCGCCCACCTGGACGACGAGGCCGCCTGGTCGGGCCTGCCGGAGCTGTCACCGACGCTGGTGCGCCACCGGGTCCCGGGCGGGGCGCCCGCGCATCTCGCGGTCGGGCTGGGACGGCTGGCGGCGGCCGGGCGCGGTGCGACGCTGCTGGTGGTGACGCCGGGGCAGCCCGGCGCCGGGCTGCTGGAGCGGGTGCACGACGCCCGCCGCAACGGCGCCACGGTGCTCGCCCTGGACGGCGGCGACCGCGATCTGCACTCCCTGGCCCACGACGCGCTGGCCGCTCCCCCGCCCCCGCCCGAGGGCGCCGCGCAGGGCCAGGACCTGGACCTGGACACCGTCCAGCATCTGGTCAGCGCCGCCGCCGGGGAGAACGGCGGGCCCGCGCCCCGGCGCTACCGCCGCTTCCGCGACCGCCTCTCCCGCCTCGCCGACAGTCTCTCCGCCCCGCCCCCGCCCCGCTGGTAGCCACCCTGCCGCGGCAACCGACCCGGCCCACCGCCCACGAGGACGGAGAGCGCCCCACGAGGACCGGGGGCGTCCTCCTACGAGGACCCGTCGGACGTCCTACCACCAGGTCGGGGGGACGTCCTACGAGGACCGGGGCTCGCCCCCGTCGTCGCCCTGGCTCTTCCCCATGTCGTGCCACTTGGGGTCGGTCTCCCACTCCAGGTTCCGCTCGCGCGCGGTCTCCATGGCGTGGGCCGCCTCCTCGCGGGTGGCATACGGGCCGAAGCGGTCGGCCGCCCGGCACTGGGGGCCCTCCTCGACCGTCCCGTGCTTGAGGCAGTAGAACCACTCGCCCGGCTTGCCGACCGTCCGCCGCTTGAACAGCGCCATTGCCGCCTCCCGTACCTGGCTCCTGTGCCACCATCCTGCCCGACGGCCCGCGGATACACTCGCTGGCATGTCTGGCCAGTCGCTTCTTGTCCCGGGGAAGATCTCCCCCACCCGCCCCGTCCCCGCCTCGATCCCGCGCCCCGAGTACGTCGGCAAGGCCGCACCCTCCCCGTACACGGGCCCCGAGGTGCAGGACTCCGACACGATCGAGCGGATGCGGATCGCCGGCCGGATCGCCGCGCAGGCGATGGCGGAGGCCGCCAAACTGATCGCGCCGGGCGTGACGACCGATGAACTGGACCGGGTCGCCCACGAGTTCATGTGCGACCACGGCGCCTACCCCTCCACGCTCGGCTACCGCGGCTTTCCCAAGTCCCTGTGCTCCTCGCTCAACGAGGTCATCTGCCACGGCATCCCGGACTCGACCGTCCTGCGGGACGGCGACATCGTGAACCTGGACGTGACCGCGTACATCCACGGCGTGCACGGCGACAACAACGCCACCTACCTGTGCGGCGACGTGGACGAGGAGTCCCGGCTGCTGGTGGAGCGCACCCGTGAAGCGCTCAACCGCGCGATCAAGGCCGTCAGGCCGGGCCGCCAGATCAACATCATCGGCCGGGTCATCGAGTCGTACGCCAAGCGCTTCGGCTACGGCGTGGTCCGCGACTTCACCGGGCACGGCATCAACTCGTCCTTCCACTCCGGCCTGATCGTTCCGCACTACGACAGCCCGCACCACGCCACGGACATCAAGCCCGGGATGACCTTCACCATCGAGCCGATGCTGACGCTGGGCACGTACGAGTACGACATGTGGGAGGACGGCTGGACGGTGGTCACCAAGGACCGCAAGCGGACCGCGCAGTTCGAGCACACGCTGGTGGTGACGGAGACCGGGGCGGAGATCCTCACGCTGCCCTGATGCTTCCCTGACGCAGCCCTGATGCAGACCTCATTCGGACAGAGGTAGGGTTTTTACCGACAGCTTGTCGGGAACACATTGACCGGGGCGATCCGCCGTAGTTGGGTAACGCCGAGTTACCAGGCTGCGGCGCCCCGCGTTCCCGGGGCGCGACGTCCCCGCGACGCCGGCCTGTTCCCGTCCGCTCCCCCGGCCCCCGGAGGTCCGCCTTGGAAGCGTCCAGCCCGACCCCGTCCGTGCCGTCCACGCCGTTCACGCCGTCCACACCGTTCTCCACGGTGATCCGCACCGCGTCCCACGCGCAGCACACCGAGGCCGAGAACTCCTCGTTCATGGGCGACCTCCTCGGCGGCAGGCTCGGCGTCGACGCCTACCGGCGCTACACGGAGCAGCTCTGGTTCGTCTACCGCGCGCTGGAGGACGCCTCCGGGGCCCTTGGCGCCGACCCAGTGGCGGGCCCCTTCATCCGCCCGGAGCTGGCCCGCACCACCGAGCTGGAGCGCGACCTCGCCCATCTCGGCGGCCCCTCCTGGCGGACCGGCCTCACGCCCCTGCCGGCCACCGCCGCGTACGCCGACCGGATCGCGGTCTGCGCCCGCGACTGGCCGGCCGGCTATGTCGCCCACCACTACACCCGCTATCTCGGCGACCTCTCCGGCGGCCAGATCATCCGCGGCACCGCCGAGAAGACCTGGGGCTTCGCGCGCAAGGGCGACGGCGTCCGGTTCTACGTCTTCGAGGAGATAGCCAACCCCGCCGCCTTCAAGCGCGAATACCGCGAACTCCTGGACGCGCTGCCGGTGGACGACCTGGAGAAGCAGCGGGTGGTCGACGAGTGCAGGCGCGCGTTCGCGCTGAACAGCGCGGTGTTCCGGGAGCTGGGCGAGCAGTTCCCGATGAGCGCGTAGCGGGATGCGGAAGGCCGCACGGCGAGCCGGCCGTCCCACCACGCGGCCTTCCGCCCCGCGGCGCTACGCGGTCTCGGCGCGCACCCGTCCGCCGACCTCGATCGTGCCGTCCGGATACGTCCGCGTGCGGATCTGCGAGCCGGCGCCCTGGCGGATGTCCAGTGGGCGTCCGAGCTGATGCGTCAGGAGCAGGGCGGCGGCGCCGGTGGCCTCGTCCTCGACGATGGTGTCCCCGCGCCGCGGGAACGCCCGCGCGCGGACCACGCCCGCGGGCTCGTCCAGCCAGGCCCAGGCGTAGAGCCAGCCCTCCCCCGGCGGCGGCGCGGGCAGCGCGTCGACCGCCGCGGCGGAGGGGTACCGCTCGGTGGTCCGGTGGGTGACCCACTCGGCGCGCCCGCGTACCCAGGTGAGGTCCCCGTCGTAGCGGACCGCGACCTCGCCGGCCGGCGGGCGCAGCACGGCCGGCGGGCGGCCCTGGCTCCGCAGCAGCCAGGCCAGGCCGACGAGGGGGTGGCCGGCGAAGGGGAGCCGGACGCTGGGGGTGTGGATGTCGGCGGTGCCGCGGGCGGCGTCGTCGAGGAACACCGTCTCGCTGAAGCCGAGTTCGGCGGCGAGAGCGGCGCGGGCGGCCGGGTCGGGGAGGGCGGCGCCGTCGCTCACGACGCCCAGCAGATTGCCGCCGGCGCCCTCCGGCCCGCAGAACACCCGCAGCACTTCCACGTCCACGTCCACGGCACCGGCCACGGCTGCTACGGCGGCGCCCTCGACGGCGGTTGCGCCCTTCACGTCCTTCGCGTCGGTCATCCCCGCATTCAACAGCACGCCGGGGCACCGGAGTCCGGGCGGGGGCGTCCGGGCGCGGGGGCGGTGGCGGTGCGGCGGGGAGCCGTTCCGAACTCGGGGGCGACCACCCGGACCAGCCCTCGCCGCAGCCCCGCGCAGAGCACCCGAACACGGGCGCCGGCGCGGACGCGGGTGCGGGGGCGGGTGTCTGTGTGGGTATGGAGCCGGAGGTGGCGGTGACGGCGCATGGGACCCCTTCCCGAGGAAGTTCACAGCGGAAAAGCTAGTTAGGTAAGCCTAACCTAACTAGAACTTCGGCCTACGGTCGGTGCCGGCGGCCACCGGGCCGAGTGCCCGTCAGATCACGGTGTGGGCGCCGTATCCGATCCCCGCAGTCTTGTTCTCGCGCAGCCCGGGTAGGGTTGCGCCGAATCGTGCCACCCCGGCGGCCATCCAGTCCGCCCCGGTCGCCCCGAAGGAGCCCGAGCCCCATGACACGCAGGTCGCCGTTCCGGGTGCCCGCAACACTGACGTCGACAGCGGCGGCGCTGGTGATACTGAGCGGCTGCATGACGGTGCACGGCGAGCGGGAGATCCTGCCGGCGGTGTCGAAGGCGGACGCCGCGCAGGCGCTCAAGCACTTCACCGACGGCTTCAACAAGGCCAACCGCACGCTCGATCCGCAGGTGAACACCTCGTTCGAGGCGGGTGCGCTGCTCGCCATCGACCAGGCCGGGATAAAGGCGGCGCACGGCATCCAGCCGAACGGCAACCCGCGGTTCGCGCCACTGCGCTTCACGGACGCGCACTTCACCGTGCCCAAGCAGAAGGGCTGGCCGAAGTTCTTCGTCGGGGACGCGCTCAGCAACCGCAGGAACCGCAGCGGCGAGAACACGCGCTGGTTCCTGGTGTTCAGCCGGGACGCCGTCGGCGCGAAGTGGCGGGCCGTCTACCTGGCCACGTTCGACAGCAACACGTCCCCGGAGCTGAAGGTCACGGACGGCTACGCGGAGGCGGTGCCCACCGACGGCTCGTCGGGGCTGACGGTCGACCCGGGCAAGCTCGGCCAGAGCTACGCCGACTACCTCAACACCGGCAAGGGCGGCTCCTTCGCGCCGGGGCCGAACACCGACCAGTGGCGGGCCCAGCGCGCCCGGGACGCCAACCAGCCCGGCGCCCGCATCCAGTGGGAGGACCAGGCGTCGGAGTACCCGCCGGTGGCGCTGCGGACCACGGACGGCGGTGCGCTGGTGTTCTTCTCGACCATCTACCACCAGCAGAAGACGGTCTCCCCGGGCCTGATGATCACCGTGCCGCCCAGCCTGCGCGGCATCGTGGAGGGACCGGACAAGAAGACCACGCGGATGGCCTTCACCACGGTCTCGGGCCAGGCGGTCACGGTCCCGGCGAAGAGCGCCGGCGGCAAGATCACGGTGCTCAACCGGATCGAGGCGAAGACCTCGGCCAGGGCGCTGTAGCCGCGGCGTTCGCGGCCGGGGCGGCGCGCGGGGGGCTGTCGGCGGGAGCCGGCGGCCCCTTCACCGTCGGGCGCCGGCTCCGTACCGGAGCGGTCAGCGGCCGATCGGCCAGGCGGCGGTCTCGTGGTCGGGCTCGCGGTCGATGAACGCGGCACAGGCGTCGGTCAGCGACTCCAGCAGCGTCAGCGGGTCGGGCAGCGGGAGTTCGGGGCCGCGCAGCCAGGTCACCGCGGGCTGCTCGCCGGGAAGGGTCGAGGGCGGCAGGAGGACATAGCTGCCGCGGCAGTGCCAGCGCAGGCCCGGATGCTCGTCGAGGGTCTCGGGGTGGCAGTCCAGTTCGCACGGCCACCACTCGTCCTCGTCGTCCGGGGTGCCGCGGGTGGCGGTGAAGAACAGCATCCGGCCGTCCCCGAAGCCGGCGCCGCTGAGGCTGACCGGTCCGACGTCGACGCCCGCCGCGTCCAGCCGGCCGAGGGCGCTGCGGCCCGCTTCGACGGGGACGTCGAGGACGTCGTGGGCGATGCCGGTGGCGGTGATGAAGTTGGCCTGCGGGAGGGTGCGGACCCAGGCGGCGACCTTGTCGCGGTCGGTGGTGGCGACGGTCTGCCAGCCGAAGGAGATGGGATGCCGTCCCGGGGTGGGACAGCCGATGCGCTCGCAGGAACAGCCGTAGCCGGAGGGGTGGGCGGCGGGGGCGACCGGGAAGCCCGCGTCGGCCGCCGCCAGCAGCAGGTCCGCACGGCCGCGCGCAGCCGCTGATCCCGTGTCCGTATCGCCGCCGTCCGATCCGCTCTTCGGCCGGCGCAGCCACTGGGAGAACCTGCTCTTGCGTTCCATCTATCCCCTCACTTCGAGCGGTGGTCTGGGATCAATGCTGCCACCATCCTGGGCGCCAGGTGACCGGTGTGCGGATCCGGAGTGAACGCGGGACGGGCGAACAGGGGCAATTCACGCCATCGCCGACCGACCGCCCGGTGCGGTCAGTCGCGCGGGCGCAGACCGCGCAACACCTGGTCGACAAGGGTGTCGACGTAGTCGTGGGTCAGTTCGCCGGTGCGCATCAGCCACCGCTGTGAGAAGGGACTCAGCAGCATCTCGGCGGCGATCCGGACGTCGAGGTCGGGGGCCACCTCGCCGGCTTCTTGGGCGGAGCGCAGCCGCTCGACGTAGACGCGGATGCCGGGCTCCATGAGGCGGCCGACGAAGGTGCGGGAGAGCTCCTCGTCATTGGCGCCGGCCGCGGCCAGAGCACGGTAGGGGGCCTGCCAGGCCGCGTCGCTGAACTCGTCGGCGGTGGCCCGCAGGACGGTCTTGAGGTCGGCGGCGAGGTCGCCGGTGTCGGGCAGCCCCTCCTGGTCGTACGTGTCGACGACCGCACCGAAGGCGTCGAGGAGGACGGCCGCCTTGGAGGGCCACCAGCGGTAGATCGTCTGCTTGCCGACGCCTGCGCGGGAGGCGATGCCTTCGATGGTGAGCTTCTCGTAGCCGACCTCGCCGACCAGGGCGAGGGCGGCGTCGAAGATCGCGCGGCGGGAACGTTCGCTGCGGCGGGAGGCGTCGGGGGCTGGTTTGTTGGCCATGGGCGGAGTGTAGCGAGGAAGAGGCGAGACGTATCGTCTTGACAATACGGATCGTCTCGTTTGAGGATGGGGCGTGAGCGAGACGTCCCGTCTCGCAGACGGTGCGGAGAAGGGAACTCACCTCATGAGCAAGGGAAATGCGGCTGGCATGCTCGGTGTCGGCGGTACGCGCAGCAAGCTCTCCCGCGGCGCGCTGCGCGGCGCCACGGGCAGCGGGCGGAGCGGCCGGGGAGGCCGCGAGGACCCGAACCGCCGCGAGCTGCTACGGAAAATGCAGGAGCGGACGCAGAAAGGCTGAAGTTGTGCCCCCGATGGCAGGCTCCCAGCGGGGTGCCACCGGGGGTGCGCCCTCGGTGGAGGGTCAGGCCGGGGGCCAGTCGTCGCCCCAGGCGGCGTCGCGGGCCGCGCGGTAGACCGTGCCCTGACGCTTGGTGACCGTGCTCCGCCGGAGGCCGTCGTCCGCGGTGCACAGCTCCAACAGAACCTGGCCCTTGCGGAGTTGGGGCTTGCGGACGACCCGGGAGGCGGCCGGCGCGGCATCGCGGCGGGTGGCGGCGACGTAGCTGAACTTCTCGTCCTCGTAGGCGAGGGAGCCGCCCTTGACCTGGCGGTGCAGGGAGGAGCGGCTGACCCGGACGGAGAAGTGGCACCAGTCTTCCCCCGGGACGATCGGGCAGGCGGCGCTGTGCGGGCACGGCGCGACGATGCGCAGACCGGCGGCGATCAGCTGCTCGCGGGCCTCGCGGATGCGGAGGTAGCCCTCCGGGGTGCCCGGTTCGATCAGCACGACGGAGTCGGCGGTGGCCGCGGCGGCGACCACCGCGCGGCGCGCCTCGGGGCGCAGCTCGCCGAGGACGTAGGAGACGGTCACCAGGTCGGTGCCGTCCGGGACGGTGAGGGCGTCGCCGATGACCTGCCGCTGCCACGTGGTGTCCGGCAGGACTCCGGCGGCCAGTTCGCGACCGAGGTCGAGGGCGGGCTGGGCCCAGTCCAGGACCGTGCTGCGCACGCCGTCCCAGGTGGCCGCGGTGGCCCAGGTGGCTGCTCCGGTGCCGCCGCCGATGTCGACGTGGGCGGCCGGGGACCAGCCGGGGACCCGCGCCGCGAAGGCGGCCAGCGCGGCCCGTACGGCTTCGAAGGTCGCGGGCATGCGGTAGGCGGCGTACGCGGCGACGTCGCTGCGGTCCCGGAGCACCGGGGCGTCGGTGGGGGTACGGCCCCGGTAGTTGGCGATCAGCCGGTCCACGGCCTGCGCGGCCTGCTTGGGCGGCAGGCCGTCGAGCAGGCCGGCCAGGGCGGCGCGCAGTTCGTCGTGCATTCCGCAGATTTTACGGGGCCCGGGGGCGCGCCCGGTCCGGCCGCTCAGCCGGCCCGCGCCACCGCGCGGGCCAGCCGGGTCGCGGCCAGCGCGCGCGGGGCGCTGCCGCCGTCGCGGCGGCGCGGGTGCACGGTGTTGGCCAGCAGGATGAGGAAGGTGTCGGTGGCCCGGTCCAGGACCAGGCTGGTGCCGGTGAAGCCGGTGTGCCCGGCGGCGCCCCGGCCGGCCAGTTCGCCCATGAAGTACGGCTGGTCGACGCCGAAGCCGAGACCGGGCGGGTCGAGCAGCGAGGCGACCGCGTCCGGGCCGAGGATCCGGGCGGTGCCGTACGCGCCGCCGTTGAGCAGCGCCCGGCACAGGACGGCCAGGTCCTGGGCGGTGGAGAAGAGCCCCGCGTGCCCGGCGACCCCGCCCAGCGCCCAGGCGTTCTCGTCGTGCACCTCGCCGCGCACCATGCCGCGGTCCGCCTTGGCCCAGGGCCGCCGCTGGTCCTCGGTCGCGGCCACGCCCTGCGGCCCCAGCGGGCCGTAGGAGGTACTGGCCATGCCCAGCGGGCCCGTGATGCCGGTGCGGATCAGGGCGTCCAGGCGGCGCCCGGTGAGCCGTTCCAGGATCAGCTGGAGGGCGATGAGGTTCAGGTCGGAGTAGCGGTATATGGCGTGCGGGCCGCCGGACGGGGCGGCGGCCTCCGCCCACAGCAGCGCGAGTTGGGCGGTGCGCTCCCGGTGGTCGTGGAAGGGGAGTTCGGGGGCGAGTCCCGAGGTGTGCCCCAGCAGCCGGCGGACGGTGACGCCGGGGGCGAAGGCGGGGAGGTGCGCGGCGGCCGGCTCGTCGAGGGACAGCCGGCCGCGCTCGATCTGCTGGACCACGGCGATGGCCGTGAAGAGCTTGCTGAGCGAGGCGAGGTCGAAGACGGTGCCGACCCGCATCGGCTCCCACAGGTCGCGGGGCAGCTCGACGCCGCGGTCCCGCTCGGGGTCGTAGCTGCCGTAGCGCACCGCCCAGCCGGCCGCCGCCTCGGCGGCGACCACCGGTCCGCGGCCGGCCAGCACCACGGCTCCGGCACACCACGGCGGACGGCCGTCGGGCAGTGCCCGTACGCCGCCGACCAGCCGTTCCATCCAGGCGGGGTCCAGTCCCGCCTGGGCCGGTGTGCCGTGTCGGAGCCTGGGTGCGTTCAGAGCCTGGTCCTCTCGCCGCCGGAGTGCGCGGGGCCGTCCCCCCTACGCTGCCACGGTCGGCACATTCCCAGGAAGCTCACGAGCGCGAGAACGGCACACGACAGCTGTACGACGGCCATCGGTACGGCGGTCCGCTCGCCCGCGACGCCCACCAGAGGGGACGCCACCGAGCCGAGCAGGAACGTGGAGGTGCCCAGCAGCGCGGAGGCGGAGCCGGCCGCGTGCGGGGTGCGCAGCAGCGCCAGGGTGTTGGTGCTCGGCATGACCAGGCCCATCGCGGACATCAGCACGAACAGCCCGGCGGCCATCGGCACCAAGCCGACCCGACCCAGGAGCCCGGACGACATCAGCAGCAGGCCGGCCCCGGCGAGCGCGACCAGCGCCAGGCCGGTGCCCAGCACCTTGTCCAGGGAGACCCGGCCGACCAGCAGCTTGCCGTTGATCTGGCCGACCGCCACCAGCCCGACGGAGTTGACGCCGAAGAGCAGGCTGAAGGTCTGCGGGGAGGCGCCGTAGATCTCCTGGATGACGAACGGCGAGGCGGAGATGTACGCGAAGAGCGCCGCGAAGGCGAAGGCGCCGACGAGGAGGTAGCCGGAGAAGACCCGGTCGGCGAGCAGATCGCGCATGGTGCGCAGGGCCTGGCCCAGGCCGCCCGGGTGCCGGCGCTCGGGCGGCAGGGTCTCGTCAAGCCGGCGCCATACGAGGAGGGTGAGCAGCAGCCCGACGGCGGTCAGCACGACGAAGACCCCGCGCCAGTCGGTGATCCGCAGGATCTGGCCGCCGATGAGCGGGGCGACGACCGGCGCCACCCCGGAGATCAGCATGAGGGTGGAGAAGAACCGGGCCATCGCCACACCGTCGTAGAGATCGCGCACCACCGCCCGCGCGATGACGATGCCGGCGGCACCCGCCAGGCCCTGCAACAGGCGGAAGGCGATGAGGAGTTCGGCGTTGGTGGCGACGACGCACAGGGCGGTCGCCAGGACGTAGATCACCATGCCGGCGAGCAGCGGGCGGCGGCGTCCCCACTTGTCGCTCATCGGGCCGACGATCATCTGGCCCAGGGCCATGCCCGCCAGGCAGGTGGTGAGGGTGAGCTGGACGGTGGCGGCCGGGCTCCGCAGGGCCGCGGTGACCTGCGGCAGCGCCGGCAGGTACATGTCCATGGAGAGCGGGGGGACGGCCGTGAGACCGCCGAGGACGAGGGTGACGAGGAGGCCGGTGCGGCGGGCCCCGGGCAGTGCGGCCGGTGCGGCCGGTGCCGGGACCCGCCCGGCTATGGCGGGCCGGTCGGCGCGCTCGCCGCTCGGTTCGTCCGTGCTCGCGGCGGCTCTGGCCCCGGGCTCCGTCATGAGTGTCTCCATGGGTTGGTGATGGCCGCACCATGGTGGCACGCGGCGGCCGGCGCCCAGGGCGGATGGGTGCAGTCCTTTCGACCTAGGGCTTTCCGACCCCGACCCGTCGGTCAGGACCTACGTCCGGCCCGCGCCGGTCCGCACCCCGCGGCGATCGGACCGCCCGCCACCGGGCCAACGGCGGCCGGACCACGGCCCGGTGGGGCGTCGCCCGGTTCGCTCCCCGTACGCCGTTACGCTGCCGCCATGGCACAGAACACAGAGCGGTCAGGGGCCGCACAGGCGACGCCGGTGGCACGGGCCGGGCAGGTGGGCGGGACGGCGACCGCGGCCCGGCCGACGCTCCCGGCGCCGTCCTCGCGGGCCGGGACACCGCAGAGGGCTCCGGCGCCCCAGGAGGCGCGGGAGGGCACGGCGGCGGCCCGCAGGGTGGCCGTCGTCACCGGCGCCGGCTCCGGCATCGGGCGGGCGGTCGCACTGGCGCTGATCGCCGCCAACTGGACCGTGGTGCTGGCCGGCCGGCGTGCGGCGGCCCTGGAGGAGACCGCCCGCCAGGTCGGGTACGCGGGCATCGACGGCCCCGCGGCCGTCCCGGTACCCACCGACGTCACCCGGCCCGACGAGGTCGACGCCCTCTTCGCGGCCGTACGGGACCGCTTCGGCCGGCTGGACCTGCTCTTCAACAACGCGGGCGCCTTCGGGCCGCCCACCCCGCTGGACGAACTCTCCTACGAGGACTGGCGGTCGGTCGTCGACGTCAACCTCAACGGCGCGTTCCTGTGCGCCCAGGCCGCGTTCCGCACGATGAAGGCGCAGGACCCGCAGGGCGGCCGGATCATCAACAACGGCTCCATCTCCGCGCATGTGCCCCGGCCGCACTCCATCGCGTACACCGCCACCAAGCACGCGATGACCGGGCTGACCAAGTCGCTGTCCCTGGACGGCCGTCCGTACCGGATCGCCTGCGGCCAGATCGACGTCGGCAACGCGGCCACCGAGATGACCGGCCGGATGCAGACCGGCATCCTCCAGGCGAACGGCCGGACGGAGGTCGAGCCGGTGATGGACGCGGCCGACGTGGCCCGGACGGTGGTGCACATGGCGGCGCTTCCCCTGGAGGCCAATGTGCAGTTCGCGACGGTGCTGGCGACGAACATGCCGTACATCGGGCGGGGTTGACGCCCTCCGGGGCGCCCGGGAATAGCCGGGCGGTGGCGGGAGGTTCCCCGGCCATGACACACGACGCCACCGCCGGGGACACCGCCCGCACCCCCGAGATCCTCCGCTACACCGCGTTCTCCACCGACCCCGAGGGCGGCAACCCGGCCGGCGTGGTCCTGGACGCCGCCGGGCTGGACGACGCCGCGCAGCTGGCCGTCGCCGCCGACCTCGGCTATTCGGAGACCGCGTTCCTGACCGCCCCGCCCGAGGGGCTGGGCGAGCCCGGACGGGCCTTCACCATCCGGTACTTCAGCCCGCTCGCCGAGGTCGCGTTCTGCGGCCATGCGACGGTCGCCACCGCGGTCGCCCTCGCCGAGCGCACCGGCCCCGGCGACTTCGTCTTCGCCACCCAGGCGGGCCCGGTGCCGGTCACCGTGGCCCGGCACGGCGACGCCCTCCGGGCCACCCTCACCAGCGTCGAACCGCACATCGCCCCGGTCGCCGCGGCCGACCTCGACGAGGCACTGGCCGCCCTGGACTGGCCCGCCGCCGACCTCGACCCGGCGCTGCCGCCCCGCATCGCCTACGCCGGGGCCCGCCACCTGGTCCTCGGCGCCGCCACCCGCGACCGGCTCGCCGCCCTCGACTACGACTTCGACCGGCTGGCGGCCCTGATGCGCCGCCTGGACCTGACCACCCTCCAACTGGTCTGGCGGGAGAGCGACACGGTCTTCCACGTCCGCGACCCGTTCCCGGTCGGCGGCGTCGTGGAGGACCCGGCCACCGGCGCCGCGGCGGCGGCCTTCGGCGCGTACACCCGGGCCCTGGGCCTGGTCACCGCCCCGGTGACGCTCACCCTCCATCAGGGGCACGACCTGGGCCGCCCCGGCCTGCTGACCGTCGACCTGCGGGCGGGCGACCCGCGGTCGCATGTCAGCGGGACGGCGACGGCGATCCCCGCGGCAGCGATCCGGGCGGCGGGCGCCTGAGGGACGGGCGCCCGAGCGGCGGAGGCCGGGGGCGGAGCGAACCGCGGGCGGGCCGCCGCACCCCCGCG
>NZ_JBNHIN010000001.1:500067-502686 GCF_050054615.1 Streptomyces sp. YGL11-2
GGCGGGCCGCCGCACCCCCGCGGCCCGCCCGCCCGCCGCTCACTCCTTCACCGCCACCGCGCACGCCGTGCCCGGCCGGTCGCAGACCGACGACGGCCCGCCGCGCCCCAGCTCACCGGACGGCTGGACGACGGTCGTGCCGCCTTCCCGCGGCCCGGCCCCGAAGGTGTCGTCCCGCCACCCCAGCAGCGCCGAGGCCACCACCACTATCAGCACCATCACCGCGAACACCAGCAACGGCCGTGCGCGCCGGGCAAGTTGCCGCACCCGCGCGCTCCGCCGCGGCGCCGCCCCGTACGCCGCGCGGGGCCCCGGAACCGGCCCCGTACGCCGCACGCCCAGCGCGCGCCCCAGCCGTCTCTTCCAATACACCAACCGGTAGTAGAGCTTCAGCACCGCGGTGCCCCCTCGTGCGACAACCCAGGAAAGGCACGAGGGTACTGGCCCCCGGCCGGCGCGGCCCCCGCATACGGCAACGTGCGGTACGACGCTCGCCGGCCGGGCCATCACTCCGGGGGTACCCAGCGACGATCCTGATATGTCCCAGAACTGCGGCGGATTATCCGCTTCCTCCCCCATCACACCGTAAACTCCACCCCGGACAACGGCAGTTCACCGCCCGGCGGCCCGCACACCATGCCCCCTGCCGGCGAACTCCGACGCGCCACACCGCACACGGCAACGGCCCCGCGCCGGCCCCCGGAACGAACGGGAGCGGAGCGGGGCCGGAATGTGCACGCGTCGCCGGAGGTCAGCCCACGACAGGCAGGCCCTTCATCGGCAGGCTGCCCGTGGGCGCCAGCCCCTTGGTCGACAGGCCCTTGGCGGACAGGCCCTTGCCGGGGAGGCCCTTGGCCGACAGAGCCTTGGTGGGCAGCGCGCCGGTGCTCAGCTCGTCGGTGGGCAGCCCGCCGAGCAGGCCGCCACCCTGCGCGCCCGCCTTCGCGGTCTCGGCCGTCAGCCCGGCGGCCGAGCCCGTGGCGGTACCGGTGGCCCCGGTCAGCGTCGGCGCCGCCTGGCCCACTGCCGCACCCGACGCCTGGCTCGCCGCGGGAACCGCGTTGTCGACGACCTGGCCCCCGACATCTCCCGCGACCTTCGTCGCCGTGTGCCCGGCCCCGCCCAACTGGCCGCCGACGCCGTCGACATTGGTCAGCCCGCCCACGTCAGGGGTCTTCGGCAAGTCCGCGGCCTGCGCTCCGGCAGCCGACCCCAGCGTCATCGCGGCGGCGGCCATACCCACTGCCGTAAGAACTCGTCGCATCAAGGACTCCTTGAGAGAGGGAGGTGTGCTTGTGTGATGAGAACGATGAGCTGCCCGACCGGACACGCACCGCAGGCGCTCCACGGGGCGCGAAGCGGAACAGGGGGCGGACCGCCCGGCCCGCACGCCGGGGCCCGCGCCACGGGGCCCCGGCCGGCACCGACACCGGTCCGGACGACTCCCTCTCGCCCCCGTGCACCGTCGACAGCCGGACCATGCGCCCCGAAAAGTGCAACCCGTGTGACTTGAGGGGCAGTTGGGGCAAAAGTAAGAGGTGGCATTCCGGAATATTCGTAATAAGACAGTCGATTGCAGATCTTGAAACACCGCGGGCTGCGTGATTCCCTTTTGATCAAGCCCAGGGGGCGGTGACGGGGGTGCAAGTCCCGTCGACCGGCGGCTGGTTGGGAGTCATCCCGACGTCCGCGGACTCTTCCGCATCGGAACGCGTTCCGCCCTGGGCCGTCACGCCAGTGAACGGGGAGGTGAACCGTGATGCAGAGCAACGAACTCCAGGAGACCAACGAGCTCCAGGTCTACGAGGCCCCCAAGATGGTCGAGTGTGGCTCCTTCCAGGAGGACACCGGCTACTTCGGCCTGACCGGCTACGAGAACCTTTTCCACTTCTACGACAGGCTCCACTAGTGCCGACGCCGATGCGGCACTCCCCGTAAGGACACTGACATGGCCGATGCCGGTTGGCAGTACTTCGTCGCGCTGCCGGATGACGATGGCGCGGCGGCCGCCGTCGGCCGGCTCCCCACGGAGGGTGTGCGCATCCTGCTGAAACACCGGTCCGGCCGGCCCTGTGTGGCCGGCCGGCTGGCCGAAGGGCGAGCCCTGGTCGCCGAACAAGGCGACACCCGGCTCGCCGTGATCGGCCACTGCTCGGCGACCCGGGACGAACTCGCCGCGGCGGCCTCCCGCATCAACGAGGTGACCGACCTCGACGGGCTGGGCCTGGCCTGGGCCGGCAGCTACCACCTCATCGCCTCGGTGCGCGGCCGGCTGCGCGTACAAGGCACCGCATCCGGACTGAGGCGGATCTTCCACGGGGGCCTCGGCGCCCTCACCGTCGCCGCGGACCGTGCGGATGTCCTCGCCACCGTTCTGGACGCCCCGCTCGACCCGGCCCTGCTTGCCCTGCGCACCCTGGATGCACTGCCGCACCCACTGGGCGACCTGCCGCCCTGGCGCAACGTGTCCGCAGTGCCTCCGGGCTGGTACCTGGCACTGCCCCCGGACGGCCGGCGGCCGCTGGTCCAACGCTGGTGGCAGGCCCCCGAACCCGTACTGTCACTGGCCGACGGCGGCCGGTCGCTGCGCCAGGCGCTGGACGACGCCGTGGGGGGGGG
>NZ_JBNHIN010000001.1:502817-518871 GCF_050054615.1 Streptomyces sp. YGL11-2
CGGCACCCAGCCCCTCAGTGCGGACCTCTCCGGCGGCATGGATTCCACCAGCATCGCCCTGCTGGCCACCCGGCACCGGGCTTCGCTCACCGCCTTCACCATGGAGAACGACGACCAGGCCGACGAGGACGCCCAGTGGGCCAGGCAGGCCGCGGCCGGCCTGTCGGAGCTCAACCACGTCGTCTACTCGAACCGCGAACTGCCGTCGTTCTTCGGCGACTTGGTGGAGGTGGACGACGTTCCCGACGAGCCCTCGACGGCCGTACTGAGCGCACCCCGACTGCGCGCGGTGCGCCAGCGGGCCCTGGCGCACGGCTCGCGGCTGCACCTCGACGGGCTGGGCGGCGACCAACTGCTGTGCGGGCACCCGGCCTACCACCACGACCTGCTGCGCCGCCGGCCGCTGCTGGCCGTCCAGCGCCTCAGGGTGATGACCCAACTGCGCCGTACCGGCTGGGGTGTTGAGGCCCGTGGTCTGCTGGAGCGCGACTCCTACCCCAGCTGGTTCACGGACCGGGCCCACGGCCGCGTCCGCCGCGCCCCGAGCCCGCTGTCCGACTGGGGCCACTTCCCGGACCTGCCCGCCTGGCTCACCCCGGACGCCAGGGAGATGGTGACCCGGACCCTGCAGGTCACGGCCGAGACGGCCCGGCCGCTCGCTCCCAGCCGGGGACGGCACAACGACCTGCTGGCCATCCAGGACGCCGGACGGCTGATCCGCCAGTGCCACCAGCTGACCGAAACCCGGGACTTCAGCCACACCTCCCCCTTCCTCGACGACCGGGTCATCCAGGCGTGCCTGGCCGTCCGGCCCGAACAACGCGTCACCCCCTGGGAGTTCAAACCCCTCATCAAGGCGGCGATGGCAGACGTCATGCCGCCAGGGGTGCTGACCCGACGGACCAAGGGCGACGGCACCACCCTCGTCGCCGAAGGCTTCGAGCGGCACCGGCGGGAGCTCGCGGAACTGTGGGACGGTTCCCACCTGGCCGCCCTGGGCCTCATCGACCCGAAACCGCTGCGTGAGCTGTTCGACCTGCCCTACACCAACAGCCTCCACCAAGGCGCGATGCAGACCGCGCTCAGCTGTGAACTGTGGGCCCGGGCCGCCCGACCGGCAGCCGCCACCCGCCCCTGAGCCCGCCCCGGGCCCCGAGCAGGAGACAACGATGACCTGGAGACTGCACCCCGACGTCTCAACAGTGGACACCGAGTACGGAACCGTCCTGCTGAACGGCAGGGACGGCCGCTACTGGCAGCTCAACGCGTCCGCCACCCTCACCTTCCACGCGCTCGTCGGCGGCAGCACGGTGCAGGAGGCCACCGAGCAGCTGATGGCCACCTACGACGTCGACGAGCCACACGCCCGCGCGGACGTGGAGCGGCTGCTGACCGGTCTCCAGCAGGCCAAGGTGGTGGAGCAGGCGTGAGTTCGGTCGTCCCCCACCGGACGAAGGTCCGGCTCTCCCCGGGCCGCCGCCTGCTGGTGCTGCTCGCCGTGGCCGTCGCCAGACGCCTGGCCGCCAAACCGCCGGCCCGGATCCGCGCCATACTGACGCGGTTGCGCAGGGGCGCCCGCGAGGCCACCTATGAGGAGGCCCGTGCCGCCAGGGAGGCCGTGGTGGCCGTCAGCCTGCGCTGCGCCGGAGACGAAGGATGCCTGCCCCGCTCGCTGGCGACCGTCCTGCTGTGCCGAGTGCGCGGCACCTGGCCCACCTGGGCGGTGGGAGTGCGGGCCCGCCTTCCGTTCGGCGCCCATGCCTGGGTGGAGGCCGAGGGCCGCATGGTGGAGGAGAAGGCGGACCGTTCCTACTTCCGCACCCTGTTCGCGGTCCCGCCGGAACAGGCATAGCCCGAGGCGACCGTCGTGCCGGCGACACCCTTCGAGGGCAAGCCGCTCTTCCTGGCGACGCGACGCCGTCCGGTCAGCCGTCCCAGGCATACACCCGTATCGGGTCGAGATGCAGTTCGTGCGGCCCCATGCAGTCCGCGACCAGAGTGGCGACGAGGGTCCCGCAGGTACAGGTCATGTTGCGGCCCCCGGTGCCCAGGGGGCCGCAACAGCCCCAGAACTTCCGGGTGGGGATGCCCACGGTCAGCGTGGGGACGTCGTCCGGATGCACGATCACGGAGTCCCGTGGGCCGGCGGAAACCACATTGCCCCACGCTGCCGGCACCATCAGAGAACGCTCCCCCGCTGGACGCCTGAGCTCGTCCCCATCGGGTTCGAAGGGGGCGCCCCACGGCTCCGGATCGATCGCGTAATGGCCCCGCGGCACCGTCGACGGCGCCAGGAAGGTCTTCTTGTCACGGTCCCTCTCATCTGTCGAGACCTCCGGAACGGCAGGCAACCGCCGGAGTTCTCCGGTGAGTTGCACAGCACACTTGGCGCAGAAGAAGACCGTCATACCCGCAGTTCTACCTGCCGCCCAGCTCGTCATCACCGCCAGGCACCGCTCCTTGCATCCGGCGAGACGCAGGCCCTGAGCCGACGCGATCGTCGAGGCCCTGGACCGGCTCCACGCTCTCCCCAACGCGGATTTCCGGCACCACCGACCGTGGCCGCGCAGCCCTGCACCCTCCCCACACGACAGCCGGGGCACAGCCCTGTCCAGACCCCGAAACCCCTGCCAAACGGCAACGGAGAGGGCCGGCAGGCAAGTTGACATCCCCTCAAGAAGATGGCAGCCATGCCCTCCCTTACCAGGCACCAAGGCATCACTTCACCACGACACCGACAGATCGGCCTTAGCGGACCGACGAGCCTGCGACTCCGTTGACACGTGGATTTGTCCTGTAAAGATTGAGTCAATAATATGCCATCCTGCCTTATGGGGCATGACGCAACCAATGTCCAACTAAATGGAGAAGTACGTGGGTTTCCGTACTGGCCGAAAGCGTGGCCGCGCACTCACCAAGATCGCCACCGCGGCGCTCACAGCGACCCTGCTGGGTGCGACCGCGGGAACCGCAGCCGCCGACAGCCCCGACCCCGTTCCGGCGCCTCTGCAGAACATCCAGCCCCAGGCGCTGAAGCTGACCGTCCCCTGGGCCGCCAAGGGCAAGGCCCCGAACGCCCCTGAGGGCCGCATGGCGACGCCTGCGCGCACCGCCCCGGGCGCGGTGAGCTCCCCGACCTTCCACTTCTCGGGCGTGACGCGCGGCGGTGACCTCTACCAGCAGATGCCGAACGGCAAGGGGTTCGAACCGCGCACTCGCGTGGCACCCGGCTGGGGCATCTTCAAGGCCGCACAGAACGTCGACCGCGACAAGGACGGCTTCGCCGACGGGCTCTACACCTGGGACGCTGACGGCAACCTGCGCTTCACGTCCCCGAAGGACGAGTTCGAAACCGAGACCACCCTGATCGGTGGGGGCTGGAACATCTACGACAAGGTCCTCTCCCCCGGTGACCTCGGTGGCAACCCGGAGCCCGACATCATGGCCATCGACAAGGCGGGCGTGATGTATGTCTACCTCGCCCACTCCGACGGCCGGCTGACCGGGCGCACCGCGATCGGTGGCGGTTGGGACCAGTACACCCAGATCGCCGGCCAGGGCGACCTGACCGGTGACGGCAGGGCCGACATCGTCGCTCGCGACAAGTCGGGAGCCCTGTGGCTCTACAAGGGCACCGGCAACTGGAAGGCCCCTTTCGAAGCCCGCCAGAAGATCGGCGACGGCTGGAACAGGTACGACTCCCTGCTCTCCACCGGTGATGTGGACGGCGACGGCAACGCCGACCTGCTGGCTCGCACCCCCAGTGGCGACCTGATGCTCTACAAGGGCAACGGCAACACCCCGGACCCGTACGACAACCCGGTCAAGATCGGCTGGAGTTACGACACCTACCGGCTGATGTTCTGACGCCGCACCGCTTCCCCGGCCGACGCAGGGGTCGCGCTCCCTCCGAGGAGGACGACCCCTGCGTCCACCATGCCTGGGGTCGCCTCTTGGTTGCGAAGCCTGGACCCTCCCGGTGCCGGAGCGTTCGCCGCTCGCACCACGGCGGAACCCGGTCCAGGCATACGGAACCAAGGTGACCGGACCGGCACACCGGGAAAGGTCAACACCTCCCCATGATGGGGAGTGTTACTGCAGGTTCACGCACGGCATGTCACCCCATTCTGGTCAAGATTCGATAAATGGCCGAACTTTTTTGTGATTGGCCGTCAACACCCTCCGCGCCTTGCGGCTGCGGGCCAAGAGGCCATCTTCAGGGGGGTGGGCGACCCCTTCGAGCCGACTCATGGGCGTTGAATCTTTTGACCAAGACCTGGTACTTACTTAATCAGACATTTACGGATACTGCCCGCCATCAACGGGCATAGCTCGGCAGGGGATTCGACCAGTCATGACCGTGGAGGCCGGGCCCGTACGCCTGCTTCGGGCACCGTTCAGGAGCGGTCGGGCATGTCCCGCCCCCTGTCCTGCTTCCGTGGGAACGAGGAGCAACGGGAAGAGGCGTCAGGCAATGCGCCGGCCAAGAGCCACGCGGCTCGGGCGGATGCGCCACGGCAAAGGCGTCAGGAGCTTCCGCGTTCCCGGCCTCGCCTCACACCCGGGTCTGCCGGCTACCTGATCGGCCGGCGAGCGAGTCTGCCAGAGACCCGAGAGGGATGAGCGGGAACAGCCTGCTGCCCCCTCAATCAGCCGTCGACCGACGGCAAGCGAAATCTCCGAGTTGCGTTTCCGTCCGCCCGCACGCTCCGGGCCGCGCCCACGGGACGCTGGAAGGGTTACTGAACACAGAATGGACAAGAGCCGCACCAACAACCCGGGAATGCGGAGGGCCGTCAAGCGAGGGATCGTGACCGCCACCGCGCTCGCGGCGGTCACCGGCGTGGCCGCACCGGTTTCCTTTGCCGCGCCGACGGACTCGGTGGCCAGGGCAGCGGACATCGGGACCGGTGACGAGCAGCGGGTGAACGCCGCTGCCGTGGTTCACCTCGACCCGGGCCCGGACGTGATGCTCCTCAGCGACAGCGACTTCATCCACGCGCTGTGGCAGAAGGCCAGGGATGCCGGCGACGCCCTGCGAGCGGTGCGTACGGCCGCCGAGGAGGTCATGATGGTCGGCACCTCGGCCGCGGACCAGGTCCGGTTCATCACCACCGGCATCCACGAGGCGTACGAGGTCGACAAGCAGCGGGAGAAGGATCGGGCCGCTGCCGACCGTGCGGCGCGGACCGCCAAGCAGCAGGTCCTGATCAAGATCGGCATATCGGTCACCCCGGAATTGCTGGGGCTCAGTGACGACAACTTCATCCGGAAGGTGATGAAGGACCCGGCTTCCGGGCCGGAGGTCCGGGACGCGGCTGCCCGCGCGCTGGCCGGTGATGCCGCGTCCTGGCAGGAATTCATCGCCACCGGAGCGCGTGAGGCCCGCGACCGGGACGTGGCCAACGAGCTCAAGGAGAAGGCCGAGAAGGAGGCTCAGGAACTCAAGCGGAGCGAGGAGCTGAAGGACCGCAAGGGCACCGCGACGCTCTTCGAGACGCGCTTCGACGTCACGTTCTCCGATTCCGTCTTCGAGCTCAGCGACGACAACTTCATCCGCGAACTCCTGCGCCGCACCCCCGCCGACGGCCAGCACACCGAGCTGTACGCCGCGGCCCAGCGGGCGGTGCTCAGCTCCAACCCGGCGGACTGGAAGGAGTTCCTTCACGCCGGCGCCACGAAGGCCAACAATCTCGACTACGAGAACCTCCGCAAGAAGCGGGCCGACGCGGACCGCAGGCTGGCACTGCAGATCCAGACCCGCGCCGAGAAGACGGGGGTCCACCCCGGTCTGGTCGCCGCGGCGAAGAAGGCGCTGGCCGGTAGCGACGAGGACGTCGCGCGGTTCCTCATGGAGGGCCAGCAGCGGGCGCTGCGGCAGTCCTTCCAGGCCAGCGGTGCCCAACTCGCCGGCTGGTACGTCCGCCAGTCCGACGCGGACAAGGGAGAGGCATTCCTCGCCCCCGTCAACGGAAAGGGCAGGCAGGCCGACCGCGAGGACGCCACCTGGGTCATCGTGCCCGCCCTCGGCGGCCAGACCGGCTGCTACTCCTTCGAGTCGGCCCGCAAGCCCGGCTACTACCTGATGCAGAAGGACCTCCGGGTCCGACTGGCCGCCGACGACAAGAGCGAGGCATTCCGCAAGGACGCCAGCTGGTGTGCCCGCAAGGGCCTGGCCGGCTCCGGCACGTCCTTCGAGTCGGCGGGCAGGTCGGGGCGCTGGCTGCGGCAGTTCCAGGGTGACCTCTACGCGGCCGACAGGAGCGGCAAGCAGCGCTACGAAGCCGAGAAGGACTTCGCGCAGGACGCCACCTGGAAGATCTCCGCCCCGCTCGCGCGCTGACGCTCCGCCCGGCGAACCCACTCCTCTCCTCAAGAAGCAAGAAGGACGGAACACCCCCCATGTCTCGGATCACCCGAGTCGCGCTGGCCATCGGCGCCGGCGTCGCCGCGCTGGCCGGCAGCGTCACCACGGCACACGCAGACGAGTCCGAGCCCCGCCCCACCGCCGGTCGGACGGCGGTCGTCCAGCTGCAGGCGGCCCACAGCGGACAGTGCCTCACCATCGACAACGGCAGCTTCCGCAACGGCGCCAACGCCGTTCAGTCGCAGTGCGCCGACGGCGCGGACAGTCAGCTCTTCGAGCTGGTCCCCACCGGTTCGGCGACCTTCGAGGTGCGTGTCAAGCACAGCGGCAAGTGCCTCGAAGTGGAGAACAGCGGCACCCAGGCCGGCGCCAACGTGCAGCAGTGGTGGTGCAGCGGCGGCGACCAGATGCGCTGGCGTCTGGTGATGGTCGACGTCGCCAAGGAACTCTACGAGCTGCGGCCCCTGCACGCGGACCTGCGCTGCCTGGACATCAAGGACGCCAGCCTCAAGGAAGGCGCCAACGCGCAGAGCTGGTACTGCAACGGCACCGCCGCGCAGCGCTGGCAGCTCAAGCCGGCCACGGCCTGACCCCGCCCGCGTCCGCCGAGCCGGTCGCCCCCGTGACCGGCTCGGCGCCGCCGGGAACCGCCCGCGCCCCACCCCGTCGGGCTCCCCACCCATCGAGAAGAAACGGACTTCCAGATGTCTCGGACCATCCGAGCCGCCCTGGCCATCGCCTGCAGCGTTGCCGCACTGACCGCCGGCGCGACCACCGCCTACGCGAGCGGGGACGACGCCGCAAGGGAAGCCGCCGCGAAGGCTGCCACGGCCGCGAAGGCCGTCAGCAAGAAGGACGCGGCCGACGACGCCGCCAAGAAGGCGTTCGAAGCCGCGCGCGAAGCCGCCAAGAAGGCCCAGACCGCCAAGGACGCCGCCTCGGACAAGGGCGACACCGTCCGGATCCAACTCCCGCGGAGCGGCAAGTGCCTCGGGATCGACTCCGCGAGCAAGGACAACGGCGCGGCGGCACTGCAGTGGACGTGCAACGAAGGCCAGGCACAGCAGTGGCGCGCCATACCCACCGTCGACTCGTCGTTCGTGCTGCGTAACGAGAACAGCGGCAAGTGCCTTGAGGTGGAGAACAGCGGCACCCAGGCCGGCGCCCGTGTCCAGCAGTGGGGCTGCAGCGGCGGTGGCGCCCAGCTGCGCTGGCGGATGGTGCTCGTCGATCCCGTCAGCAAGCTCTACCAGCTGCGCCCCCTGCACACCCCGGATCGCTGCCTGGACATCGACCACGGCAAGAAGGACGACGGCATCAAGACTCAGCAGTGGTACTGCAACCAGACCGACGCGCAGCTGTGGCGGGTCCTGCCGGTCAAGTGACCTCTCGATCAGCGCAATCGAACCTTCCGATCCTGAGAGGTCAACAGTGAGCCGTAAGTTGTGGGTCGCGCAGGCGGTGACGGCGGGCCTGCTGGCCGGCGGTACTGCCTTCGCGACGGTGACACCCGCCTGGGCCGACGCCCCGGTGCCCGCCGTCGTCCCGGCCGACCAGCCGGCGAACCAGGGCGTAACCGCCAAGGCCGCGGCGGCCGACGAGGCGCGCGACTACGTCCATCGGCTGGCGATGTCGCACCTGCCTGCCGAGATCCGTACCTCGGCGTGGAACGCGCTGCGCAACTCCCGTGGAGACGAGGCGATCGCGGAGTGGCTGGCGCCCGGCGGCGGCTACGACTACGCCAAGCAGCGGCTGCGGGACACCCGGGTCCGGAACAAGGCGTTCTGCGCACGGGTCGTCCAGACCCACACCGCCGAGTTCTCCCCCGCGACGCGCGCCGCGGCCGCCCGCGCGTTGAAGGGCACGGACGCGGACCGGGCGGCGTTCGTGCGGACCGGGTACGCCGAGGCGCGGCAGCGCGACCGGGCCACCCGCGAGGCGGACGGCCGGCACACGCACGAAGTCGCCACCAGCGACCGTGAGTTCATCCGTTCGGTCGCCGAGAACGACCCGGGCGAGCAGGTACGGGTGGCGGCCCAGTGGGCGCTGCGGCCCGGCGCGAGCGACGCGGACGTCGCGGAGTTCTTCGGCTACGGCTGGATGACCGGCGCGACGCTGGACCTGGAGGGTTACCGGCTGCGGACCGCGGACGCGGAGCGGGTGCGGCACCACACCCTGTCCCGTCTGATCGAGCAGGCCGAGGCGGCCGAGGCCGCGGTGAACGGTGCGGTCGACGCGGCAAAGGCCAGGGCCGAGGCCGAACGGGCCTGGCAGGCGGTTGCCGAGCACGCGGGTGCCGCACAGCAGGCATGGCTGGCCGAGCAGGCCGCGGCCAAGTCCCAGGCGGACAACTGGAAGCACGTCGCCGAGCTCGCCAAGGAAGCCGCGGACGGGATCTGGAAGGGCATCGCCGACCCGGCCGAGGCCACCCGGGACACCTGGGCCGAGGAACAGGCGCAGGCCGTTGAAACCGCCCGGTTCTGGCGGGACATGTACGACCGCGCCCAGGCCGCCGAGAGCCGCGTCAAGGGCTGATCTTCCCAGTCGTTCAGCCGGCGCGCGGCGTGCGCGTCGGCTGAACACCCCTGCCCTGCACGCACATGCAGCGCAGGGGTTTTCGCTGTACACCCAACACATCCCAACCAACTCATCCCAATTGGGGGTTTCTTTCCGTGATGGGGAGATTCCGGCCGAGAGCCGGAAGACCACGCGGCGGCGGTCTCGCCGGGATAGCGCGCAAGACGGTGACCACGACGGTGGTGGTGGCGCTGCTGGGCGGTATGACGAGCCAGGCAACGGCCGCGACCGCAGAGCGCGTTCAGCGTGCCGAGGCCAGGGCCGGCTTCACCCAGGCGATGGCGACCCTGGACCGGGTGGCCGCCGCGCTGCCGAAGACGTCCGACAGACCGGCCGCCGCGCCGCGCTCCGAGCTGGACCGGATCAGCGCGGAACGGGACCGCCAACTCGTCGCGGACTTCGCGGAGTTCGACGAGGAGGACGAAGTCCGCGAGGCCGCCCAAAAGGCCCTGGACAGCGACGACCCGAACGCGATCAAGGAGTTCCTGGAGCACGGCGAGGCCGACGCCCGCCAGCGCGCCAAGGACAAGAAGAGCGGTACCGACACCGCGAACCGCAAGAAGATCGAGGCGATGCGCGGCACCGGCGGGCCGACGTTCAACGCCGAGGTCGAACGCGTCCTGGGGCCGAAGGCGACCGCCAAGGACCGGGAGGACTTCCTGGCCTTCGGTGCGGAGATCGCCCGCCAGAAGGACCAGAAGGACGAGAAGAACGCCAAGGAGCGCGCGGCCGAGCTCCGCAAGCGTGTCGAGCTGCTGGCCAACGCCGGCGGCCCCGAGGTGAAGAAGGCCGCCCAGGCCGCGCTGGCCGCGGGCACCGACAAGGCGATCGAGGAGTTCCTGGAGAAGGGCTACCAGGTCGCGGCGAAGAAGGACGCCGACGACCGGGCGGCCCAGGAGAAGGCCCAGAAGGAGGCTCAGGAGGCCGCGGAGAAGCTGCGTGAGCTGGCCGAGAAGGCACGGCGCGCGGCGGAGGCCCGTACCAAGCTGATCGGCTTCCACGGCGATGCCGTCAAGGCGCTCAAGGACGCGTCGAACGCGATGACGTCGGCGGCCCAGGCATCGCGTGAGGCCGACCGGATGCTCTCGGCGGACCGGGCCGGCAAGCGCCTGTCCTCCTACGACGACGTCAAGGCCGAGGTCGAACGCCAGGTCGGGTACGCCGCCGAGGCGGCCCGGCGGGCCAAGGTCGCGGCGGGCCAGGCCAAGGTGCAGGCCGACGTTCTGGTGGAGACCGGGCTGACCCATGGCACGCAGTGGTCCGAGGTCGCCTCGGGCATCGCGGCCGCGTCGGACGCGGCAGCCAAGGCCGCCCAGACCGCCCAGCACGCCGTCGACGCCACCGCCGCCGACGCCGCGGCGCTGCACGGCAAGAACGCGGCCGAAGCGCACGAGCAGCAGGCCAGGCAGTGGCGGGCCAACGCCGAGGAGCACGCCAAGGCCGCAGCCCAACTGGCCGCGGCAGCCGACAAGCAGGCAACGGTCGCTGCGGACGCGGCCGCCCGCGCCAAGCAGGCCCGCGTCGACGCCGAGAGGGCCGAGAAGGAAGCCTGGGAACACGCCAAGAAGACCCGCGAGGCCCGTGTCGAGGCCCAGCGTCAGGCCAGGATCGCCAGCGAGCAGCGCGCGATCGCCGAACGCGAACGCAACCTGGCCGCCCAGGCACGGGCCCGCGCCGAACGCGAACGTGACAACGCGGCTGCGGCGCGGGCACGTGCGGAGGCCGAGGCCCGTACGGCGTCCGCGGCGCGCGCGCAGGCCCAGGCGGCCGCGGCCACGGCGGCCTCGGCGCGTGCCAGTGCCGCCGAGAAGGAAGGCGTCGCGGCCAGGGCGGACGAGAAGGCCCGCGGCGAGGAGACCAACGCCCGCAACGCCCGCAACGCGGCGTTCAAGGCCGAGCAGAACCACCAGGCCAAGGAAGCACGAGCCAAGGCCACCGAGGCGATGGCCGCTTCGGGCCGCGGCACCGCCGCCGCCGGCGAGGCCAGTGCCGCGGCACAGGCAGCCCGCGCCGACGCCAACACCGCCGGTGCTGCGGCGGGCCAGGCCCGCAGCGCCGCCGACACCGCCAGCGGCGCGGCGGTACGCGCCCGTTCCGCGGCCACCGAGGCCGCGGGCGCGGCTGCGCGTTCACGGGCCGCAGCGGCCGAGGCAACTGCCCACGCGGCGCGCGCCAACGCCGCCGCCAACAAAGCGGAAGCCGCCGCCGCGCGTGCCAACGCCGCGGCCAACAATGCCGAGGCCGAGTACCAGTCCACCCACGCCGCGGCGCTGAAGGCCAACACCAAGGCAGCCGAGGCCACCGCCCAGGAAGCCCGCGCCGGCATCGCCGCCCACGAGGCATCCCGCCTCGCCGGACAGGCCGCCATCGAGGCCAACCAGGCCCTCCAGGCAGCCAACCGCACCAAGGACGAAGCCGAGGGCGCGGTCCGCGAAGCGGCCATGGCCAGGCTCCAGTCCACCATCGCCGTCCAGGCGTCCGGGGCCGCCCGCACCACCGCGGCCGGCATCGCCGACCCCGCCAACACCGCCATCGAGCTGACGGCCCCCTTCTCCGGCAAGGACGTCGACGCCGACTTCGCCGCCGACGTCGCCAAGGCCGCCCAGGAGACCGGCGAGGAGCAGGTCGCCGCCGCCGAGTCCAGGGCCGCCGAAGCGGTCAAGGCCGCCGAGGCCGCCGAGGCCGCCGCCAAGCGGGCCAACGCCCAGGTTGCCCCGGCCTTCAAGGCCGCCGCCAACGCCGCCAGGTCCTCGGCCAACGCCGCCCGTTCCGCGGCCGCCGCCATGAAGTCCGCGGCACAGGCAGCAGCTGACGGGGCGAAGGCCAGGGCCGCCGCGGCATCCGCCAACAAGGCCGACGCCCAGGCCAAGGCCGATGCCAACCTCGCCCGCCAAGCCGCCAACCAGGCCGCCGCGGACGCGGCAGCCGCGCGCAAGGCCGCCAACGAGGCCGAAGCCGAAGCCGCACGGGCCCGCAAGGCCGCCGCCGAGGCGGACCAACACGCCGCCGCGGCCAACAGCGCCGCCAACCAGGCCGAACACGAGGCCAGCGTCGCGGAGAGCGCCGCAACCAAGGCCAAGGAGGACGCCGACGCCGCCGGCAAGCTCGCCGACTCCGCCGAAAACCACGCCAAGTCCGCGGAGGCAGCGGCCAAGAACGCCAACAAGTACGCCAAGGAGGCGGACGAAGCGGCGAACAAGGCGGAGGAGTACGAGCGGGAGCAGGAGCGCAAGCGTCGGGCGGAGGCGGCCAAGGATGACACCAGCGGTGGCAATAAGCTGTCGCCGGAGGAGGAAAAGGCGCTCAAGGACGCTGGTATATCGCCCGAGGAGTACGAGAAGGCCAGAGCGCTCGCGGACAAGGACGTCGTCGACTTCCTCAAAGAAAACGGCGGCAAGATCCTCGAAGAGCTCCTCGGTCTCGATGACATCAAGAAGTGCTTCACCGAAGGCAACGTCGAGAGCTGCTTCTGGACGCTGGTCGGAGCGCTTCCCTGGGGCAAGGCCCTCAAGGCCATCAAGGAACTCCCGGCGATCACAAAAGCCGTCGGCCGCATTGTCGGTGGACTCGGGACGTTCCTGAAGGAGTCCAGTGCCGCGAAGAAGCTGATCGGCAAGGGCCAGGATGTCCTGGCTAAGGTGCGGAAGAGCGCCATCTGTCCGGTGCGGTTCGCTTCCTACAGCAGCGCCTCCGCCTGCGGCCCAGCAATCGGGTCGTACACCTCGAAGGGCACCGGTAAGGACCTTAAACGTTCGGCGAAGGTCGGCGACGATCAGTGGCAGTTCAACACCGGCCACGCATACGATCGCCCCCATGAAGGGCCGAACGGAGTGAACGACTTGCGGACCACGAAGCTTCAGCCGGACAACATCGAACAAAAAATTGTTACGGACGTCTATAAGTACATAGAGGGCGGCGGCAAGGTGCCGCGGCCGGGAACACCCGGATTCTCCGGCCCTCTGGAAAGGGTGGTCGAGATCGATGGGCACGAGATCGGATACCGCGTCACGCACACTCTCGACGACACTTACCGCCTGGCTACCTACTGGCTCAACCCCAAGTGACGAAGGATAGTCGTGTCAGATTCGACGATGTACGCAAAGGCGCTGATTCAGGCTGTTCACGGAGATTCTCCCGTAGAGACTCCAGACGCCGTCCGGGATTTCATCGAGCGGATCACGTTCGCAGGCCCTGACGAGATTCTGTCAATGCTGCACGAAGTCATGGCAGAAGACTGGATGGCGCTTCCTGTATGGGCGCGCAATCTGGCGTACCGCCTTGCCTGTTTGCAGCGCTCCGACGATCCCGAGTTGCTCCGGGAGGCCGCAGCGGATCTCCTGTGTTTCGGCCCGGACTGGGACGCGGAAGCAGAGTCCCTCAAGCAACGCGCGGCACGACTGGAAACGTGAGCGATGAGGCGCTGCCCTCGGATTCGAGGGCCTCGTTGACGAGGTAGTCCTCATCTGGCAGGTGGCCTCACCGGGATTCGCTGGTGGGGCCACCTGCTTCTGTTTGCCAACTTGGCGACCCAGGTTCAGTTGCGTAGTCCGCAATCCACCGTTGCGGAAGCCACGAAGGGCGGCGTCCCTCTGGGGAGGATAATGAAAGTCGACGGTAGGGAACTCAAGTTCAGTCACTGGGAGACTGATCCGCTGCCTGCGCTTGTGCACGGGATCTACCCGGCAGTCGCGGAGGTTCTTCCAGGTCTTCATGCGGGCGAAAGTGTGCTCGACGCGGGCGCGGACCTTGCGGTGTGAGGCGTTGCGTTCCTCTTTCCAGGCCGGGAGTTCGGCCTGGCCGTGCTCGCGGCGGTGCGGGATGACCAGGCCGGTGCCCCGGTAGCCACCGTCCGCGATGACGGTGGTCGTGCCGACAGCGTCCTTCACACCGGACAGCTCCCACGCCTTGCAGTCGTTGTGGTTGCCGGGCAGGGGCCGACCGACGGCGACGACGAGGCGGGGGTCGGCGTCGATGACGACCTGGCGGTTGGTGGAGGTACCGGTAGTTCTTCGACTGTTCGGCGATGGTGTGGTCACGTGTGGGGACCAGCGTGCCGTCCACGATGAGAACGGTGTCCTTGCGGAATCGCTTGCGTTGTTGCAGGGCCAGTGCGAGCTCGAGGTGGTCGATGATGCGGTCGGCTGCCGACTTGGACACCCCGCACAGCGGCGCCAGTTGCCGCAGGGTCAGGATTGTTCGCTAGTACGCGGCGAGCACGAAAGCCATGGCGAGCGGGTCAGTCCGGTACGCCGCAAGGGAGTTCAGCGTCTCGGCCAGCGTCCAGGGCTGAATAGCAGCCGTAGCCCCTCAGATGGGATTACCGTTCGCGTCTCCTTGGACACTTTGAGTTATCTACCTTGGGTTTTTCGTGCCGCCTCGGCGGAAGCTGATGCACACTTAGTTGACGCCCGGCAAGATGGGCCTGTGGCATATCGAGAATCTCAACTGTTGTGGATTCGTACAGACAACGGAGCCGACGAACTGCGGTCCCTGCTTGCTTGGTTGCAGGGGGACGATGCGCTGCGCGGGCGGGTCCGGCTAGAGCACGCCCCAATTAGTTCAGACGAGATGGGTGGGCTGGTCGATGCGCTCACCGTAGCCCTTGGCTACGGTGGCATCGGGGTAGCGTTGTCACGCTCGTTGAGCACATGGATCTCGCAGCGTCGTTCGGACATCAAGGTCAAAGTAACTGCACGCAATGGACAGAGCATTGAAGTCGACGCCAAGCGGGTCGACGCCCAAGCGCTGATGAGAGAGATAGAGCGCATATCGCACACGGAGGAAGGAGCGTGACGCGCTACCTCGATCCGGCCCAGTCACGAGCAGTGCTGATCGGCGCCAGCAACTTCGCCGAGACAGATGGCTTGCCATCCCTACCAGCCGTTTCAGACAACCTAGAGGGCCTTCGAGCGGCACTCACCAGCTCATCGACCGGATCTCTAACTACCAAACAGTGCACACTTCTTCGCGACCCCCTAGTGGCTTCAGAGGTCGGCCAAGCTCTCGCGCGTAGCGCGGAAGCCACAGACGTGTTGTTCGTGTACTACAGCGGGCACGGACTGGTCGATGAACGCGGTCGACTCTACCTGTCATTGTCCTCGACGAAGCCGGATCAATTGCGGTGGACAGCGCTCCCTTTCGACGCTCTCCGCGAGGAGCTCGCAGCCAGTCCCGCAGCCATTCGCATACTCATTCTCGACTGCTGCTTCTCAGGTCGCGCGATCGAGGCGATGGCCGACAGCAATGGAGCGATCACTGGGCAAATCGACGTCGCTGGCACCTACACAATGACCTCGACGACAGCGAACGCAACTTCATACGCGCCGGCAGGCGCAAAATACACGGCCTTCACCCACGCCCTACTAGTAGTACTTCGTTAGGTCGTGTTAGGGGGTGGTCGATGTCTTCTCGTTCGGGTGGGTAACTGGCGGTGGCAGGTGGGGCATGCGCCGGTCCAGCACAGCAACAGGTCCTGCAGGGCGTGGAGGACTTGGTAGAAGGTCAGGCCGGCGCCGTTGCTTTTGGGTGCAGGCGACGAAGGGTGAGGAAGGCGTGGGCGGCGGTAACGAGGGTGGCGTGGTGGTGCCAGCCTCGCCAGGTACGGCCCTCGAAGTGATCCAGACCCAGGCCGTGTTTCATTTCCCGGTAGTCGTGTTCGATGCGCCAGCGCATCTTCGCCAGACGGACCAGGTGCCGCAGCGGGGTGTCGGCGGGCAGGCTGGTCAGCCAGTAGTCAGTAGGCTCCTTCTGTCTGGTGGGCCACTGACTCAGCAGCGTCGCGGTGGGCAGCACTCCGTCCCAGGCGGCGGCACCGCCCGCTTGGGTCAGGGCGAATCTGCGGGACGCGATGCCCGCCGGTCGCACTGTGTCGGCCTTGAACCTTGAGCGCATCGGGCCGCGCGAACCCCTTCGCCAGGTCGCCTGCCGGTAGCTCTTGCGTCCCGATCCGGTGGCCAGGGCCTTCAAGGGCAGCGCCGGGCTGCGGTAGCGGGTGGCGGGCTTGCGCCCGGTTCCGCTCCAGACCGGTGCGGTAGGCACCGCGTCGTGCGGATGGGCGGACTCATCAGCCCGCACCGCGACGATGAAGTCCAAGCCGCGGTCCGACAGCGC
>NZ_JBNHIN010000002.1:0-3588 GCF_050054615.1 Streptomyces sp. YGL11-2
CCTCGCGACTCGCGGCCTCCTCCGCACGCGCCTTGAGGTGCGCCGGCAACCGCAGATTGACGCGAGCGGTGCCACCCTCATCACCATCGGCGGGCGCCAGCACCCTGACCGGCTCGACCGGCACGACCGGCTCCACGGAGGCACCACCACCGACCGGCGGCGGCGTCACCACAAAGTCGGGATCCAGCCCCCGCAGCCGCACATCGACCGAACCCGGCGCCAGCTCGCGAGTGATCTCGTCCATCGCGGCGGAAAGCACATTGAGCATCGCCAGACGAGTCGCCGACTCCAAAGGCGCAGTGAGCCGCTCGGCCAACTCACGAGCATCTTCCCCGCCGGCCTCGGCAGCCACCGCCAGTTCCCGCCGCAGAGTGTCGACATACGGAGTGAGGTCCATGACGTCATAATGGCACCATCATGGCGCCACATGCAACCCCGAGTGGCACGCTCCGTGGGACGAACCCGAGGGAGGCCAGGAGAGCCCCATCCGACCTGGGGAAATACGATGGGATCGACCCGAGTAACCACCGCGCCATGCGCGCACATCCGCCCCTGCGAGCAGGAAACGGCGCCGGGTGGCACCACTCGACGCCAGATGGCACCAAGCCGCACCACCCGACATCACGCGACGCCAGACGATGCCCGCGACGCCGCAAAGGGGCCGTCACGACTCCTCTTCGCCCAGAACTCCCTGCAGGTCACCACCACCTGGACCAGTTCTGGAGATGCGGACACACCGACACCGCTAGAGTCGAGCCGGAGCTCGGCCCACAGGGGCTGTGGAGAAGGCGGCCGGCTCCCGCAATCCTTGCGTAGGCGTAGGTGTGGACGTACGGGATTGATCTTGGGGGACGGTGGGAAGTGCCGGATCAGCGCGGTGTCATTGACGTCAAGGTAAGCCGACGGGTCCTCTGGGTAGGCGCGGACGCCTATCCGATGCACAACATCACTCGCGCTCGCAGAACGGTCATCCCGCCCAGGCGCGGGTACGAGATACGGCGCTTCCTCAAGGCCGTTGCGGGCCTGGTGCTTGTCGGCACCGTCGTCATGGTCGTGGTGACCATCGCCGCGGGTGACCCGGCTCCGGGCGACCCGGGGCCATGGCTCAGCCCTGCCGACGTGGTGGCGGTGGCGGTGACGCTGCTCATCATCGCCAGCGTCGTCAGATTGATCCGAGCGCTGATCAGGCCAGTGCTGCATGCGCTGGTCCTTGAGACATCGGCCTCGGCGAACACGGTTCTGGTGAGTGCGGACGAGGAGAGGGTGATCGAGCTCGTCCAGCAGATCACGGGCGCGATCGAAAACGCCTCCGCTGAGTTTCAACTGACGGTGGAAAGCCTCCACGTCGGCGATGTCATCAAGCAATTCGGCAAGCGCAACATAGGGAAGGTGGTCCGATGAGCGGCGACTTTCATTTCGGTGACCGGGTGGAGCAGTACGGTGACCACAACACGGGCATCATCAAGAACCAGGGTCCGACCGATCCTCGCTCGGCCTTCAGGGACATGATCGCCACGATTCAGGTGATGCGGAACCAGGTGCCGGCCGAGGATCGCGAGATCATCGACGAATCTCTCCGCGCGATCGGAACCGGTCAGGACGTGCCGCACGGCACCCTGCGTCGCGCTCTCACCAGCATCTCCGGCGTGGCGACCATGATCGGCGCGGCCGGGGTGCCTGTCATCGAGTCGGTTCGTCGCGTCATCGAAGCACTGGGCAACTAACTCTCACCGCGGATGGGGCCACACCCCTTCACCGGCGTGCCGTGCTCGTTCCGGCACGCCGGGCACGCTTCGCCGGGCCGGCCATCTCCCCGGCGCACGTGGCGTATTCAGTATCGGTGACAAGTCAGCGCTCGCCCCGGCGAGTTGTCATCGCGCGACGGTGACGGGCCCGCTCGACTGCCGATGTCGACAGCTACGAAGGGGAGACGAGCACTGTCCACGAGTACTGGGAAACGTGGGAGTACTCGGAGCGCTGGGAGTGGGAGACCTGGTAGGAAGACCGATGGGAACCGGCTTCGACACGGCCGAGCCGATCCGCTCGCCAGTCCAAGGGATGTCGCGGCCACCGACGGCTGCCAGCTGACCCGGTTGCCGTACATCGCTGCTGCACTGCACGACAAAGCCCCCGTCCGGAGATACCGGCGGGGGCTTCGACCTGCTGTGCGCTCGGCAGGATTCGAACCTGCAACCTTCTGATCCGTAGTCAGATGCTCTATCCGTTAAGCTACGAGCGCTTGGCTTTCCGGCGGTTTTTCTTGCCGGTCGGCGTTGCGGGAACAACATTACATGACCTGCGCCGTCACGCGAAATCCGATTCCCAGACCCACTCTGACCTGCGGAAATGCCGTTGGGGGCGATGGGCGGAGGCCAGCGGTCCCAAGGGGAGCCATCGATGATCCGGACGAAGTTCGGGCGGGTGTAGCCCTCTTCGAGGCGGGGTGGTCGGTGACGGTGGCCTCGCGGGGTCTCAGCGGGTCGGGCGTCGCAGCCGACAGCGGGGACATCGTCGAGGATGCCGCCGAGGACATTGCCGAGGACGTCGAGTTCGGCGCCGGCTGTGACGGGGGCCACTTCCGGTGGTCGTATGGTGCGGGATCCGGGCGGGTGGAGGGCCGGGGCCCGGTGGGCAGGGGGCGGGCGGCCCGCCGGTGGGGACGCGCGCCGGGGGCACCGGGGGCGGTGCGGAGGCCGGGTGGAAGTGGGAGCAGGGGAGGAGCGGGGGCGGGGGCCGTACGCGGAGGGGCGCGCCCAGGCCGGCGGAGGGGGAGGCAGAGGAGAGGGGGGAGGAGAGGCGGAGGAGGTCGTCGCTGCCGGTGCGGGTGGCGGGACGCGCGGGCCGGGTGGGGCTCGGGCGGTGGGGACCGCGTGGGCCGTGGGAAGGACCCGGACTCCGGAAAGGGCTCAGGCCCGGGAAAGGACTCAAGCCCTGGAAGGGCTCAGGCCCGGGAAAGGACTCAAGCCCTGGAAGGACCCGGGCCCCGGAAAAGGCTCAGGCCCTGATCGTGATCGATCAGGGCCCGAAGTGGAAGAAGGAGCGGAGGCGGAGGGATTTGAACCCTCGATGGGTGGTAAGACCCAAACCGCATTAGCAGTGCGGCGCCATAGACCGGACTAGGCGACGCCTCCCCACACCTCACGCGCGCAAGCGCGCTGTGGTGTGTCCAGATGATGGCACAGCTCCAGGGGCTGTCACCAATCGCCCCCTACGGTACTAGCCCCGCGGCCCACCCGGCAAAGACGTTCCTGCGGCGCAACGTCGGGGGCGGCGGTGCGTTAGGAGTGTCAGGGCCGTGCGGCGATCCGCGTGTCGTGCGCCCCGGGCGCGTACCAACCGGGTACCGCCCCGCACTCGCCTCCCTGGAGCCCGTGATGCCGTATCGCCGGACGACGTCCTTCCTCGCCGCGGCCACCAGTGCCGCCACCGCCGTCGTGGCCGTCGTCGCCGCGCTCGCCCTGGCACCGGCCGCCGCTGCCGCCCCGATCCCGCTGCCGCACCAGCACTCCGCGGACGACATCGCGCACACCGGCCGCGGGGGGGGGGGGGGGGGGGGGGGGGGGGGGGGGGGGGGGGGGGGGGGGGGGG
>NZ_JBNHIN010000002.1:3667-68843 GCF_050054615.1 Streptomyces sp. YGL11-2
GTGGCCGCCGGGGCCCGCGGCGGCCACGCCGACCACCTCACCGTCACCGTCACCGGCTCCGGCTCGGCCCGGACGGACGGCGCCTTCGAGCTCTACTGCCACCCCGCTCGGGGCAACCACTTCGACGCGGCGCGGGCCTGCGCCAAGCTCGACAGGATGACGCGCTGGGGCCGCGACCCGTTCGCGCCCGTGCCGCAGGGCGCGCGGTGCACGATGATGTACGGCGGTCCCGCCAGAGCGCATGTCAGGGGGACCTGGGCGGGGCGCCCCGTCAACGCCGAGTTCCGGCGCACCGATGGGTGTGAGATCGAACGCTGGGGCCGCTTCGAACCCATGCTCCCGTCGACCGCTTTGTGACCCGGTTCGTGCCGCAGTAGCGCGCCAGGTCAGGACGAGGGGCACATGTCGGGCGTGCGGTGAGTCGCGCAGTGGCGCGGCATAACCTCCCCGTCATCCGCCTCCGCGTCGCGGGGAAGTGCCCGTAGACTCCATCCCAGCGACCCGCCCCGGCGAGTCGGCAAGGTGCGGTAACAGGGAGGAAGCGTCGTCGTGAGCAGCAGGCCATCCCGAGGCGCTGCTCGCCTCGCAGCCATACTCGACGCCCTCCCCGACGCGCTGTTGCTCGTCAACTGCAACGGCACGGTCGTCAACGCCAACACCATCGCGCTGGAGACCTTCCAGGCGCCGGGCACGGCCCTCGTCGGGCGCGGTCTGCTCGACCTCCTGCCGTCCTTCGACTCCAAGCGCATCCCCGGCTCCATGCGGCGCCGGGACGAGGAGGTCGAGGACCGGACCAAGCCGACGCGGATGGTGGCGCGGCGCACCGACGGGTCCGAGCTGCTGGTCGAGGTGACCAGCGCCAATCTGGAGGACGGCCGCACCCCGTACGAGTCCGCCTTCGAGGCGGCGTACGCCGACCACCGCAACGGCTACACCGGCGACGAGCTGCTGATGCTCGTCGTGCGGGACCTGACCGGGACGCTGGACACCGAGACCGAGCTGGCCCGCCAGCAGCGGCAGACCGAGATGATCCTGCGGGCCGCGGCGGAGGGTGTCGTCGGGGTCGACTCCGAGGGCAAGGTCGTGCTCGTCAACCCGTCCGCCGCGCAGATCCTGGGCTACCGGGCGAGCGAGCTGGGCGGCAAGGAACTGCACCCGCTGATCCACCACTCGCGGGGGGACGGCTCGGCGCTCCCGTGGGAGGACACGCCGCTCGCCGACACCCTCAAGTCCGGGCGCAAGCACCGGGTGCGCGGGCAGGCGCTGTGGGCCAAGGACGGCCGTTCGGTGTCCGTCGACCTGACGACGGCGCCGGTGCGGGACGGCGATCAGCTCGTGGGCGCCGTGATGACGTTCACCGACCGGCGGCCGTACGACGCGCTGGCGGCGCGGCACGCCCAGCTGCTGGCGGTGCTGGGGCAGTCGCTGCGCGGGCCGCTGGAGGAGCTGAGCGGTGAGCTGGGCACTCTCGCCTCCGACCCGGCGGGCCAGCTGTGGCCCGAGGCGAACCAGATCCTGCACCATCTCGCGGCCGGGCACGCCCGGATGACGACGCTGGTGGACAACGTCCTGAGCTACCAGCGGCTGGACTCCGGCAAGGAGAAGCTCGACCTCGTGAAGGTCTCGCTGGACGCGGTGGTCGCGGCCGGTGTGGAGGGCGCGGTCGAGCTGATCGGGCCCGGGCGGGCGCAGTTCGCGGTGCATGCGCCGCCGATAGCGGCGATGGTCGACCCGGAGCGGCTGGCGCAGGCGCTGTCGCATCTGATCGCCGACGTCGCGGGGGTGGACTCGACGGGGCGGATGCCGGTCGGTGCGGCGGCTGCCGGGGCCGGTGGCCGTACGGGGCAGGTCGCCGGTGACTCGACGATCGTGGTGGCGGCGGCCAAGCGCGGCGAGGTCGTACGGATCGAGGTGCGCGGGCCGTACAGCGGCGGCGATCCGGTCCATGAGCCGCTGGTGCGCGGGATCGTCCGGCTGCACGGCGGGCTGATGCAGACGCACGAAATGCCGGGGGCGCCGGGCGGTGCCGGGGCGGGTGGCAGCGCGTATGTGCTGGAGCTGCCGGTGCTGGTGGATGACGCGGCGCCGGACGGGCCGGCGGGCGGCAAGAGTGGCAAGAGCGGTAAGGACAGCAAGGGCGGTAAGGGCGGCAAGGACAAGGCGGCGGGCGGGGGCACCGGCGGCCCGGCGACCGCCGGGGGTGTGCCCGGGACGGACGGCCGCGGGCAGCGCGGCGGCACCGGCGGGGCCGGGGAGCCGCTCGCGGGCGCACCGGACGCCACGGGCGCGGCGCAGCCGACCGGGCGCCGGCGGGCCCGGCATTCGGGCGCGGAGCAGGCGCCGGGCAGCGGTACGGGCGGGGCTGCGCAGGGTCCGGCGGGAGACGGTACGCAGGGCGCGGGACTGCCGTCGGGCATGGCGGGGGCCGAGGCGGTACCGCCGAGCGGCCGGCGCCGGGCGCGGCCGGCGCCGGAGGGCCGGGCCGCGCTGCCCGCACTGCCGTCCGGGGCACCGGCGGCCGCCGGGCGTCCGGGGCAGGGCCCGGGTGCCGGTCCGGCACCCGCGCTGGAGCCCGCCGCTGCGCCGGGGCACGGGCTGACGCCGGCGCTCGGGCCGGTACCGCCGCAGGGACCGGCCCAGGGCCAACTTCCTGGGCAACCACAGGGTTTGGGACCGGTACAGACGGCGGGACGGCGGGCGCGCCGGGCGCTGGCCGAGGCACCGGGCCGGGCGGACGCCACGGCCGCGGTCCCGAACGCGCCGCAGCGGCCGGGCGGTCCCGCGGCGCAGCCGCCCGCCGGGCCGCGTACGCCGTTCGCGCTGCCGCCCGCCGCGGCGGACCAGAACCCGCAGGACCGGGCCGCGCAGCCGGTGCCGGCGCTGCCCGCGGCCGCCGGGCAGCCGGCCGGCCCGCAGGACGGTGCCGGTACGGGGCGCCGCCGGGCGCGCCGTGCGGTGGCCGGCGGACCGGAGCAGGCGCCCGGCGCGCAGCCCGGCGGCGAGCCGGCGACCGCCCCCGCCAACTCCCCTGAGACTCAAGGCGATTGGGCTGCCGAGCCGGCGGAGCCGACCGGCCGGCGCCGGGGGCGGCGGGCAGCGGCCGAGGAGCGCGCGGCGGCGGCGATGGCCGACGCCGAGGCGTCCGGCACGTTCGTGGCGGGCCCCGAGGGCCTTGTCGCGCAGCCCGCCGAAGGGGACGCACCGGCCGCGGCGACCGGTACGGCCACCGGCTCGGCGCCCGGCATCGCCCCCTCCCCGGACGGCGGCCCCGGCACCCCCGCCGGTCCCGCCCCCACGGGCCGCCGGCGCGGTCGCCCCAGCCCCGCCGAGGAGGCCGCGGGCCCGCCCGCACCGGGCGCCGCGCCCGTACCCCCGCAGGGTCCGCCCGCGGCCCACCCGCACCGGCAGCCGCTGCCGCCGGCCGAGGCGGACGCCTCCCAGGGCCGGGCCTTCAGCGTGCGCACGCTCGGCCAGGGTGTGCCGTTCGCCCAGCAGCTCGCCGAGCAGCAGCGTCCGGCACCGCAGCCCGGCGCCGCACCGGCGGGCGGTACGCCGCCCGGCGGCACCTCCGTTGGTTCCGGCCGGCGCCGCAAGCTCGCCGCGCCGCCGCGCGACGGCGAGCGCGGTACGCCCGCCGAGGGCACCGCGCGCGAGGCGCACCCGCCGGCCGGCGCCCAGCCGCCCCACCAGCCCGCCGGGCAGCAGCCGGCCGCCAAGCCGCAGGCGGGGCCGCAGCCGCATCTCATGGAAGCCGGCGAGGGCCGCGCCTTCGCCATCTCGGCACCCGACGAGGGCAGCGAGGGCCCCGAGCCGCTGGACGGCCCGAACGGTGCCATAGAGGTGATCGAGCGTCAGCAGCCGCCGATGGACGACGAGTTGCCGCCTGAGCCGCTGGACAACCCGCGCCGGCTGCTGGTCTGGCCGGCGCCGGACGTCTCCACCCAGCAGGCGCTGAGCGACCGCGGCTACCGCCCGGTGATCGTCAACTCCCGTGAGGAGGTGGACGCGCAGATCGCCGCGTATCCGGCGGCGCTCTTCGTCGACCCGCTGACCGGGCCGATCACCCGCACCGCGCTCCAGTCGCTGCGCCAGGCCGCGGGCGCGGCCGAGGTGCCGGTCCTGGTGACCGCCGGTCTGGGCCAGGCCACCCGCGAGGCCGCGTACGGTGCCGACCCGGCCGTCCTCCTCAAGGCGCTCGCCCCGCGCGACGGCGAGGAGGTTGCGCCGCGGGTGCTGTTGATCGAGCAGAACGACGCCATCGCGGGCGCCCTGACCGCGTCGCTGGAGCGGCGCGGGATGCAGGTCGCGCGGGCCGGCGCGGACGCCGACGCGGTCACGCTCGCGACGCAGATACGGCCGAATCTCGTCGTCATGGACCTGATGCAGGTGCGCCGCCGCCGGGCCGGGATCGTCGACTGGCTGCGCGCCAACGGGCTGCTCGACCGCACCCCGCTGGTCGTCTACACCTCCGCCGACATGGACCCGGCCCAGCTGCCGCGGCTCGCCGCCGGGGAGACGGTGCTCTTCCTGGCGGAGCGCTCCACCAGCGCCGAGGTGCAGGGCCGGATCGTGGACCTGCTGGCCAAGATCGGTACGAACTGACGGTGCGGGGACCGGGCGACCGGACCCCGCAGCGCCCCGGAGGACCGGCTCACGCCAGGTGGGTCACGTCCAGCTCGCCGTCCGCGTACTGCCGCCGCAGCACCTTCTTGTCGAACTTCCCCACGCTCGTCTTCGGCACCGACGGGATGACCGCCCACCGCTCGGGCAGCTGCCAGCGGGCGATCCGCTCGCCGAGGAACGCCCGCAGCTCCTCGTACGTGATCGCCGTACCGTCCGTCAACACCACCGTCGCCAGCGGCCGTTCACCCCACTTCTCATCCGGTACGGCCACCACGGCGGCCTCCGCGACCCCGGGGTGGGCCATCAGGTGGTTCTCCAGCTCCACCGACGAGATCCACTCGCCGCCCGACTTGATGACGTCCTTGGCCCGGTCGGTCAGCGTCAGATAGCCGTCCGGGGTGATCGTCCCGACGTCGCCGGTGCGCAGCCAGCCGTCCGGGCTGAACTTGTCCTCGGGGCGCAGCGGTTCCCCCTGCGCCCCGCCGTAGTACGCCCCCGCGATCCACGGCCCGCGCACCTCCAGCTCGCCGGCCGCGACGCCGTCCCGGGGCAGCTCCTCGCCGTTCGGGCCGATCAACCGGGCCTCGACGGAAGCCGGGAAGCGCCCCTGGGTGGCGCGGTAGGCCCACTCCTCCTCGCCGCTCACCCCGGCCGGCGGGTGCGAGACGCTGCCCAGCGGCGAGGTCTCGGTCATGCCCCAGGCGTGCACGACCCGGATCCCGTGCCGCTCCTCGAATCCGCGCATCAGGGCCGGCGGGCACGCCGATCCGCCGATGACGACGGTGTGCAGGCAGGCCACGTCCCGCTTGCGGGCGTCGAGTTCGGCCAGCAGGCCCTGCCAGATGGTCGGTACGGCGGCGCCGATGGTGGGCCGGACCCGCTCGATCATCTCGGCGAGCGGGGCGGGCTGGAGGAAGCGGTCCGGCATCAGGAGCGAGGCCCCGGCCATGAACGCGGCGTGCGGCAGCCCCCAGGCGTTCACATGGAACATCGGCACCACGGGCAGCGTGATGTCCCGCGAGCTGAGGGCGAACGCCTCGGCGGTGTTCACCTGCATCGAGTGCAGATACAGCGAACGGTGGCTGTACAGCACGCCCTTGGGGTCGCCGGTCGTCCCGGACGTGTAGCAGAGCGCCGCCGCCTCCCGCTCGTCGATCTCCGGCCAGTCGTAGCGCTCCGGCCGGCCGGCGATCAGCTCCTCGTAGTCGTGCACCCGGGCCGGGGATTCCGCGAGCAGCCCCCGGTCGCCGCCCCCGCCGACGACGACCACGTGCTCCACCCCGGGCAGTGCCGGCAGCAGCGGTGCCAGCAGCGGGATCAGCGTCCCGTTCACCAGCACGACCCGGTCCTCGGCATGGTGGACGATCCACGCCAACTGCTCGGCCGGCAGCCGCAGGTTGAGCGTGTGCAGCACCGCGCCCATGGCGGGGATCCCGAGGTACGCCTCCATGTGCTCGGCGTTGTTCCACATGAGCGTGGCGACCCGCTCCTCGGCGGCCACGCCGAGCTCGTCGCGCAGCGCGTGCGCCAGCTGGGCGGCCCGGCGGCCGATCTCGGCGAAGGTACGGCGGTGCGGCTCGGCCTCGCCGGTCCAGGTGATCACCTCGGCTGCGCCGTGGACCGTGGATCCGTGCGCGAGGATTCGCGAGACGGTGAGCGGTACGTCCTGCATCGTGCTGAGCACCGAGTTGCCTCCGCTTGTTACGGGCGGGTAGTGGTGCTGCGATTGTCGAGGCATACCGCTGGGTATGTCACGCCTCCGTGGCGTGTTCTTTACCCCGGCGGCCGGAAAACGGCCGGGTTCGTATCGCTCGAAAGGATGACACCGCCGACGGGGCGGCGGGCAGTGCGTCCGGGACCGGCGCCCTGCCTCCGGGTGCGCTCCCGGTCACACCCGGAGCGCCTCTTCCGAGCCCGTGGCCGGGTCCGCCTTCGGGGTCACCGCCTGGAGGACCAGGACCGAGAGGTCGTCCTCCACGGGTCCGGTGCCGAAGTCGTGGGCGGCCCGGCGGACGTGCTCCGCGAGGGCCTTGGCGCCCAGGCCGAAGCCGTCGCGCAGCACCTCGATCAGCCCGTCGTTGTCGTCCAACTGCCAGTTGCCACACCGGCGTTCGGTGACCCCGTCGGTGACGCAGAGCAGCGTCTCGCCGGGGGCGAGGGTGAAGGTGCTGGCGTGGTACTCGGTGCCCTCGTCGATGCCCAGGAGCATCTGCGGATCGGAGGCGGGCTCGACGGAGCCGTCGGCGAACAGGTGCAGCGGTGGCGGATGGCCGGCGCTGGCGACCGTGCAGCGGGCCCCGGGGACGCCGGAGTCGACGGCGAGTTCGCCGTACAGCAGGCTCAGGAAGCGGGAGCTGGCCTGCTCGCCGCCGACCTCCACCGCCTCGGCGCTCTCCTCGGCCATGGCCAGGTTCAACCGCCCGAGGACCGACTCCACCCCGTGGCCCTCGCGGGCCAGCAGGCGCACCAGGTGGCGGGCCAGCCCGGTCACCGACATCGCCTCGGGGTCCTTGCCCTGGACGTCCCCCAGGAGGAAGCACCAGCGGCACTCGCCCATCGGGAAGATGTCGTAGAAGTCGCCGCCGACGGTCTGCCCCTCGCCGTGCGGCTCGTAGACGATCGCGGTGTCCACGCCGACGATGCTGGCCAGCGAAGCGGGCAGCTGGCGGCGCTGGAGGGCCCGGCTGATGGTGGTCTGGCGGGTGTACTGGCGGGCGGTGTAGACGGCCTGGGCGACCCGGCGCGCGACGTCCTCCACCATCCGTACGACGGTGTCGGTCATCTTGAGCTGGCCCGCCCGGCCGAGCAGCAGCACGCCCTGCTCGGTGCCGCGGGCGACCAGCGGGAAGGCCAGCGCCGAGCCGCCGGAGGGGGCCGCGCCGGCGCATTCCGGCCAGGGCCAGGGGGTGCCGGCGGTACGGACGGTGTCGGTGGGCTGGTCGCGTTCCAGATCGGCGCGGAGCGGGGCGATCCGCCGCTCGTCGACGTGCCAGACGCGGGAGAGCTGCATCTGGCCGCCCTCGTCGCTCAGCCAGATCGCGCACCAGTCGGCGAGCCGCGGCACCAGCAGCTGGGCCGCGAGCGCGGTGACCATGTCCTGGTCGAGCTGGCCGGCGAGCAGTTCGCTGGTCTCGGCGAGGAAGGACGAGCCGCCGCGGTCGGCCCATTCGGAGGCGTGGCCGTGCCGGGGGCGCTCATGGCCGCGGGGCGCGCTCACCGGGGTCTCGGCCGCGTGCGGACGGGGCCCGGAGGTGACGTGCTCGATCCCGCGCACGCCCTCGGTGGCCTCCAGCCGGAACCACACCGTCTTGGTCGCCTTGCGGTACGTCACGCCCCAGGACTCGGCGAGCGCGCTGACGAGCTGGAGGCCGTAACCGGGCTCACCGCTGCGGGCGTCGACCCCGCCGCGTACGACGCGGGAGGGGTGCCGGTCGGAGACTTCGAGGACGATGGCGACGGTGGCCGGACCACGGGGCGCGCTCCCGTCGCCCTGCCCCCCTGCGGTGCCCGCGGCGGGCTTCTGCCCGTACTCCAGCCGGCAGGTCACGTCGATCTCGGTCCCGGCGTACATGACGGCGTTGGTGACCAGTTCGCTCACCAGGAGCACGGCCTGGTCGATGAGTTCCTGGCTGATGGCCGCGGCGCCCGGTGCGGCGTCCGGGGCAGCCGCCCGTTCGGTCAGCAGCGTGCGGACGAACCGGCGCGCCCCGGCGGCTGCCAGCTGGTTCGCCGGCAGCCCTTTGCGGGACACCGATTCGATGTCCTGAGGAGCCGTGGTGTGTGGGGACAGCGGTGCCACTGCGCCCCCTGGCGCGCTGGGGGAAGGTCCAATGACGAGGCGCTTTATACTATGACATATCTGCCCATTTGGATCAGTTCCGGCCAGCTCGAAGGCACCTCACAGGCGAAGGCTCCTCACAGGCTCTGGATCAGATCGATCTCGACCATGGGGGGATGGTGTGCCATGGCGCTCGACCCGACCCGCCCCGGGTCCACTGCTCCCCCGACTCCCCGCCCCGACGGAGAGTGGGTGCGGACGAGCGAGCTGCGCCCGCTGCTCGCGGCCATGCACGCCCTGCGGGACGGCGATTTCACCGCCCAGGTGGAGCGCCCCCAGGACGGCACCCCGACCGACGGCGTGCTCGCCGACATGACCGGCGTCTTCTCCCAGATCGTCGCGCGCAACGCGCATCTGGCCGCCGAGCTCCAGCGCGTACGCCACGAGGTCATCCGGCAGGGCAGGCTGGACGAACGGATCAGCGCGAGCCCCGGCCAGGGCGGCTGGACGACCAATGTCGAGGCGGCCAACACCGTGCTGGAAGCGCTGGTGGTCCCGGTCGCCAAGGCCACCCGGGTGCTGGACGCGGTCGCGGACGGCGATCTGACCCGGCATGTCGACCTGCACGACGGCAACCGCCAGCTCCGCGGCGATCTGCGCCGCCTGGGCAGCGGGGTGAACCGCATGGTCGACCAGCTCTCGCTGTTCACCGGCGAGGTCACCCGGGTCGCCCGGGAGGTCGGCACCGAGGGCCGGCTGGGCGGCCGGGCGAAGGTGCAGGGGCTGTCCGGCGACTGGCTGCACGTGACCGAGGCGGTCAACGCCATGGCGTCGCGGCTGACGGCGCAGGTGCGGGACATCGCGGTGGTGACGACGGCGGTGGCCCGCGGCGATCTGACCCAGCAGGTGACGGTCGAGGCCACCGGTGAGCTGCTGGAGCTGAAGCTCACCGTGAACACCATGGTCGACCAGCTGCGGGCCTTCGCCGACGAGGTGACCAGGGTGGCCCGCGAGGTCGGCACCGAGGGGCAGCTCGGCGGCCGGGCGCAGGTCCGGGGCGTGTCCGGGGTCTGGAAGGACCTCACCGACAACGTCAACCTCATGGCGTCCAACCTGACCTGGCAGGTCCGCAACATCGCCCAGGTGACCACCGCGGTGGCCAACGGCGACCTCAGCCAGAAGATCACCGTCGACGCGCAGGGCGAGATCCTGGAGCTGAAGTCGACGATCAACACCATGGTCGACCAGCTCTCCGCCTTCGCCGACGAGGTCACCCGGGTCGCCCGCGAGGTCGGCACGGAAGGCCGGCTGGGCGGCCGGGCGCAGGTCCGGGGCGTGTCCGGGGTCTGGAAGGACCTCACCGAGAGCGTCAACTTCATGGCGGACAACCTGACCTCCCAGGTCCGCAACATCGCCCAGGTCGCCACCGCCGTCGCGGAGGGCGACCTCGGCAAGACGATCACCGTCGAGGCCAAGGGCGAGATCCTGGAACTCAAGTCGACGATCAACACCATGGTCGACCAGCTCTCCGCCTTCGCCGACGAGGTCACCCGGGTCGCCCGCGAGGTCGGCACCGAGGGCAACCTAGGCGGCCAGGCTCAGGTCAGAGGCGTGTCCGGGGTCTGGAAGGAACTGACCGACAACGTCAACTCCATGGCGCTGAACCTGACCTCGCAGGTCCGCAACATCGCCCAGGTGACCACCGCGGTCGCCAACGGCGACCTGTCCAAGAAGATCGACGTCGACGCCCGCGGCGAGATCCTGGAGCTCAAGGACACCGTGAACACCATGGTCAAGCAGCTGCGGGCGTTCGCGGACGAGGTCACCAGGGTGGCCCGCGAGGTCGGCACCGAGGGCCGCCTGGGCGGGCGCGCCCAGGTCCACGGCGTGTCCGGGGTCTGGAAGAACCTCACCGACAACGTCAACTCCATGGCGGACAACCTGACCTCCCAGGTCCGCAACATCGCCCAGGTGGCCACCGCCGTCGCCCGCGGCGACCTGTCCAAGAAGATCGACGTCGACGCCCGCGGCGAGATCCTGGAGCTGAAGACCACCATCAACACGATGGTCGACACCCTCTCCTCGTTCGCCTCCGAGGTGACCCGGGTGGCGCGCGAGGTGGGCAGCGAGGGCCAGTTGGGCGGCCAGGCCCGGGTCGAGGGCGTCTACGGGACCTGGAAGCAGCTGACCACCAGCGTCAACGAGCTGGCGCTGAACCTGACGACGCAGGTGCGGGCGATCGCCGAGGTCGCCAGCGCGGTCACCCAGGGCGACATGTCCGGGTCGATCACCGTGGACGCGCAGGGCGAGGTCGCCGCCCTGAAGAACAACGTCAACCTGATGGTCGCCAACCTGCGCGAGACCACCCGCGCCAAGGACTGGCTGGAGTCCAACCTGACCCGTATCGCGGGTCTGATGCAGGGCCACCGCGATCTGGTCGAGGTCGCGGACCTGATCCTGCGCGAGCTGACACCGCTGGTGAACGCCCAGTTCGGCGCGTTCTTCCTGGCCGAGGCGGGGGCCGAGCCGGGCGAGGGGCTGGAGCTGATCGCCGGGTACGGGACCGGCCGTCCCGAGGGCCGGCGCGCGCTGCCGCGGCTGCGGATGGGCACCCCCGGCTGGGGCCTGATCACCCAGGCGGCGATGGAGAAGAAGCGCATCCTCGTCGAGGCGGTGCCCTCGGACTACATCACCATCAGCTCCGGGCTCGGCGCGTCGGCCCCGGCCAGCGTCGTCATCCTGCCGGTCCTCTTCGAGGACCAGGTGCTCGGCGTGATCGAGCTGGCCTCCTTCAGCCGCTTCAGCGAGGTGCACCTCGCCTTCATCGACCAGTTCGTGAACACCATCGGCGTCTCCATCAACACCATCATCGCCAACTCCCGTACCGAGTCCCTGCTGTCGGAGTCCCAGCGGCTGACCGCCGAGCTGCGCCAGCGCTCCGACGAACTCCAGCTCACCAACGCCGAGTTGGAGGAGAAGGCCGCACTGCTGGCGACCTCCTCCCAGTACAAGTCCGAATTCCTGGCGAACATGTCGCACGAGCTGCGCACCCCGCTCAACTCCCTGCTGGTCCTCTCCCGCCTCCTCGCCGACAACCCGGAGGGCCATCTCACCCCGCAGGAGGTGGAGTTCGCCGTCACCATCCACCGCGCCGGCTCCGACCTCCTCCAGCTCATCAACGACATCCTCGACCTGTCCAAGATCGAGGCGGGGCGGATGGACGTCCACCCCAAGGCCCTGCCGCTGAAGAAGCTGCTCGACTACGTCCGCGCGACCTTCCGCCCGCTCACCGTCGACCGCGGCCTCAGCTTCGACGTCAGGGTCGGCGACGACGTCCCCGAAGAACTCTTCTCCGACGAGCAGCGCCTCCAGCAGATCCTGCGCAACCTCCTCTCCAACGCGGTGAAGTTCACCTCCACCGGCGGCGTCGAACTGATCGTGGAACGCGTACCGGGCACCGACTTCGAGGAGGAGCCGCTGCGCACCGCCGACGCCGTGATCGCCATGTCCGTCAAGGACACCGGAATCGGCATTCCCCCGGAGAAACTCGACGGGATCTTCGAGGCGTTCCAGCAGTCCGACGGCACCACCAACCGCAAATACGGCGGCACCGGCCTCGGCCTCTCCATCAGCCGGGACATGGCCGCGCTGCTGGGCGGCCGGATCAAGGCCGAGAGCGAGGTGGACGTCGGATCGACCTTCACGCTCTATGTGCCCGCGCGCTACACCGGGCCGTTCCCGGCGCCCGGCCCGGCGTCCGCGCCCCGGCCGGCGGCGAGCGGCGCACAGCCGGGCGCGGGTGCCGTGGCGGCCGGCGGGGCCGACGCGGCGGGCGTGACCGGCAGGACGGCCGGGCCGGGCAACGGAACCGGAGCCCTGGGGCGCCCGGTGCTGGCCGAGCAGCTCACCGGCCCGCCGCCCGCCCTCGCCCCGCGGCACGGCGACGTCTTCCCCACCCAGGAGAGCCTCGCCCCCCGTACGACCGTCCGGCCCGCCGAGGGCGGCGACGTCACCTGGCCCGAGACCACCCGGCTCAAGGACTGGCTGAGCGGACGCGCCGGGCGCGTCCTGGCCGATCGCCGCATCCTCATCGTCGACGACGACATCCGTAACGTCTTCGCGCTGACGCACGTGCTCGGCCGGGTCGGCATCAGCGTGAAATACGCGGAGAACGGCCGCGAGGGCCTGGAGGTCCTCGACCGGGCACCCGATGTGTCGCTGGTCCTGATGGACATCATGATGCCGGAAATGGACGGCTACGAAATGATCCGGGCCATTCGCCGGACCCCCCGGTTCGCCGCCCTCCCCATTGTCGCGCTCACCGCCAAGGCCATGCCGGGCGACCGCGAGAAGGCCATCGAGAGCGGGGCCAACGACTACATCCCGAAACCGGTGGATGTGGACCGGCTGCTGTCGGTGATCTGCGGGCTGCTGGACCCGGCGAACGGCCCGTTCGCGGCTCCCCGGGCGGATTCCGACGTCACCGGTACGCCAACGTCCGGGACGGCAACGGCCGTTACGGCACCGTCCGGGACGACGGGGAACGGGACGACGGCGGACGACCCCGAGACCCGCGCGCCGGACGCCGCCACGCCGGGCGCCGCCGTGCCGGACGCCCCCGAGGTGGGCTCCGCCACGCACCCTCCGGAGAACAGCGAGCACCACCCCGAACCGCAATCCCCCTCCCCCTCCCCCTCCCCCTCCTCTGACACCGCCGCCGCAACCGACGACGGGGGAACGGCAGGGCAGCAGCCATGACACCACCGCAGGAGACAGCCAGCATTCTCATCGTCGACGACATGGAGGAAAACCTGGTCGCCCTCGAAGCCGTACTGGGCTCCCTCGCCCAGAAAGTCGTCCGCGCCCGCTCCGGCGAGGAAGCCCTCAAGGCCATGCTCCGCGAGGAGTTCGCGGTCGTGCTCATCGACGTGCTGATGCCGGGCATGAACGGATTCGAGACGGCGGCCAACATCAAGGGCCTGGATCAGACGAAGGACGTCCCCATCATCCTGCTCACCGGCGCCTCCGTGGACCCCAACTACGCCTACCGCGGCTATACGGTCGGCGCCGCCGATTTCCTCATCAAGCCCTTCGACCCCTGGCTGCTGCGCACCAAGGTCAACGTCTTCCTCGAACTGCACCGCAAGAACCGCCAACTCGCCGCCCAGGCCGATCAGTTGAAGCGCCTGCTGACGGCGTCCGGGGCACGCGCCGCAGAGCCGGCCGAGTCCGCGCTGCCGCCCACGGCGTCCCCCGCACCACCGCAGGAGCCCGCCCCGCCGGACGCCGCCCCGCTGCCGTCCCCTCCCGCCGACCAGGACGAATCCGCCCGCCTCGCCGAGATCGCCAGCCAGCTCGCCCAGATCGAACTCCTGCTGCGCGACGCGAAGGACGCCGAGCAGGCCGGCCTGGCCGACCGCATCACGGCCCTGGAGCAGGGGGTGGGCCGGCTGCTGGTGGGCCGCGGCCCGTAACGGCGGCGCCACGGCCGCCGGACCGGGCCGGCACCGCGGCGGTACCGCGGCGGAGGAACGGTTCGGCGAAACGGTTCGGCGAGGTCAGGACCCGATGAGGGCCAGCTCCGGGTCCTCCCGGAGCTTGGCCAGCGCGCGGGAGACCGCGCTCTTGACCGTGCCGACCGAGACCTCCATGACCTCGGCGGTCTGCGCCTCGCTGAGGTCCTCGTAATACCTCAGGACGACCATCGCCCGCTGCCGGGCGGGCAGCCGCATCACCGCACGCCACATCGCGTCCCGCAGCCCCTGGAGCTCGGCCGGGTCGGGCGCCGGCGTCGGGTCCGGCTCCGGCAGCTCGTCGCAGGCGAACTCCTCCACCTTGCGCTTGCGCCACTGGGAGGTGCGGGTGTTGATCAGCGCACGGCGGACATAGCCGTCCAGCGCGCGGTGGTCCTCGATGCGCTCCCAGGCCACGAAGGTCTTGGTGAGCGCGGTCTGGAGCAGGTCCTCCGCATCGTTCGGGTTCGAGGACAGGGACCGCGCGGCGCGCAGCAGAACCGGTCCCCGGGCCCGTACGTAGGAGGCGAACGACGGGAACACAGCGGGGGTCGAGGCGCTGGTGCACACAGACGTGGTCATGGGCTCAACGCTAGAAGCGAAGGCGGTCCCGATGGATCGGCCCCAGGTGCCGAAGCGGCGTCCCCCTCAAGTTGTACGGGTAGGGCCCGCCTCACCTCCTCAGGGGGGAGCGGAGGCGTCGTCCCCCTAGGGTCTGTCCCAGGGGTCGGCGTCGGAATGACCCCGGGAGCGCCGAGGGTACGGACGCCCCGGCGGGGGAGGCCGCGACCGGACCACCGGGATCGCCCACGGCGGGGGACGGCGGCCGCCCGCACTACGCCCGGCCCAGGACCAGCCCCGAGGTGGGGACGCCCGTACCGGCCGTGACCAGGGCGTGGGCTGGGGTGCCGGCCTGGTTCACGCTGGTGCCGCGGAGCTGGCGCACCGCCTCGGCGATGCCGTTCATCCCGTGCAGATACGCCTCGCCGAGCTGGCCGCCGTGGGTGTTGAGCGGGAGGCTGTCGGCGGCCACGAAGCCGGCCGCCTCCCCGGGGCCGCAGAAGCCGAACTCCTCCAGCTGCATCAGCACGAACGGGGTGAAGTGGTCGTAGAGGATGGCGACGTCGATGTCGGCGGGGGTGAGCCCGGACGTGCGCCAGAGCTGGCGGGCGACGACGTTCATCTCGGGCAGGCCGGTCAGGTCGTCGCGGTAGAAGCTGGTCATCTGCTCCTGGGCGCGGCCGGCTCCCTGCGCCGCCGCCGTGATCAGCGCGGGCGGGTGCGGGAGGTCGCGGGCCCGCTCCGCGGACGTCACCACGATCGCCTGCGCGCCGTCCGTCTCCTGGCAGCAGTCCAGCAGGCGCAGCGGCTCGACGATCCATCGGGAGGCGGCGTGGTCGGCGAGGGTGATGGGCTTCCCGTGGAAGTACGCGGCCGGGTTGCGGGCGGCGTGGCGGCGGTCGGTGACCGCGACATGGCCGAAGGCGTCCGGGGTCAGGCCGTAGGTGTGCAGATAGCGCTGGGCGGCCATGGCCACCCAGGAGGCGGGGGTGAGCAGTCCGAAGGGGAGGTTCCAGCCGAGCGCGGTGCCCTCGGCGGACGGTTCGCGCTGCTGGACGCCGGAGCCGAAGCGGCGGCCGGAGCGCTCGTTGAAGGCGCGGTAGCAGACCACGACCTCGGCGAGCCCGGTGGCGACCGCCAGGGCCGCCTGCAGGACGGTGGCGCAGGCCGCACCGCCTCCGTAGTGGACGCGGGAGAAGAACGACAGCTCACCCATGCCGGCCGCCTGGGCGACGGTGATCTCCGGATTGGTGTCCATGGTGAAGGTGACCAGGCCGTCGGCGTCGGCCGGGGTCAGCCCGGCGTCGTCGAGGGCGGCGTGCACGGCCTCGACGGCGAGCTTGAGCTCGCTGCGGCCGGAGTCCTTGGAGAACTCCGTCGCGCCGATGCCGGCGATGGCGGCCCGGCCGCCGAGCGCGTCGGGGCGGTGGAGGGTCATCGGGTGGCCGCCCGGCCCTCGGCGGCGGGGACACAGACGACGACGGTGCCGGTGACGTGGTGGCCGAGGCCGTTGGCGCCGGTGACCCGCACGTGGGCGGTGTCGCCGTCGACGGCGGTGACCGTACCGCGCAACACCATGGTGTCTCCCGGGTAGTTGGGCGCGCCGAGCCGGATGGCGACCTTGCGCAGGACGGACCGGGGGCCGAAGTGGTCGGTGATGTAGCGGCCGACCAGCCCGTTGGTGGTGAGGATGTTCATGAAGATGTCCGGGGAGCCCTTCTCCCTGGCCGCCTCGGCGTCGTGGTGCACGTCCTGGTAGTCCCGCGAGGCGATGGCCCCGGAGACGATCAGGGTGCGGGTGATGGGGAGCGTCAGGGGCGGCAGCTCGTCGCCCGGGGCAGCGACGGGTGCGCCCGTGCCATCGCTCGCAGGGAGGCTCACGCCTGTTCCTCCTTCGTCAGCAACTCGCCCATGTCTTGGAGGAGTTCGGCCCCCGACCCGAAGTACGCGGCCGGCTGCCGCCCCCAGAGGAAGGGCCGGTGTACGGGATGGTCGACGTCGGCGCCGATGCCGCCGTGCAGATGCTGACCGCTGTGCACCACGCGGGTACCCGCCTCGGACGCCCACCAGGCCGCGGTCAGCGCATGCGTCCCGGCGTCCCGCCCCGCGTCCCGCCGCCAGGCCGCCTCGTGGGCGGTGAGCCGGATCGCCTCGGTGTCCCTGTACGCGTCGGCGGCCCGCTGCTCCTCCGTGGCCGTGAAGTCCATCAGCCCTCGCCTCCCCCGGCGCTCCCCCCGGGCGGGTCCGCCCGGAACACCGGCAGCTCCCACTCCCCGTCCACCGTCAGGAACGCGAGCCGCACGGGCATCCCGATGCGCACCTCCTCGCACGGCACCCCGATGACGTTGCTGACCATCCGCACGCCCTCCGCCAGCTCGATCAGCCCCACCGCGTACGGCGGATCGAAGGCGGGGAAGGGCGGATGGTGCATCACCACGTACGAGTAGACGGTGCCGGTGCCGCACGCCTCGACCGTGTCCCACTCCGCCGCGCCGCAGGCGTTGCACCCGGGCAGCCAGGGGAACCGCAGCACCCCGCAGCCGCCGCAGCGCTGGATCAGCAGCCTGCCGGCGGCGACCCCGTCCCAGAACCCGACGTTGTCCCGGTTGACGACCGGCCGCGGGCGCTTCGCCTCGGACGGTCCGCCCCGGCCGCCCTCGGGCGCCGCCCCGGACCCCTCGGTGCGCTGCGTACGCCGCGCCGCCGGGGCGTACTTGAGGATGCGGAAGCGGTGCGTCCCGGCCGGTTCGCCGTTCGCGCGGACGTCCATCCGGGTCGTGACGAAGTAGCCGGTGCCCAGCTTCGTGGTCTTGCGCCCCGAGACCGACTCGATCAGCGCGTCGAAGGTGATCGCGTCCCCGGGGCGCAGCGGACGGAGGTACTCCTGCTCGCAGTCGGTGGCGACGATCGAGGTGCAGCCGGCACCGTCGAGCAGCGCGAACAGCTCGTCGTGCGCCGTGTTGTGCCCCTGGTGCCCGGAGAGCCCGCCCATCGTCCACGCCTGGAGCATGGTCGGCGGGGCGACGGCGCCGGGCCCCCGGTAGGCGGGGTGGGCGTCCCCCATCGCCTCGCACCAGTGGCGGATCATCGGCTCGTTGACGGGGTCCCTGCCCACTCCGGAGGTGGTGGTGCCCCGGCCCTCGTAGGACTTCAGCCGCTCCTCGAAGGCGGCCCGCTCCTGCGCGGCCACCCGGGCCGCCTCGTCCCCCGCACCCGCCTCGTCCACCGTACGCGTCTCCTCCCTCACCGCCGCCCCCTCCGCATCCCCCGTCGCATCGTGGCCACGATCTCCCGTTGGACCTCGCTCGCTCCGCCCCCGAAGGTGTGGGTCTGCGCCGCGCGGTCCATCCGCTCCGACTCGCCGCCCTCATAGGCGCCCGGGGGAGCCGGTCGGCGCCGAACCGGCGCAGTACCGCACGCTGCGCCGCGGGGGCCCTCTGCCGGCCCCTCCGGCATCAACTGCCGGAGGTACGCACGGAGTTCGGCACGCAACCGCTGCTGGCGCGGGGTGGGGGCGAGGTGCACGACGGCGGGTCTCCCCTTCTGGTGGCGGCCGTGCGCCAGAGGCGCTGACGCACCCCTGCGGCCCTCGGGGCCTCCCGGCGGCCCATGGGACCGTCCGGGCGCACGAACGAGCGAGCGGGTTTCTGACTGTCCGTCAGAAACCCGCTCGCTGTCAAGGTACGCGCGGCGAACCCCAGAGCAGCCCACCGTCCGCACACGCCGTACCCCGCATCACCCCCCGGTCGGCCGCCGCACCACGGCGCGGCGGGCCGGGGTCACCAGATCTGGTCGAAGTCGATGTCGTGGTTGCCCTGGTCGATGACCGTGACGCCGGAACCGTTCACGCTGGCCGTGTTGTTCCGGTTGGACGCCCCGGGGCCGTTGGCCACCTGCTGACCGGTCGTGGAGTTCCCGTCGTTGTCGTGACCGACACCGGTCCCCACCTGGTTCGTGACGGCCGCGCTCGACCCGTTGTTCGCGAAGCCACCGTTGTCGGCCTGCGCCACACCGGTGCAGAGCGCGGCGGCAAAAGGCAACGCGAGGGCGACAGCAATGACACGGGCGGTACGGGTGCTTGCCATGTCTCTTCCTTCCAAGGAACGCGATCTCTGGCTCTGAACTCTCTGAACTGCTGCTTCGAACTGCTACTGCGCTGCTGCGTCCGAACTACTGGTCCCGGTAACGGGATCCGGCCGCCGGGCCGTGCGCCGGAACCTGGATCCAACCTCCCGGATCCCGCCCCGAACACGGGCCACGATCGCCCCCCTTTAGTCCGAACTCCGTTTGCGCACCGGGTAGTTGGCCGACCACCGCGGTACCTGCCTCGACGTCGCGACCTCAGAATTGCCCACCGAATCCCCGGCGAACCCACCGGCAACGGGCGATTCCCTCGCAAGCATGAGGAACCCCGGGTAAACCCCGACGCCCCCACTTACACCCTCTGAATGCCCCCACGACCCACTACCGGCCGTCCACCCCAAGGGAACAGCACGCCCCCGGCTCCCCGGCCCCCGGCGCACTCCCCGATCACCTCGCACGCCCTCCGATTCCCCCTTCCCTTCATCGAACATCCGTACGAAAATAGATCTATGGCCCAGCCCCGACGCCATACCGCACCGAGCACCGGAACACCGGCCGCGGCCGAGGTCCCGGAAGACCTCCCCGCCGACCTCGGCCCCTCCCCGGGCGACACCCCCGCCACCGGGCGGGCGGACGCGCACCACACCGCCCTCGCGCACGCCCTCCTGGCCGCCGAGCGCGGCTACGCCGTCATCCCCCTGACCCGCACCAAGCTCCCCGCCATCCGGTCCCCGCACCGTGACGGCCACGACCGGCCCCGCACCCCGCCCTGCCGCGGTGCCTGCGGCCGGCTCGGGCACGGCGTGCACGACGCGAGCACCGATCCGCTCACCGTCCGCCGCATGTTCGCCGCCGCCCCCTGGGCCACCGGCTACGGCATCGCCTGCGGCCGGCCCCCGCACCACCTCATCGGCGTCGACCTCGACACCAAGAACGGCGCCGACGGCCTCACCGCCCTCCACTTCGTCGCCGAGGCACACGCCTTCCCGCTCCCGCCGACCGTCACCGTCCTCACCCCGAGCGGCGGCCGGCACCTCTGGTTCACCGGCCCGCCGGTGCCACCCGTCGGCAACTCCGCCGGGCGGCTCGCCCCCGGCATCGACATCCGCGGCACCGGCGGCTATCTGGTCGGGCCCGGCTCCCTGACCACCCGCGGGCGGTATGTGCTCGCGCCGGGGACACCGCGCCGCCCGGCCCCCGTACCGCGGGCCCTGCTCGCCCTGCTCACGCCCCCGCCCGGCGCCTCCCGCCGCACACCCCCGCGCTCCGGCCCGTACGCGGACCCCGGCTCCGGCCCGCAGCAGGCCGCCGCCCTCGTACGCTTCGTCCGCGCCTCCCCCAGAGGGCAGCGCAACGCCCGCCTCTTCTGGGCCGCCTGCCGCGCCTGGGAGTCCGGACTCGGCCCGGAACTCGCCGAACGACTGCTCGCGGCGGCCCGCCACACCGGACTGCCGGACGACGAGGCCCGCGCAACCCTCGCGTCGGCGGCGTGGCACTAGGTGTGCTGTCCGGGGACGTCAGCAACGTGCGTGCGCTCTCCGCCCTACGCCCCCGGCTTCCGCGCCTCGATCAGAAACCGCGTCGTATGCGCCACGAAGGCGCCCTCGCGCCGGATCAGGGCGTCCAACTCCCGCAGCCGGTCGCGGTAGTGGTCGACCGCGAAGCCCGGCACCATCCACACCACCTTCCGCAGGAAATACACGACCGCCCCGATGTCGAAGAACTCGGTCCGCAGCGACTCCGCCCGCACCTCGACCACGTCCAGCCCCGCCGCCTGCGCATCCCGCCGCGCACTGTCGGGGTGACGGGCCCGGCGCACCTCTTCCGGCTGCGGCCCCAGGAAGTACTCCACCAGCTCGAACACGCTGGCCGGGCCGACCTGTTGGGAGAAGTACGTACCGCCCGGCCGCAGCACCCGGGCGATCTCGTCCCACCACACGGTCACCGGATGGCGGCTGGTCACCAGATCGAACGCCGCGTCCCCGAACGGCAGCGGCGGCTCGTCCTCATCGGCCACCACCACCGCGCCGAGCGGATGCAGCAAGGCCGTCGCCCTGGCGATATTCGGCGGCCAGGACTCCGTGGCCGCCATCACCCGCGGGAACGCGCCCGCCCCGGCGAGCACTTCCCCGCCCCCGGTCTGGATGTCGAGCGCGGCGGACGCCCGCGCCAGCCGCTCCCCGAGCTGCCGCTGATAACCCCACGAAGGCCGCTGCTCCGTGGCCCGCCCGGCCAGCCAGGAAAAGTCCCAGCCCGCCACCGAGACCGCGTCGGCCTCCGCCACCAATTCCTCGAACGATCGCGCCATACCCGTACGATCTCCCGCAGAACGACCCCACCGCCAGCGAATTGCGCGCCGTGCGTTCCGGTCAGGACATCAGCCGCCGCTCAGGTCGACTCCACCGACGGCTCCGGCTCCCCCCAGAACTCCGACTCCCCCGAGAACTCCGGCTCCACCGGAAGCGAAAGCTCCGGCCGGTCCCAGGCCACCGCCGGCGGATACGCCGGCACCGTCCCGATACGCCGTGCCCCCACACTCCGGTAGAAGCCCTCGGCCGGCGGATGCGAAACGATCCGCACCCGGCCGGCACCGGCCCGCCGCGCCTCGCCCCGCAGATGCTCGATCAGCAGTCGGCCGATCCCCAGCCCCTGCGCCCGGTCCGCCACGAACAGCAGATCCAGCTCCGCGGGCCCGACCGGATCCACCATCAGCGCGTAGAAACCGAGCACCTCGCCGTCGCCGCACTCGCCCCCGACGGCCACGAAGACGCGGTGCGCGGAGATGTAGTCGGGCCCCACCCGATACCCGTCCACCATTGCCGCATAAGGCCCCTCGTACGCCCCCGACGTACGCACCATCCGCGTCAGCCGCCCGGCGTCCCGCTCCTCGGCCCGCCGTATGACGACGGCGCCGCCCCGGGCCCCGCCCCGTATCCCGGACCTCCGCGAACCCATCGCCAGCACTTCCCGTCCTCAGCACCACATCGTCGACGCAGCGCCTTCGGCCGCCCGAACGCCCGCCCCGTACCTCACCCCGGGCGCCGCCGCTCCCCCACGGTATCGCCCGGCACTTCCCACACCACGCCGAGAGCCCGGGGGCAGCGAACCGGGGAGCAGCGACCACGTAGAGAGGGGAGAGGGCAGGAGGGAGAGGGGAGAGGGGCAGGAAACCCGGAGAAGAGGAAGAGGAGAGGGACAGGGAGCCCAGAGAAGAAAGGAGGGGCAGAGAACCCCGGAGCGAACCCCGCCGCCACGTGCGCGCCCGGCACCCGCCACCCTTCCGAGATTCGAACGGGTGAGCGGTATTCTTCGACTGTGGCTGACAAGCAGAAGACCCATGACTTCCCCCAGGACCTGCGGGAAGCCCAGTTGGAGCTGCACCAGGTCCAGGTCGCGCTCGCCGCCCTCTACAAGCGGCTGCCGTGGTCGGTCGTACCGCTGCCCGGCTGGACCCACACCAAGGACAACGGTCGCTTCCACGAGACCGAGCGGGCCGATTCCCCCGGCTGGAACGACGAGGAGCGGGCCGAGGTCGACGCGTTGCGCGCTCGCCAACTCGACCTGTCGGAACGCGTGGTCACCCACGACTTCTGGACCACCTGCGACGACGCCCCCAATGCCCGCGCCGCCCTCAAGCACCTCCACGACGCCGACGCGCCCGCACCCCGGGAGTAGCAGGGGCAGCAGGGTCTTCGGGCTGCTGTCCTGGTTGGCTCATGGATGAGGCGAACCATGGGCCTGCGCTGCTTCGTGCACACGATCTGGCCACGGACTTCCGGAGCCGTCGTGTGCTTTCCGGAGTCTCCCTGGAACTGCTCCCGGGCACGGTGACCGGCTTTCTGGGCGCGAACGGGGCGGGCAGGACCACAGCCATCCGCAAGATGCCCGGGTTGTTGCCGGAGGCCGGTGAAACCCTCTTCATGGGGCGGCCGTTGGCCGCATCACGACGGCAACGGCCCCCGACCGGGAGTTTCCTGGGAGTTCCCCGGTCAGGGGCCTTTTCGCTGCACTGAACTGCGGGGCCTGTGGGATGTGAACCCACGGTGGCGGCACCGCCACGACGGATTCCAAAGGAAGGCCCCCGGGCGGTATCGCATCTAGCGGGCGAACAGATCCCGTAGCGAGCCGGAGGTGCGGGGCGAGCAGGTGTTCTCCAGGCAGCCGAGGTGCCACATGTGCTCAAGCGTGGCGAGCACGGTGTAGTGGTCGGCGGGAACGTTGGAGTCCTTGTGCGGGCCGCCGTGGGAGTTGATCACGATCAGCGGCGCGTCCCCGCCGCCGAGCACGGCACCGTTCGCCCCCACCGGGCTGCCCGGCCCTCCGGAGTAGCCGGAGTAGTCGTTCTCGTCCCAGTTGATGACGATGCTGGAGTTACTCGACTTCCACGTCGGGGAGTTCATGATCTTGGTGACCGTGTCGCGGAGGAACTGGTCGCCGAGCCGGATCGCCCCATGGTCGAGGCCGGAGCTGGGGGTACCGCAGTCGGGGAGACCGACGATCGCCGCGGCGGCCGGGGATATCCCGTGCATGTCGTGGCACTGGTCCGGGCTGATCCAGGAGAAGTCCGGAACCGCGCCCGAGGCCAGGTCCGCATCGAAGTTCTTCTCCAACGGCACAACCCGCTTCAGCCGGGGGTTGCCCGGAGAGTTGATGTCCGAGAAGTACATGAACGGGTTGTGCTTCTGCGCGTACAGCTTCACCGTGGTGCCGTTGACGTTGCCCGGCGCGTACTCGCCCTCGAAGCCCGCCTGCGGCATGGACTGCATGTACGCCTTCCAAGTCCGCCCCTTCGCCTCCAGCTGGTCGACGAGGTTACGGCCGGAGAACATGTGCGGCGTCTTGCTCGCGCTGGCCACCTGTGCGGGCGTCAGTGAAGCGGAGTCGGTCGCGTCGCCCGAACCCGGGACGAACTCCTCCGGGGAACAGGTCACCGCCGCTCCCGCCTTGCAGTCGTCCCAGATGCCCTGGAACGACCCGGAGAAGGCGGACAGGTAGTTGGGCAGGCTGGGGTGGGTGACCCCATGAAAATTCGACGCGGTGTTGTATTTATCGGCGAGCTGGTTGATATAGGGCGCATCGGCGTTATTGCCGATGATCTGGGACTTCCCGTGATTCTCCATCATGATGTAGAAGACGTGCTGTGGCACACCCTCACCCTGCCGCGGCTCGGCAGGCGACGCGGCGGCCACCCCCATGAAGGCGCCCCCCATCACCAGCGCCGCCGCAGCAGCGCCCGCCGTGGTCTGCTTCCAACCGAAGGCCGTTTTGCGCATGCTCCACACTCCAGTCACCGAACGTTGTCGGCAGGCAGACTGGCAGCACGCGCCGAACCGTTCGAGACACGCCCCGTGAACACTGCGCGAAGCACACACGAACAGGGTCCGAAACCAGTGGACACGTCGCTGGGCTGGCACGTCTGCCCCGGGGCGCCGTAGTCCAGCCCCGTTAACCGCCCTGACGCGCCAGTGCGCCGACTCGACTGACAAGGACGCGGGGTGATGGATCGTCAAGAACTCCACCCCCTAACGGCGCTGAGATGCCAGAGGGACCCGCGCATCCCATCCTCCGCTTCAACTCGGATCTCGCTTCCCGCAGTTGCCCGAGTTCCGCGCGTTCGGCGGTGCTCAACCGGTCATCCCGCCCACCGCGGTCGGCCAGTTGCGAGTGGTAGACGCCCGCAACTTGTTCTTTCGGAGGCCCAAGTCCGGGCTCAACGCGTCCGCAGGGGGAAGAGCGTCAGATCGGAACCGAAGGGCGTCACATCGGAACCGAGTCGGAACCGATGTTTCAGGGTCCGCTCCTCAGCGGAGGAGCGAACCCTCTACATGCACCAAAGGCATGAATAGGACCTATGCCCATTTGGCATGTAGAAAAGGATCTCGGCAGCGCGGGCTGGACCGCCCAGCTGCCGACGACCAGCCCTGTACAGCGGGGCTTCCTTCTACAAGGGGGTATCGACCCATGCGCAGACACCTTCTGCGTGGCGCATTCATATCGCTGCTCACCGCGTCCGCCGTGGCGGGCCTGGTTCCGACGGCCACCGCCGCACCTGCCGAGGCCACGGAAACGGTCAACTGCGAGCCGCTCCAGGACGCGGGCGTGACCATGCTGGGCACCGGCCGGAAACTCGCGTCCGGAGACAGCCTGACCAGTCGCAGCAAGACCACCAGACTGGTGATGCAACCCGACGGCAATCTGGTCCTCTACGCGGTGACCACTCCGGGCGGTCCCAAGCACCCCCTCTGGAACAGCAAGACGTGGGGCAACCCCGGTGCGTATGCGGTGATGCAGACCGACGGCAACTTCGTGGTCTACCGCAAGGGCGGCGGTGCGAAGACCGGCGGCGCCCTCTGGAGCAGCAAGACCTACCGTGCCACCGACGCCAAGCTGCGCCTGGAGTCCGACGGCAATCTGTCCGTCTGGGGTGATGAAGGCGCGTGGATCAAGTGGTCCTCCAGCACACGTGAGCTCTCCCCCACGCGGTGCGCGCCCTACCCGTCGGCCCCGTACCAGAGCATGTGGGGCGGGGACTGGGCTCAGTCGGCCACGGTCTGGCTGGTGTTCCAGGAGGACGGCAACCTCGTCATCTACCGCAAGCGCGACGGCAAGGCCATCTGGAACAGCGGGACGTACGGCAAGGACGCCTGGACCTTTGACGTGGCCGCCAACGGTGACGTCGGGATCCATCCCCGAGATGTCTCCACGTGGCTGTGGCACACCGGCACCGCGGGCAACTACGGCGCTTACGCCCTGCTTCAGGACGACGGCAACTTCGTGGTCTACCGCAAGGGCGGCGGACCGAAGACGGGTGGCGCTCTCTGGGCCACCGGCACGTGGAAGAACGTCTGACGGATCCCCGCACGATTCCCGCACGACCAGGCATGGGCGTGGCTCGCCTGGTGAGGGTGACGGCAACCCTGACGCCAACAGCCGCGCACGGGAGCCGATCGCAGCGGACGGTGGCACGTGCATACCTCGGGCGGCCAGGTGGAGGCGCCGCACAGTCCTGCCCCAAGCTACGGATCACAAGGTCGCGGACTCGCCCCTGAAGCACAGGGCTGAGTCAGAACCTCTGAACGTGCCAGATCCGTGCCAGACGCGGCGGTAGAACGCGGTCGGGAACGGTCACCCACGGATGCACGGCGATCGGGAAAGCAGCAGGCCCCCGACCGAAGTTACTGGTCAGGGGCCACTTCTCAGTGCTTCACCTGCGGAGGCTGTGGGATTTGAACCCACGGTGACGTTGCCGCCACGACAGTTTTCAAGACTGTTCCCTTAGGCCGCTCGGGCAAGCCTCCCCGCGGCACCGGAGTGCGGTGTCGCGGGGTTCAGACTAGCGCGTCACTTGTCGCCCGTGCGCTGCCCCAGGGTGACCTGGGCGGTGTGCTCCTTGCCGCCGCGCTTGTAGGTGAGGGTGACGTGGTCGCCGGGCTTGTGCTGCCAGATCTCGCTGATGAGGGTCGGGCCGCTGTCGATGATGGTGCTGTCGAGCTTGGTGATGGTGTCGCCGGGCTGGAGCCCCGCCTTGGCCGCCGGGCCGTTCGGGGTGACCGAGTCGGAGCCGGTGTTGCCGGTCTGGGCGATGGTCGCGCCGTCGCCGCTCTCCTTCATGCCGACCTGGACACCTATCTGCGGATAGACCGGCTGGCCCGTCCTGATCAGGTCCTCGGCGACCCGCCTGGCCTGGTCGATGGGGATCGCGAAGCCCAGGCCGATGCTGCCGGACTGCTGATCGCCGCCCAGGCCGCCGCCGTTGCCGGCCGACTGGATGGCGGAGTTGATGCCGATGACGTTGCCGCCGGCGTCCAGCAGCGGGCCGCCGGAGTTGCCGGGGTTTATCGAGGCGTCGGTCTGGAGGGCGCTCATGTACGAGGCGCTGGTGCCGCCGCCGTCGCTGGAGGCCACCGGGCGGTCCTTGGCGCTGATGATGCCGGTGGTGACCGTGCCGGACAGGCCGAACGGTGCGCCGATCGCGATCGTGGCGTCGCCGACCTGCACATTGGCGGACTTGCCGAGCGGGAGCGGGTTGAGCGTGGCGCCCGAGGCGTTCTTGAGCTTGATGACGGCGACGTCGTAGCCCTGGGCGTGGCCGATGACCTCGGCGTCGTACTTCTTGCCGTTGGAGAACGTCGCGGTCAGCCGGCCGCCGTCGGCCGCGCTGGCGACGACGTGGTTGTTGGTGAGGATGTGGCCCTGCTTGTCGTAGACGAAGCCGGTGCCGGTGCCGCCGTCGCCGCTGGCGCCCTGCGCTTCGATGGTGACGACGCTGGGCAGCGCCCGCTGCGCTATCCCGGAGACGGAGGTGGGCTTGCGGTTCAGCGCCCCGGGGTCACCGGACGCGGAGACCGTCGTCGAGGAGCTGTCGTTGCGGCCCGCGGCCCAGTAGCCCACACCGCCGCCGACGCCGCCCGCGACCAGCGCGGCGACCAGCAGGGTGGCGACGAAGCCGCCGTTGCGCTTCGGGGCCGCCGGGTACGCGCCGGGCACGGCCCACGGGTCGCCGCCGTGCGGGGGCGCTCCCCAGCCGCCGCCCGCCGCACCGTGCCCGGCCGCGGCGTACGGGGTGGGGGGCGGCGGCAGCGGCGAGCCCTGGGCGCCGGGCGGCTGCGGCGGCTGGTGGGGCTGCGCCGGGGTGCCGTCGGCAGGCATCGGCGGCAGCTGCTGCGTACGGTCCTGGTCGGCCGGACCGGCGCCCTCGCGCCCGCCGGCCTGCGGGGCGAAGTCCGGCGGCGGGGGTGCCGCGGGGGGCGTGGCGGGGGCGGGCGGGGCGTCCTGAGTCCGGTCGCCGGAGGCGGACGCGGGGGCGCTGTCCGACTGCGGCCCGGTCGGCGGCTTCGCCTCCGACGGGACGCCGGCTCCCTCGTTCTCGGTGCTCACAGCTCTCTCCTCAGTCAGCTCGCTTCACGGTCTTGCCGGCCCGGGGGGCGGAGCCCGGTACTCCAGCATCCGGGATCCCGCCGCTCCGGGCGAGTCCCGGCCGTCTCGGCCGGTCCGCCCCGACGTTTCCGGCCACCGCACGCGGAAGGGGATCCGGGACCCGGGCCGGGCCCCGATCGCGGCCCGCTCCCCGTCACGGCGGCGCCGGAACAGCGCTCCGACCAGCACAGCCGAGTCTCCGCCCCAGCCTTTCCCATCGCCCGTCAGAGCACCGTAAGCCGAGCCTGTGACTTGTCTCCCCACCCTTTACGCCAGACGTACCGAATCTCCGGCATTGCCCGCATCAGCGACATAGCTGATATTGCGTGCATTGTCGACATCAGCGACATCAGCGGCATCGGCGGTTTTGGCGAAATCAGCGGACCGGCGATACCGGCGACATCCGATGCAAAAGTACCTGCGGTCGCGTACGGGCAGGCCAGGACCCCTGCGGCGGCCAGGCCCGGCGCGGCGGATGGCACGATAACGCGGTGACCTATGCACGCCCCGCCCAGGACGCCCGTCCGGGTCGTCCCGCTATTTCCGTCATCGCCCATCGCGGCGCCTCCGAAGACGCGCCGGAGCACACCCTGGCCGCCTACCGCAAGGCCATCGAGGACGGTGCGGACGCCCTGGAGTGCGATGTCCGGCTGACCGCCGACGGCCACCTGGTCTGCGTGCACGACCGGCGGGTGAACCGGACGTCCAACGGGCGCGGCGCGGTCTCCGCGCTGGAGCTGGCCGATCTCGCGGCGCTCGACTTCGGGTCCTGGAAGGACGACCTGGCGGCGGCGGGCCGGCCCGTGGACCCGTCGGAGGAGCCGGACCGGCAGACCGACGACCCCGAGCGGACGTCCGTACTGACGCTGGAGCGGCTGCTGGAACTGGTCGCGGACGCGGACCGGCGGGTCGAGTTGGCCATCGAGACCAAGCACCCGACGCGCTGGGCCGGGCAGGTGGAGGAGCGGCTGGTCGAGCTGCTCGCCCGCTTCGGCCACACCAAACCGGGCACCGGTGCCGACTGGACCTCCCCGGTCCGGGTCATGAGCTTCTCGGCGCGCTCGCTGCACCGCGTACGGGCCGCGGCGCCGGACATCCCCGGCGTCTACCTGATGCAGTTCCTCACCCCGCGCCACCGCGACGGCCGGCTGCCGCCCGGTGTGGGCATCGCGGGCCCCGGCGTCCGCATCCTGCGCGCGCACCCCGAATACGTCGCCAGGGCCCACCGGGCGGGCCACCAGGTCCACGTCTGGACGGTCAACGACCCGTCCGATGTCGAGCTGTGCCAGGAGTTGGGCGTGGACGCGGTCATTACGAACCGGCCCAAAGAGGTACGAAGGCAACTCGGCCTTGGGTAAGGCCCGTCACAGGGTGTGCCCCGGCGCATTCGGCACGTATGCGCCGGTGTCGAGTGCGTCACCACGTGCCGATTGGCCGGTTTCCGGTCCAGTCCATTGGGGCATTCATCCCGTGGCGTGGGGCAAAGGAGGTCTCGGGGGTGGCGTTGGTGGTGGCACAAGAGGTGCCGACGTCGTCGATCATGGCCGTACCTCATGGTCCAGCGGGTGTGGGCACGGCCAGGCGACGCATGCGAGAAGAGCTGTTGGCAAGTGGAGTTCAGGACACCGTCGTCGATGACGCGGTGCTGGTCCTTTCGGAACTGCTGAGCAATTCCTGCCGACATGCACGTCCGATAGACGAAGACCGGTCGCCATACGCGGACCGGTCACCGGAGTCCGTTCCGGACGCCGCGCGGGAACGGTCCCAGGGCGCACCGTCCGCCTGCATCCGCGCCTCCTGGCGCATCGACGGCCAGGGCCGGCTGATCGTCGCGGTCACCGACGGCGGCGGTCCGACCCGCCCGGTTCCGGCCACTCCTTCGGTCACCGCGCACGGCGGCCGGGGACTGGCGATCATCCGCTCGCTCGCCAAGGACTGGGGCGTCCGCGACACCACGCCCGGCGAGGTGACGGTCTGGGCCGCACTGTCCCTTCAGGGCGCTTTCGCTACGCGCGTGGACCTGACGGCCGATCTCCCGCTCTCGCTCCGGAAGAACGGGACGAACCGGACCGGCCACAACAGCCTGCCGCCGCACCGGACTCCGGGCCTGGCGTTCCCGGACTTCGACGATCTGACGTGACGGCGATCCGGCCCGCCGCCCGGCCGGCATGACGGGGTGACGGGCTCCCGCGAGGGGCCGACGCGGCGGCGGGACCGCCGCGGTCGCGGCACGCCGCACCCGGTCGGCGCCTGTGCCACACCTGCGTACGCGATCCTCTAGGCTCGCGCCGAAACGCGTCCGTACGTCCGGATCGACCAGGAGAGACACCGTCGCCATGGCCAAGAAACGCCGTCCCCAGCCCCAGGCCGCCGCAGCACAGTTCAAGGGCGGCGAGGTGCCCGTGGTCGGCGCCCGGGAACCCTGCCCGTGTGGTTCCGGCCGCCGTTACAAGGCATGTCACGGGCGGCTGGCGGCACATGCCGCCACCGAGCTCGTCCAGCGGCCGTTCGAGGGCCTGCCCGGCGAGTGCGACTGGGTGGCGCTGCGCGAGCTGGTGCCCGCCGCCACCGCCGAGTTGACGCTGAAGGGCGGGCTCCCGGAGGGCGTGCCCTCGGTGACGCTGGCGACCGTGCTCCCGATGGCCTGGCCGGCGCTGCGCCGGGACAACGGCGCGGTGCTGCTCGGCCTCCAGAACGACACCGCGTCGGGGGACATCAGCCGGGATCTCGCCGACACCCTCCAGCGCGCGCTGACCACCGAGCCGGGCAATCCGGTCGCCGCCGGGCGGCCCGCCGCCGACGGGCCGCGGCTCCAGGATCTGCTCGACCTGGACGCACCTTTTGAGCCGATCGTCCACACCGGCTTCGAGTTCTGGGTGGAGAACGCCGAGAACGCCACCGGCGAGGTCGCCGCCTCTCTGGAACGAGCCAACGCCGCGGCCATCCCGACCTCCCGGATCCCCGGCCTGGAGGGCGCGTACTGGTGCGAGGCCCCGGAGAAGAACCACCTGCGCTGGGTCACCTCGCACCCGGAGGAGAAGCTGCTCGACGCCCTCGCCCGGCTGCACGCGGCCGGCGCCGCCTCGCTGGGCGAAGGCACCCGGCTGGTCGGCTCGTTCCGGGCCCACGGCCTGGTCGTGCCGGTCTGGGACCTGCCGTCCTCCATGGGCGCCGAGGACGTCGCCGGACCGGCCGCGGCCTTCGAGGAGAGGCTGGCCAAGGCACTCGCCACGGACACCCCGCTGACCCCGGAGGAGCGCCGCTCGCGCGGTGGGCTCACCAACCGTCAGGTCACCCTGAGCTGACAGTGACGCGGCGATGACGACGAAGCGATCATGGAAGTGACGCCTGTCACAGCTCTCGGCGCAACTCCCGGTACCTTCCGGTAAATCGGCGTCCGGAATTCCACGATCGAATTTGCGAACCGCCGATCTCTTGTTACGGTTCTAGAAGCCCGGTCGCTGGTGCATCCCCCGTCGCCAGCGACCGGGCGCTTCCATGCCCGGCGCCGGACGCTCCTCCTGGGCGCCGGCCGGGGCCGTCAGTGCCCCGTGCCCTTCCCGCCCGGCCCCGAATCCCCGCCGCCCGGCGCCGAGTTGCCGCCGGAGCGCAGCAGCAGCCGCTCCCCCGCCGCGTCGGAGACCTCCGCCACCGCGCCGTACAGAAGCCCGGCCTTGCGGACGGTCGTGCCGCTCGGCGTCTCGCAGACACCCGGCTCGTCGCCCGCCGGTACGTCGCAGTTCACCTGGACCGTCCGGCCGTCCGGACGCAGCAGCGTCAACACGGTGCGCAGTGGTTCACCCGTCGTGTTCCGGTAGTACGTGCGCCCCCAGGTCCGCCCGTTCTCGGCGAGGACGCAGGTCTGGGCCGTGACGCCCTGCGGGGCGGTGAGTTCGGGGCCGCAGTGGGTGGTGCGGGCACCGGCGAAGAGCGGGAGGCCGAGCTCGGCGAGCGGGTCGGCGGCGCTCCGGGGCGCGCCGGTCCGCCGGACGGCCTTGTCATGGTCCGCTCCGCCGGCGGTCGACACGGCCTTCGCGGCGGGGCGTTCCGCGGATGCGTCCGGCGCGCCGGAGGTGAACAACGTATCCACCGGGCCCGCCGTCGCGGCGGCCAGAGGAACGACGAGGGCGAGCACGGCGGTGCCGGCGAGCCCGGTGAGGCGGAGAATCCGCGCACGCTGCATGGGACCCACTTGCGAGAGATACGAGGGATGCGGTGAACGCACAGGACGGCGAGGCAGGTGAAGAAAGTGAAGAAAGTGCCGTCGGCACTGCCGGACGGTGCGCCGAACCTATCGGGCCGCGGGGGTGGCACCGGGTGCCCGCACACCCATTTTCCGTAGTCGGACGGGCCCCTCACACCCGTACGGATGAATCGGGCGCGTGCGCCTCCCGGCCACCCGTCCTCCCCCCGTACGGCCTCCGCTCAGTACGCGAGCCGGCTGCCGCCGTCCGGCGTGCCGGTGCTCGCCGTGACCAGCGCGTCGACGATCGTGGCCACCTTCGGCAGCCAGGGCGCGGCCGGGGTGGCGGCCGGCGGGCGCTCCCAGCGGACCTTCCCGGCGCCGGTCGGGGAGGGCGGGAGCACCAGATAGCCGCCCTCGCCGTGGAAGCGCAGCGAGCTGGGCACCCAGTCCTGGGAGTGCAGCAGCTCGCCCAACTCCGGTAGCCCGTACGGCGATACGAGCAGCGACCAGCGGGTGGGGGTGGCCACCACCGGGCCGGTGCGCACGCCGAAGTGGTCCAGGGCGGCCAGTGCGCGGGCCCCGGCGACGGCCGGGAGGCTGACCGCGCACGGCGCGCGGCCCCCGGTGGCGAGGACGACCGGGGCATCGGGGCGGTTGGCCCACCACCAGCGCACCATCCGGGCGTCGGTGGTGGCCGCCAGCAGGCCGGGGTCGAAGGGGTGCGCGCCGGGCACCACGCAGTCCGGGTCGGGGCAGCTGCACCGGCGGGCGGCCCGCTCGCCGAGGCCGAGCCGGGCGCCGCCCGACGGGCGGGCGGGAGGCCGGAGTCCCACGCCCGGGAGTACGGGCCATTGCCACTCGGTGGCGCAGTGGAGCGCCGCGCCGAGCAGCGCCGACCTGCCGCTGCGCCGGAACAGGGGCTTGCGTCGCCTTCCGAGGATCTCGCGCATGAGCGCTCGTTCCTTTCCGTAAACGCCGAGGGCTGGTCCATCGCACTGCATGCCGGTGCCTGGGCACCGTCGCGCATGCCGTTCACATGCCGTTGTGCTGCGTCAGGCCAGTACGTCGTGGTGCTGCGGCCTGGGTCATGCGGTTCGGTCGGCCGACCTGGTTGTGCGACCCGGAGGTCGTTCGCGCATCGATCACCACACGTGGATCTCTGGTCACCCCGTGTACGAGGCAGCGCATCACGCCGTACGCCGAGCGTGGAACGTGGCGGAGGGTGGCGCGCGCATGGCGCTTGCGCTTCCTGAGTGCCATCCCGCCACTGGGGAGTGCGTCGCGGTCGTCGCCGTATAGGACGCCGGTGCCCGCCGGAGAGTTCCGGTCCGGCCCCAACTGGCCCGGCACCTATCCGAGTACGTACCCGCCACGGTGGATATGACGCGCTGTTGATCGCCGTCAGTCGACCTCAAATTGACGCACGGGGGGCTGTTTTCAGGCCAATCTACAGACCTCGTTGACACCACAAACCCCATCGGGACAATGCTGGACATCGCATCACTGGTGCGTGTACATGTGGAGGCATTGATAGCGGAGCAGCATGACATGGGGGTTTGCGATGCTATTGAGGAAATTGAGCGGCCGAACGTACCGCACAACATCACTCAACGAATTGCCGCACTCCCTACGAATCTGCGGCCTGACCTGGGGTTTTGCCTGGCACGACGTGGGTTGTCGGCCATGAGCGCCCCACACGTACCGAAAGTGGCTGGAATCGAACCAGCTCTCCCCGCTCCCACGCACACTAACGGCCCGCGCGTGACGAAGTCCCCTGCCGATGCCTCTGCCGACAGCTCTTCTGACAGCCCGTCCGACGCCTCCGCGCCCACCCCCCAGGACGGCTCCCCCGACCTCTCCCCCGCCGACCGGATCGCCGCCGTACAGGACCGGCTGGCCGGCTGGATCTCCGACCTCAGCACCCTGCACGACCTCACCGAACGGCTCGCCCGCACCCGCACCTTGGAGGACGCCCTCCACGAACTCCTGCGGGCCGGCGCCTCGCTCGTCGGCGCCCGCCGCGGACTGGTCGTGCTGGCGCCGGCCGACGGGCTCGGCCCCGAAACCACCGTCGGCCTCGGCCTGGGCCACGCCGACATCGGCCACATCGAGACCGTGCCGCGCCGCGCGCTGTCGTACGCGCGGATACTGGACGGCCTCCCCGAGCCCGGCGACGACACCGGGACCGACGCCTGTACCGAGATCGCCGAACCGGACATCCCCGGCGAGAAGGACCTCGACCCCCGCCTCCGCGAGGTCGCCGCGCGCCTCGGCTACGCCGCCAGCTACGCCGTACCGCTCATCGCCGACCCCGTCGGCCGGACCGGCGCCGCGGTCTGGCTCTACGACGAACCCGCCGAACCCAGCGCCCGCCAACGCCATCTCGTCGGCCTCTACCGCGCCCACGCCTCCGAGCACCTCGCCCGGCTCCTGGAGCTCCACCGCAGCCGGCGGGCCGCCCGCACCCTGCACGAGGAGTTGCTGCCCAGCCGGCTGCCGCGGATCCCCGGCGTACGGCTGGCGGTGCGGCACGGCACCGGGCCGCGCGGCGGCGGCGACTGGTACGACGCGCTGCCGCTGCCGGACGGCGCGCTGGGCCTGGCCATCGGCTCGGTCACCGGTTCCGGGCCCAGCGCGGTGGCCGCGATGGGACGGCTGCGGGCGTCGCTGCGCGCCTACGCCGTCATGGAGGGCGAGGACCCGGTCGCGGTGCTCTCCGACCTCGAACTGCTGATGCGGCTGACCGAGCCCGCCCGCAGCGCCACCGCGCTGTTCGCGTTCAGTGAGCCGCCGGGCGCGGCGCCCGCGGCCCCGATGCCGGCCGGGGGCGAGAGCGTCGGGGGGCCCGCTCCCCGCAAGCTGCTGCTGGCCGGGGCCGGGCACTGCCCGCCGCTGATCCTCGGCGATCTGCGGACCGAGTTCGTGGAGACCTCGCTGTCCGCGCCGCTGGGGATGCTGGCCTGCTGGGAGGCGCCCAGCGTGGAGATCGAACCGGCCCGCGGCGAGACCCTGCTCCTCTACAGCGACGGGCTGCTGCACCGCACCGGCGAGCCCATGGACCGCGCCTTCGCCCGGCTGCACTCCGCGGCCGCCGGCGTGCCCCGGGCGGTCCGGCACGACCCCGAGGCGGTCGTCGACCACGTGCTGCGGGTGATGCTGCCCCAGGGGCTCGACGAACCCTCCTCGGAGGAGGACGTGGTGCTGCTGGCGGCGCATTTCGAGGAGTAGCGGCGCCGCGGCCGGGCATCCCATGGCCGCGGCGCCGGAGAAGTCACACCTTCATGCCTCTGGACGGTTTTCCGTGCGCACTTACGATGGAACGCGGTTCAGTCTTAAAAGCCTTAAAAGGAGGCATGGTGACCGACGAGCTCACACCGGAGACCCCGGACGAGGAAGAGCAGCCGATCAAGCAGCGCAAGAACGGCCTGTACCCGGGCGTATCGGACGAGCTCACCGCGAACATGAAGAGCGGCTGGGCCGACACCGAGCTGCACGACCTCCGGCCGATCGAGCAGGCGCCGAACGCCGCCCGCCGCCGCGCGGCGCTGTCCGCCCGCTTCCCCGGCGAGCGCCTGGTGATCCCGGCGGGCAACCTCAAGACCCGCTCCAACGACACCGAGTACTCCTTCCGCGCCTCGACGGAGTACGTCTACCTCACCGGCGACCAGACCGACGACAGCGTCCTCGTCCTGGAGCCCCGCGACGGGGCCGACGGCCACGACGCGACGATCTACCGCCTTCCCCGCTCGAACCGCGAGAACGGCGAGTTCTGGCTGAACGGGATGGGCGAGCTGTGGGTGGGCCGCCGGCACAGCCTGAGCGAGTCCGCGGCGCTGCTGGGCGTCGCCTGCAAGGACGTCCGGGAGCTGACCGGTGCGCTCAAGGAGGCCACCGGCCCGGTCCGGGTCGTCCGCGGCCATGACGCCGGGGTCCAGGAGGCGCTGCGCGACAAGGTGACCGCGGAGCGCGACGAAGAGCTGCGGGTGTACCTCTCCGAAGCCCGGGCGATCAAGGACGAGTTCGAGATCGGCGAGCTGCAGAAGGCCGTGGACTCGACCGTGCGCGGCTTCGAGGACGTCGTCAAGGTCCTGGACAAGGCCGAGGCGACCAGCGAGCGCTACATCGAAGGCACCTTCTTCCTGCGCGCCCGCGTCGAGGGCAACGACATCGGCTACGGCTCCATCTGCGCCGCCGGGCCGCACGCCACCACCCTGCACTGGGTCCGCAACGACGGCGCGGTCCGCTCCGGCGAGCTGCTGCTGCTGGACGCGGGCGTGGAGACCACCACCCTCTACACCGCGGACGTCACCCGCACCCTGCCGATCAACGGCCGGTACACCGACCTCCAGCGCAAGATCTACGACGCGGTGTACGAAGCCCAGGAGGCGGGCATCGCGGCCGTCAAGCCGGGCGCCGCCTACCGCGACTTCCACGACGCGGCGCAGCGGGTGCTGACCGAGAAGCTGGTCGAGTGGGGCCTGGTCGAGGGCCCGGTCGAGCGCGTCCTGGAGCTGGGCCTGCAGCGCCGCTGGACCCTGCACGGCACCGGCCACATGCTCGGCCTGGACGTCCACGACTGCGCCGCGGCCCGCACCGAGGCGTACGTCAACGGCACGCTGGAGCCCGGCATGGTGCTGACCGTCGAGCCCGGTCTGTACTTCCAGGCGGACGACCTGACCGTCCCCGAGGAGTACCGCGGCATCGGCGTCCGGATCGAGGACGACTTCCTGGTGACGGAGGACGGCAACCGCAACCTGTCGGCGGCGCTGCCGCGCCGGTCGGACGAGGTCGAGGCGTGGATGGCCGGGCTGCTCGGCAAGTAGGCCCGCCATACGGCGCGTAGCGGTGATGGCCCGCCGCTACGCGCCGTTCGTCTTCCTGCGGTACGCGCCCGCCTGTGCCGCCGTCCAGGCGGCGGTGGCCGCGGACTCCGCGAGGTCGGGGTCCACGGGGTCGCGTTCGATCAGGATCCGGTAGTAGAAGGGCGCGCCCAGGGCCGCCATCACGGCCTTCGGGTCGGTGTCCGCCGGCAGTTCACCGCGGGCGATGCCGCGCTCCACCATCGCGCCGGCCAGCACCAGCCGCTCGTCGAAGAAGGTCCGCAGCGCGGTGGCCGCCTGCGGGTCGCGGGCCCCGGCGGCGACCACCGCCTCGATCAGGCTGCGCATCCGGGGATCCCCGTAGAACGCCGCGATCGCGCGGCCCAGTGCGTGCAGATCGCCGGGGAGGGTGCCGGTGTCCGGCAGCGGCACGCTCCCGCTCAGATCGGTGAGCAGCTCGCAGACCAGTCCCTCGATGCCGCGCCACCGGCGGTAGAGCGTCGCGAGGTGGACCCCCGAGCGCTGGGCGACCCGCTCCATGGTGAGCGTGGCGAAGCCGCCCTCGCCCAACTCCGCGAAGACGGCGGCGAGTACGGCCTGGCGGGTGCGGGCCGTCCGGCCTCCGGGGCGGGTCTCGCCCGGGGGGTGGTGCGCGGTCGTCACGGCGGCTCCGTTGTGCGGTGCGTAGTGCGGTCCGTAGTGCAGATTGCAGTGCGGGTTCTGGCCAAGTATTGTCCGACAAAGATAAACGCGAGCAAGTTCGCGTTAATCCTGGTGCGCGCTGGTCTCGCTGGGCAAGGGGACGCCGCGGGGGAGGTCCTCCCACCACGAGACCGCGCTGCCCACCAGCTTTCAAGGGCGATTTCCCGCCACTCCCGGTGATCTTCCGAGTTGCCGATGTCCGGCCGCCCTGGCAGGGGCGACGGACGCGGCACCCGGTGTCGTCAGCGCAGCCCGTGCCGCCGCGCCACCATCCGCTCCACCGCCCCGTCGGACAGCAGCCGGCGGAGCAGGAAGACCACGGGGGCGTTGCTGCCGACCGCGTAGTGCGGCTTCGGGCGGGCGGCCTCGATCGCCTTGACGACGGTCGCGGCGACCGTGGCCGGGGAGATCCCGTTCGCCTCGTTGGCGTTCAGGGCGGCCACCATCGTGCGGTAGCCGTCCGCGAACGGCGAGTCGGCGGCGAGGTACTGGGTCCGCCGCTCGCTGATGCCGGTGGCGATCGACCCCGGTTCGACGGTGGTGACGGCCACGCCGTACGGGGCGACCTCGCGGCGGGCGGCGCTCGCGAAGCCCTTGACGGCGGCCTTCGACGCCACGTACGAGGAGCGGTAGGCGAGCGGGAAGCTGGCCAGCATCGAGCCGACCATGACCACCCGGCCGAAGCCGCGCTCCCGCATGCCCGGCAGCACGAGCTGGCTGAGCCGCACCGCGCCGAAGACGTTCAGCTCGAAGAGCCGCCGCACCGCGTCCATGGGCAGTTCCTCGAAGGGGCCGCTCTGGCTCTCCCCGGCGTTGTTGACCAGTACGTCGACCGGGCCCGCGGCGGCGGCGCACGCCTCGATGCCGGCCTCGTCGGTGAGGTCCAGCGCGAGGTAGGAGACGCCGGGGACAGGCGCGCGGACCGCCGACGGGTCGCGGCTGGTCCCCAGCACGCGGTAGCCGCGGGCGACCAGCGCCGCCGCCACCGCCGCCCCGATCCCGGAGGAGGCGCCCGTCACCAGGGCGGTCCGGCCGGCCGCCGGCGCCCCGGTCACGCCAGGCTCCGGGCCAGCGCGCGCCCCGCCGCCCGGCCGGAGAAGATGCAGCCGCCCAGGAAGGTGCCCTCCAGCGCGTTGTAGCCGTGCACCCCGCCGCCGCCGAATCCGGCGACCTCGCCCGCCGCGTACAGCCCGTCGAAGACCGACCCGTCCGGGCGCACCACCTGCGAGTCGAGGGTGGTCTCCAGCCCGCCCAGCGTCTTGCGGGTCAGCAGATGCAGCCGTACCGCGATCAGCGGGCCGTGCGCCGGATCGAGCAGACGGTGCGGTTTGGCGACCCGGGTGAGCCGGTCCGGCCAGTACTCCCGCGCGTTGTGCACCGCCATCAGCTGGAGGTCCTTGGAGAAGGCGTGCCCCACCTCCCGGTCCCGCGCCGTCACCTCCCGCTCAACCCGCGCGAAATCCAGGGGCGTTGCGGGCTCCAGCGCGTTCATCCCGGCGACCAGCTCCCGCAGGGTCCGCCGTACGACGAAGTCCTCGCCCCGGTCGAGGAACGCCTGGACGGGGCCCGGCGCCCCCTTCCTCACCCGCGACAGCGCGAGCTTGAGGTCCTTTCCCGTGATGTCCGGGTTCTGCTCGGAGCCCGACAGCGCGAACTCCTTCTCCACGATCGCCCGGGTCAGCACGAACCAGGTGTGGTCGTGCCCGGTGTGCACGATGTGGCGCAGGGTGGCGAGCGTGTCGTGCCCGGGGAAGAGGGGGGCGGGCAGCCGCCGCCCGGTCGCGTCCAGCCACAGGGGCGACGGCCCGGGGATGATCCGGATGGCGTGGTCGGGCCAGACCGGGTCCCAGTTCTTGATGCCCTCGGTGTAGTGCCACATCCGGTCGCGGTTGACGATCGAGCCGCCGGCGCCCTCGGTGATCTCCAGCATCCGCCCGTCCACGTAGGCCGGCACCCCGGTGATCATCGACCGGGGCACCGGGCCGATCCGGTCCACCGGCCAGTTCTTGCGGACCAGTTCGTGATTGCCGCCGATGCCGCCGGAGGTGACCACCACCGCCTGCGCCCGGAACGCGAACTCCCCCGCCGCCTCGCGCGAGGACGCCACCCCGCGCGGCTCGGCCGACGGCACCAGCGTCGTCCCGCGCACCCCGACGGCGGCCCCGTCCTCCACGATCAGCTCGTCGACCCGGTGCCGGTGCCGGAAGACCACCAGCCCGCGCTCGGCCGCCGCCCGCACCGGCTCGGCGAACACCCGGACGACCTCGGGCCCGGTCCCCCAGGTGAGGTGGAAGCGGGGGACGGAGTTGCCGTGCCCGGTCGCGGTGCCGGCCCCGCGCTCGGCCCAGCCGACGGTCGGCGTCACCCGCAGCCCGAGCCGGTAGAGGTAGTCGCGCTTCTCCCCGGCGGCGAAGTCCACGTAGGCATGGGCCCATTGGCGCGGCCAGTGGTCCTCGCGCTCGCGGTCGAAGCCCGCCGAGTCCAGCCAGTCGGCCAGCGCCAGCTCCCGGGAGTCGCGGATGCCCACCCGCCGCTGCTCCGGGCTGTCGACCAGGAACAGCCCGCCCAGCGACCAGAACGCCTGGCCGCCGAGGTTGGCCTCGCTCTCCTGGTCGACGACGATCACCCGGCGCCCCGCGCGGGTCAGTTCGTACGTCGCGACCAGGCCGGCGAGCCCGGCTCCTACGACGATGACATCAGCGTCGTCGCTCATGGCGGCTCCTCATGACGGCTCCTCAGGACGGTGACGGCGGTTGCGCGGTGGGCGGCCGGTCGGGCGGTGCGGGGGTGCTGTAGGCGTCCAGCACGTTCAGGAAGAGCGCGGCACGGCGCTCGCGGACACGGTCCTCGTCCGGCTCCATCAGGACCTGTACGGCGGTCCCGTCGTGGACGGCGACCAGGGCGTGGCCGAGCGCGGCCGGATCGGCGACCCGGCGGCCGGCCCGCTCCAGCGCGGCCACCACGACCGGCAGGACGGTGTCCTGGATGGCCTGTTCGCGGGCGACCACGACATGGCGGAGGGACGGATTCCGCAGCGCGTGCGCGGTGAACTCCGCCGAGACCCGGAACCAGGCGTCCTCGACGGGTATCGCCTCCAGCGCCGCCCGCACCGCTTCCCGCGGCGTCGCCGCCGGGGCGTCCGCCAGCGCGGCCCGCAGGTCGTCGAGCAGCCGCGCCGAACGCTCCTCCCACATGGCGAGGAACAGCTCGTCCAGCGAGACGAAGTTGGAGTAGAACGCACCGCGCGTGAAGCCCGCCCGCTCGCAGACCTGCTCGACGGTGGACCGCCCGAAGCCGGTCTCGGCGAACACCTCCAGCGCGGCGTCCAGCAGCCGCCGCCGGGTCCGGCCCCGGCGGGCGGTGACGCGCTGCGGCGCGGCCTGCCGCGCGCTCGTCTGCTCAGGGGTAGTCGGCATCGGGACCCGTCCTCGACCGTCGTTCGATACATGAACGTATCCGATGCATGGATGTATCGACAAGGGACGCACGGGGCCAGAGGGAGGCGGGAGTGCCACAAGGACGTGCCGGGCGGGACGGGACAGGTCGGGGCGCGCGCACCCGCACACGGGACGCCGCCCGCGGAGCACCCGCGGGCGGCGTCCTCACGACTCCGGTTGATCAGTTCCGACGGCGGCGGTGTTGGCCGTACGGACCGTGACGATCGTGGGCGCGCCACTCTTCGTCGTAGAGGTCCCGGTCTCCGCTCTCTTCTTTCCCTCCGGCCGCGGCGATCGCCTCACCCCGGCGGGCCTTCTTCAGCAACGAGTCGAGCGGGTCGGGCTGCTCATCGCCGCAGCGGTCGGGATCACGCAGCGGTCCGGGGCCGGGCGGCTTGAGGGCTATCCGCTTCACCTCGGAACGCTTCGGTGCGGCGCCGCGCTTGGCACCGGACGCCTTGCGGTCCTCCGGAGGCCGACTCGGCCGAGCCCGCTCCCGCTCCCTGGACTCGGGAACTCCGTCCGCTCCGCTTTCCGGATGCGCCGATGACGTACCACCCATGTGCCGGCCCCCGCCCGTCGAGTCGTCTCAACCACCGGCAATTCTACCGAAAAAGCCGAGAGGAAGCGGTGCGACCTCGCACGTCGGACACCCCAACTTCCCTTTTTCCGGGGCGAGTTCAGGGGGGCCTCGCCCTCGGCACCCGTTCGGCACCCACGATCGCGGGACCACGGTTCTCGGTACGGGCTCCTTCTCGACCGGCTACGACGCCATCGGAAGCGCCGCGCCCTCGCGCCACTTGAGGATCAAATGGGGTGGGGTGAGGGCTGACCTGCTGTTTTGCCGCGAAAACCCTGCAGACCAGGGGAAACTGCGCTCGGTAGTTCTCACTGGTCCGCAGGGTTTTTCGGTGCGTTGTGCCCTGGGTGTGCCCGCGGGCAGCACATACGGACAGCCGGGCCTGCCCCGCTGCGGTACGCCCTCGGCGGGACAGTCAGCTGTCGAGGGAGATCGCGTTCTTGGCTCGTTCGATGGACTCTTCGGACGCCATACCGCCAGGATTCTCTGTGGCGAGTGCCTGGTTGAGCTCGACGAATGGGCGCAGACGTTCCTCGTATCGCGGAAGCGCGGTGCGGTGGTCGCCGTCCGCCCTGTCGAGTTCATCGGCAAGCACGTAGGCACCCACCAGAGCCAGGCTGGTGCCCTGCCCGGACAGCGGCGATGGGCAATAGCCCGCATCACCGATCAGCACTGTCCTGTCGTCCGACCAGCGATCCATGTGGATCTGAGCCATCGCGTCGAAGTAGAAGTCGGGCGCCGTCCACATGGCCTTCAGAAGCCTCGGGGTGTCGCCACCCAGATGCGACATCCGCTCGGCGAGAAGCGACTTCTGCCGCTCGGTGTCGCGGTGGTCATAGTCGAGGGGCTCCGACACGAAGCCGAGCGTCGCCCTGATCTCGGTGTTGTCGCGTACCGGGTAGACGCAGTAGCTGGCGGTGTCGTCCTGGAGCCACACCTGCCAGTTGTCGAGGTTCAAGAAGTTGTCCGTGCTGAAGACGGCCAGGTGAGGGCCGAGATGGCGGATGAACTGACGCTCCTCGCCGAAGGCCAGTTGCCGCACCTTCGAGTGGAGGCCGTCCGCCCCGACCACGAGGTCGAAAGTCCGGGGCCGGCCGCGCTCGAAGCTGACGTTGACGCCGTGCGTGCCTTGATCGAGGGCGACCAGGGAGTCATTGAAGAGGTATTCAACGCCGTCCAGCGTCTGCCGGTACAGGAGTTGCGCGAGGTCCTCCCGCAACAGCTCGATGTCTTCACTGTCGAGCCGGCCGCTGCTGAACGTCATCTCGGTAGAGCGCCAGAGCTCGTTGCCGTCGCTGTCGTGCATCGACATTCCGCGCATTTGGGTGCGTGCACGCTGCGCCTCCGTCAAGAGGCCCATCCGTTCGAGAACGCCGAGTGCCACGCCGCGGACGTCGATCGCATGGCCGCCCGGACGTATGCCGGGAGCGCGTTCGATGACGGTCGGCGCGTAGCCCCTACGCCGCAGCCAGTAGGCGACGGTAAGTCCAGCGACGCTCGCACCGGAGATGAGCACGGTCTTCACGAAACCCCCTTCGTATGGTGTACGCGCCTGAATGTACGCCGTACGCGCAAGCGTGCCAACCGGCAATTCAGCGGCCCTGTACTAGGGCAGAAAGCGTCTCACCATCGCCTTCCCTGCTAGCCTCTGTACTAGTACAGGGAGAAGGGGAAAACTCGTGGCCGCAAAACTCATCCCGCCCTATCTGCGTGTCGCCGCCGAGATCCGGCGACGCATCACCGCCGGTGAACTCGCTCCCGGCGACCGGGTTCCTTCGACACGCCAGATCGCGAAGGAATGGAACGTCGCACTGGCCACCGCCACGAAAGCGCTCACCGCTCTGCGCCAAGAGGGGCTGGTACGGGCAAAACCGCGCGTAGGCACTGTGGTGGCAGCTCCTCAGCGGCGCCCCGTTACAGCTCGCCCCCGAAACGCCCACGCACCGGAGCGTGAGCTGACTCGTGAGCGCATCGTGCACACCGCCATAGAGATCGCCGACGCTGAAGGACTGGCCGCTGTCTCCATGCGGAGCGTCGCGGCACGGCTGAACGCCGCCACCATGTCGCCCTACCGCTATGTGAACAGCAAGGACGACCTCGTGCTCCTCATGGCCGACGCCGTTCTGGGCGAGCTCTGCCTTCCCTCTGAAGCACCCTCCTACTGGAGGGCCCGGCTGGAGTTGGGTGCCCGCGCACTCTGGGCGCTGCACCGCGCACATCCCTGGCTGGCGCAGATCGGCCCGCTCACCCGTCCGTTGATCCTGCCCAACCTGATGGTCTACTCCGAGTGGATGCTGAAAGCCCTCGACGGTCACGGACTCGACGCGACGACCATGCTCAACCTGAACGTGCTCTTCTACAGCCACGTGCAGGGCATTGCTATCCAGCTGGAACGGGAAGCCCAAGCCGCAAACGTGACGGGCCTGTCGGAGGAGCAGTGGCTGGACACCCAGGCTCCCGCCCTCGCAGCGATCACCGCGTCCGGCGACTACCCGACATTCGCCCATGTCATCGAAGCCGTCGGAGAATCCGGTTACGACCTGAACCTCGACGAGCTGTTCGAGATCGGCCTCCGCTCAATGCTTGACGGCGTGGCCGCGCTCATCGAGGGACGGCCCCACCGGCCGAGTCCGGGTCTAAGGATGCAGTCCGGCGGACGCGGCGAGAGGCGACCCGCCGGGCAGCCCTAGCTCCACCCGTCGAGGGAGACGTGAGGGCCGTCAGCCAGGTACCGGAGGCGGCGCAGCTCGTCCGTCCATGGCATGGATCGTGCTGGAAGAGTCCGCACCGGCGTCCAGTGCTGTCAGGCGCCGTCATAGACCCAATCGCGGCCGGTCTGCCGGTATTTCTCCACGGGGATCGGCTCGACGCCGGTTCGCATGCGGGTGGTGTACAGCAGCCCGTCGAGGTGGTCGATCTCGTGATGGACGAGGCGGGCGAGTCCGCGTTCGTACACGGTGGCCACCGTTTCGCCGGTCAGGGCCGTGGTCTCCACCGTGATCTTCAAGGGGCGAGGGACGAGACCCCGCACGTCGAAGAACGAAAGGCAGCCCTCGTACTGCTCGTCCATCTCGTCAGAGCCGGTGGTGATCCGCGGGTTGAGCAGGATGATGGCGGGTGTGTCGCCAGGCGGCTGGACGATGGCGGCGGCGCGTCCAATGCCGATTTGCGGGGCCGCAAGACCCATGCCCTTGGCGAAGGGGTGGACCTGGCCGATTCGCTCCATGGCTGCGAACAGTTCGTCTGTGATGCGGTCGGCCTCGTTGCGCTCGACGGGGAGGTCAAAAGCGCGGGCCGGTTCGGCGAGGATGCCGGCGCCGCGCTGGACGACCCCGAGGTCTCGCATCTGCTGGCTGGGCCGCACGTCAATCACCTGAACTCCCCTTGGTTTGTGTGGGTTTCGAGCCGTGCCGGGATCGCCATTCCAGACGGTACGGAGCGGGCAGGGCAGATATGGCAGTGACCGCGACGATCCTCTACATGGACCGCTATAGGGGAGCCGTCCTTAGTCAGGCCAGGTACGTCTTCTGCCACTCGATCGACGACATGTTCAGCGCGGCCTCGGCAAGGGCCTGGGCGGAGGCAGTCTTGAGCTTGGCCACGCTGGTGTCGATCCAGTTCTGGACGTTGGCGCAGCCCTGTTCGCGGTATTCGACGGCCTGGACGAGGCATTCGAGCTTGTCGGCGTCGTGGGCGACGACGACTTCGAGGGAGTCGCCGTTCTCGTACTCCTCGACCACTCGCTGGACGCCGGCCGCGACCGCCGGGTGGGCGGCGGAGACCTGGTCGGTGGTGACCTTCTCGTTGGAGGCGGCTTCGACGTAGCGGCGGCCGATGTGGGGGATATCGCCGACGCGGGTCTCCTGGGTGTCGTGGAAAAGGCACATCAGGGCGACCTTCGCAGGGTCGGCGCCTTCCATCATCGCCAGGACAGCGCCGATGATGCCGACGCGGAAACTGTGCTCGGCGATGCTCTCGGGGTCCTTGACACCGGCGATCCACCAGCCGGTGCGCTTGGCACGCTTGAGCATGCCCATCTCCAGGAGGTACCCCGCCGTGCCCCGCGCGTTGATCGTCTCGTCCGCCATGGTGCCCTCCGGTGTCAGTGCGGTTGATCGCGTAGAACGTAGTGCACGGCGCCGAGTTCGCGCCGGGATCGTGGGGAGATCACGCCAGCGTCGAGTATCCGCGCCACCCGTCCGGCGAGGGAGCGGGCCAGCGCCGGCGACGCCTGCGGCAGCCAGGTGTGCGCGGTCAGCAGTGCCCACAGGGAGTGGGCGTACAGGTCGACATAGCCGGGTGACTCCTCGAAGCCGCGGGCGAGGCCGCGCAGGAGGGTGACCGGGTCCCAGCCGGTCAGTGCGCGGTCGGCCATGAAGTGGTCGTTGGCCTGGGGCTCTCGGAGAGCGCCCACCCAGTACGCCCAGTAGTTGAGGTTGGCGGCCTCGGCAGCGTCGTCGTCGGCCATGGAGCGGTCGATGAAGTCCAGCAGCGGGATCGGATCGCCTCGACGGGCGAGGGCGGTTGCGGTGTATCGGGCTTCGGCCCAGCGGGGTGAGCCGCCTTGGGCCGTGGCGATCGCTCGACGGATGTGGAGAGCATGGGCGGCCCAGGTGTTGGCTTCGGGACTGCGGTCGTACGAAGTGAGATAGAGCGCCTGTCGGCGGAGGAGAGCCTGGCTGTCCCCGCCCTGGGCGGCGGCTTCGACCGCGTCCCCCAGGTTTGCGAAGAAGGAGTCGCGGGCTTGGGCGCCCATCAGTGGTGCCGGCGCTACGGGTCCGCGTCGGGACGGACTCCGGCCGCGTAACGCCGGTGGCGGGGTGCCGTTCACGGCCCACGCGATCATGTGGGCGGTGTCGCGTGTGTGGACCCACTCGGCGAGAGGGTGCGGATCGGACCTCTCCGGTGGGGCGAGGGTGGCCTCGATGATTCGGTCGGCGTCCATGGCGGCGTCCAGGAGAGCCAGGGCCGTGTGATTCGCGCCGAGGGCCAGAAGCCGGCGCTTCAGGTCAAGGAAGGCGCCGGCTTTCATCTTGGCCAGGGGCCGGCGGCCGGACTCCCGTCCCTGCACGGTTCCGAGATCGACGCCCAGAGCTTCGGCCATCACTGTCTGCGTGAGCGGGATGGATTCCCTGGTCAGGCGCAGCACGAAGCCGGCGACAATACCTGTAGCTGCGGGTTTTCGGCTGGATGGTCTGGCAGTCATGAGGCCCCCGGGCGCGCTCTGACACCTAACACGTACTGGTAGTCAGTCCTACCGCACTCACCGCGACCCTACGTTCGGGATGTGACAACTTCCAGGCTGCTTGCCGGCCTTGGGAGTTGATCTCCACCGGGTCGGCCGCAATCCGCATGCGCCCCGATCGGTGTACTGCCCTGGCCGCCGCTATCCCCCGAGAGGGGTGGCCAGGGCTCCCAACCCCTCGTGAGGAGATGCGCTGTGAATGCTCTTCCTCGTGCGGTCGGACCGCGCGATGCCGCGGGACCGCGCTCTCTCGCCAGATCGCCTGGGGGCACGTCAGCCGCCTCGGGAGCAGCCAGGGCAGCACGGCCAACCGTTCGTGTCTTCCGCGCCGACCGGTACGGCCGTCTCTACGTGAGCGAAGAGCTGGCCGAAGCGCCCCGCCCACCAGCGGACGAGGCAGGAGGCATGGTGCGGGCCTCTCCTTCCGCCGAACGCGGGAGATACGAACGTGGTGCCCTGCTCCTGCGCACCGTCTACGCGGCCACGCCCGCGCACGTCAGGGCGGCCCGGAACAACGTCTCCCGAAGGCTGCAGCAGTACGGAATCACGGCACGCGACTTCGACGCCCGGCTGCTGGTCAGCGAACTCGTCACCAACGCCCTCCGGCACTCCCGTAGCCCCAGCGTTATCGTCACTGCTCGCTCCGAGCGCCGACGGCTGGTCATCGCGGTCGGCGACGAGTGCCCGGTTCCACCGCTGTGCCGCCGACCGACAGCCGAAGACGAGTGCGGTCGCGGCTTCGTCCTGCTCGATCTCCTGGCCGACGACTGGGGAGTCGACATCACGGACCAGGGAACCAAGATCGTCTGGTACTGCCTCGACCTCACGGAGCCAGCGCACCCCCTGCCAGGCCAGGAGGCCGCGCAATGAGCGCTGTTCACCCGGCCCAGCCACAGATAGCCCTGACCCTGCTGGTCCTCAAGAGACGACATCAGCAGGCGCGAGCCCTTGCCGACCTCTACGGCGACGAGGCATCCGAATCCGCGGTGCAGGAGATCGAGGTCTCCGCCACCGAGACACTCCGCCTGATCGTTGCGGTGCATGGCTGGCCCGGCCACTCCCTGGTGGGCGAGGCCGGCGCCAACGCGGCCTGGTGGGTTGCTCATCACGCTCCTGACCACGCCTTCCAGCAGCATGCACTGGTCCTGCTGGAAGCAGCCGTAGCGGCAGGTGAGGCCACCCGCAGGCAACTCGCGTTCCTCACCGACCGATGTCGCGTCATGGCCGGCCGTCCCCAGCTCTACGGAACCCAGTTCAGGTACCACCTGGCCGACCTCCACCCGTACCCGGTCGAGGATCCTGACCGCCTCGACGGGCGCCGTGCCGAAGTAGGGCTCGAACCCTTTGGCGCCTTCGACAAGTTGGTCCGCGTCTTCTACCCGCCATTCACCTCCCCTTCTCCTCCCGATCCCGATGCCGGCTGACACACTCACCTAGCCACAGGGAGACACACGGTGACCTCACATCCGATCTCACCCAACACCGTCCTCGCCAACGCCTTGAACAGCACCGAGGACATCCTCACGCCCCGCCTGACCACCAACCCACCGGACCGCGTCGTGTTCGTCGTCGGCACCCAGATCAACGGCGCACCACACCTGGGCACGTCACTCGTGCAGTCCCTGGCTTTCGCCAGCGCGGCCCGCATCCGCCAACGCTTCGGCCTACCGGTGTCGGTCGCCTTCAACGCACTGGACAACGCACCGTACGAGATCGTCACCGACCCGGCGACCGAACACCGCTACCAGCGGACCTATGCACAGTCGCTCGGCGAGCAGGCTCTCGTCGACCTGATCGACTCCCTCTACCGGCCGTTATTCGCCGCGCTCTCGGAGCAGCTGCAGGTCCCGTACTCCATCGAGACGTACTCCCAGCAGCAGGCCACCGAACGCTTCCGCCACACTTGGCTGCACCTGCTGCTACACATGGACGGCCCGGTCCGCTGGTGGCTCGCCCCCTCCTCCGGCACCCCTCACCTTCGCGTGCCCTGCCCGGCGCCCGGCTGTGGATGGGCAGAGAAGTACGCCGAACGCACCCGCGTACACCGCACCAGCCCCGAACAGGCCGACGTACGGGCCGTGTGCCTCCATCACGGCCCGTACGAGGTGACCATCACCCCGGCCAGCACGGGCTACCTCGACCTCGCCACGCTGTACCGCAACCTCGTCAAAGAACTCACCGCCGGCAGCACGCACGGACCACTGTCCGTCATGATTAAGGGCAGTGACTGGGTCTTCGGCTCCCAGCTCGTCGACGGCGCCATGCAAGCCATCGGACTCACCCCCGAACAGCTCCCTGCCCGCATGTTCTGCCCGCAGGTGGTCACCGACACCGGCGCCAAGCTGTCCAAGTCCCTCATCCGGCGAGGGCAGACAGCTTTGCCCGAAGGCGCCGAGCCCTGGATGCTCGACACCCGAAAGTGGCCCGGTTCGTTGTCCGAGTACGTCGAGCGCCTGCTCGGCCTGGCCGGGGTTCTGCTCTCCGATCCGCGGCACTTCTTCCGCTCGTACTCGGCCGCAGAGATCGGCCGCATGATGACCGCGCCACAGACGAGGAACCTTCCCACCCCATGACGCACAGCACCCCTCGCCACCGCGAACTGAACCTCTACCGCCAGTACTTCGAACTCGTCGCCGCCGGCACCAAGACGATCGAGGTCCGGGTCAAATACCCCCACCTCGCCGGCCTCGCCGCAGACGACACGATCCGCTTCCGGATCAAGGGCACCGAGGAGACCTGCGACGTCCGCGTGAAGCGCGTCACCGAGTACCCGGACTTCGAGGCCCTGCTCGACGGTGAGGGGCCGGCCAACATCAACCCAACAGCCAGCCGCGAACAGCAGCTCGCCAATATCCGCACCATCTACGGGCCCGAGAAGGAAGCTCTTGGCACGCTCGCCATCGAGATCGGGCTCCCGGCACTCTGAAAGCGCGCGATCACGACGCCATCGGAAGCGCCGCGCCCTCCCGCCATTTGAGGATCTTGTCGAAGCTGACCACGGCGCCGCGTCGGCCGGTGCGGTTGCGGTACTGGACGTGGTCGGTGAGGGCTTCGATCAGAAAAAGCCCCCGGCCGTCCTCGGCGAATGCGGGGGCCTGCGCGGGGGTGGGGACGGGAGCCGGCGTCAGCGCGCGGTCCGTCGCGGTATGGGAAACGGTATGGGGAGGGGCGGCGCGGCGGAAGCCCGGTCCGGAGTCGGTGACTTCGATGCGGCAGGTGTCGCCGTCGATGTAGGCGGTGACGCGGTAGTCGTCGGTGGCGGCGTCGCCGCCGTGCTCGACGGCGTTCGCACAGGCTTCGGAGAGGGCGACCGACAGGTCGTAGCAGATGTCCGGGTCGACGCCGGCCGTCTCCATCGTGCCCAGCAGCAGACGACGGGCGAGCGGCACACTCGCGGCCTCACGCCGCAGATGGAGGGTCCACCAGATGCTCATCGCTCCAGCCTCCTGGCCACGGCTCGACATACCGATACCTATTGCCGTGCCGCAAGGTCCGTAAGCATGTCCGGGACGTGATACCGCTCATTCGGCGGATGCGAAAGGTGAGCGCATAGGTGTAGGCGAGGCGCCGCGTGCGCGCCGTCGCGCGCCCTGGCGGACGCCCTCGACGCCCCGGCGGGCGCCCCCATGAGCGGTGCCCGTGCCGTAGGTGGTGAAACCCTGCCGTAGGCGGTGGATAAGGGCAGTGGGATGATGGCGCCCGCCATGACTGCCCCGCCCGCCCCCACCGCGCGCGCTGCCGCCGATCTGCGGCTGCTGAGGGCCGCGGTGTTCACCGCGGTCTGCGTCGTGCTGTCCGCCGCCGGGCACATGGCCGCCTCGTTCGCCGCCGTTCCGCTGTGGACGCTGGGCCTGGCCTGCGCCGCGGTGTTCGCGGTGGCGGCGCCGCTGGCCGGGCGGGAACGCTCACTGCCGGGGATCGCGGCCGGACTCGCGGTGGGCCAGCTGGCGCTGCACGCGCTGTTCGCGATGGGGCAGCACCGTATGGCGGCGCGACCCCCCGGTGTCTCCGACGAGACGGCCGTCGCGCTGGCCCGGCACCTGACGTGCGGGCTCGACGGCGTACGGCTGGACGGCGGCCAGGCGCGGCGGCTGCTCGGCCCCGGCGGCATCGACCTGGCCGCGTCGGCCGGGCTGACGGGCTCCGGCGGACATGCCATGGGCGGTGGCGCGGACGGCGGGTGGACGATGTCGCACTGCCTGGCGCCGTCGCTGCCCATGCTGCTGGGGCATCTGCTCGCCGCGCTCGCGCTCGGCTGGCTGCTGCGGCGGGGCGAGTCCGCGCTGTGGCGGCTGGTGCGGCTGTCGGCCCCGGCGGCGCGGGAGGCCGCGGCGCAGGCGCTGGTCGGCGCGCTGCGCTGGGCGCTCACCCTCGTACGGGCGCTGCTGGCCGGGCTCGGCGCGGCGCACGGCGACGTGCCGCGCGCCCCCGTTTCGTACGGGGATGACAAACCCGGCCCGTGTGATGCCGCGCTCCACCACAGTGTCGTCAGGCGAGGGCCGCCCGCCCCGGCCTGCCTGGCCCTCGCGGCCTGACGCCACGCGCAGCACGCTCCCAAAGGACCGGGGAGGACGGGCCGGCGCGGCGTCGGCGCGCGCCGGCCGGACGCCGACCGTCCCCTTCCCCTCCTGTTTTCGTGGAGTGTTTCGTCATGTCCGAGAACCAGTCGTCGCGGCGATTCGTCCGCCGGCTCCCCGTCGTCGGCACGATCGCCGCCGGCTCCGTCCTGCTGCTCGCCGGCCCGGCGTTCGCGCATGTCACCGTGCAGCCGGGCACCGCCCCCAAGGGCGGCTTCGCCACCGTCGCCATCAAGGTGCCCAACGAGAAGGACGACGCCTCGACCGTCAAGGTCGAGGTCTCGCTGCCGACCGACCACCCGCTGGCGTCCGTGATGCCGGAGCCGGTGCCCGGCTGGAAGGTCGACGTCACCAAGTCCAAGCTCGCCAAGCCGATCGAGATGGAGGGCGAGAAGATCAACGAGGCGCCCTCGAAGATCACTTGGACCGCGGACGGCAAGGGCATCGAGCCCGGCCAGTTCCAGCAGTTCCCGCTCTCCGTGGGACAGCTGCCGAACGACGCCGACCAGCTGGTCTTCAAGGCCCTCCAGACGTACGACAACAAGGAGGTCGTGCGCTGGATCGAGCCCGCGAAGCCGGGCGGCCCGGAGCCGGAGAACCCGGCGCCGGTGCTCAAGCTCACCGCGGCCGGCGCCGACGGCACCGGCCAGGGTGCGGACGACGGCAAGGACGGTGCCAAGAGCGACCCCGCCAAGAACGCCGCGGAGGCGTCCCCCAGTGACACCACCGCGCGGGTGCTGGCCGTCGCCGGCATCGTCGTCGGCATCGTCGGGGTCGCGTTCGGCGTGCTGGCCGGCCGGCGCCGCAACGCCTGACCCGGGCACCGCGCCCCACCGGGTGTCGGACCGGCGGCCGAGCCACGCCGGCCCGGCGCACCCGCCGACAGCCACCCGGATGCAGAAGCGCCGGGAACACAGAAGTAGCAGAAGCAGTAGAAGCAACGGACTTAACGAATCAACTGGAACCAACGGGATATATCTGTAATGCGTACCTCAACTGCGACGCGCAGAAGGACCCTGCTGCTGTCCGCCCTCGGGGCGACCGCCGCGCTCACCCTGACCGCCTGCGGCGGCGACGCGGAAAAGCCCGCCGCCGTCGTCTCCGGCGGCACGACGGCGAAGCCGATCCTCACCCTCGACTCCCCGATGGAGAAGCCGGACCTCACCCTGACCGACACCGACGGCAAGCCGTACGACCTGCTGGAGAAGACCAAGGGTCATCCCACGCTGATCTACTTCGGCTACACCAACTGCCCGGACGTCTGCCCGACGACGATGGCCAACATCGCGGTCGCGGTGAAGCAGCTGCCGCAGGCCGAACAGAGCGATCTGCGGGTGGTCTTCGTGACCTCCGACCCGGAGCGCGACACCCCGGCCCAGCTCAAGAAGTGGCTCGGCGGCATCGACAAGGACTTCGTCGGTCTGACCGGGAAGTTCGACACCATCCAGAAGGCCGCCCGGAGCGTGAACATCGGGATCGAGAAGCCGGTCACGAAGAAGAACGGCGATGTCGTCTCCACGCACGGCGCGCAGGTCCTGCTGAGTTCCCCCAAGGACGACAAGGTCCACTGGATGGGCATGCAGGAAGCCACCTCCGACAACTACACCACCGCACTGCCGAAGATCATCAAGGGACAGAACCCGTGAACCGCCGCACCACCCCCGTGAACCGCCGCATAGCCCTGACCGCCGCCCTCACCCTCACCGCCGGCCTGGCGCTGACGGCGTGCGGCGGCGGGACCACCGGGAACGCCGGGAACACAGCACCCCGGCTCAAGGTCAGCGACCCGTACATGCCGCAGCCGGTCACCCAGAGCATGGCCGGCGCGTACTTCGTCATAAAGAACAGCGGCGGCACCGCCGACAAGCTCACCTCGGTCACCAGCGACCTGTCCAAGGACATCACGATCCACAAGACGGTCGGCAACAAGATGGAGCAGGTCGACTCCCTGCCGGTGCCGGCCAACGGAGAGCTCACACTCGGCCCCGGCGGCAACCACCTGATGTTCATGGGCCTGGCGAAGAAGCCCGCCGAGGGCCAGACGGTCACCGTCGAGCTGCACTTCGCCACCGCCGCCCCGATCACGGTCCAGGTCCCGGTGAAGGCCACCAGTTACCTGCCGAAGCACTGATACGCAGGAGCACCCAGGAGAAGGGAACGAGCGCTATGGCTCTCACCGGCTTCCGGCCTCGACCGCAGCCGGCCGCCCGGCCGCGGTCCGGGCCGCGGTCCGGGCCGCGGTCCGCGGGGACGCTGCGGCTGCTGGTCGTCGTGGCGGCGCTGTTCGGCGCGCTGTTCGCGGGCGCCGCACCGGCGTCCGCGCATGCCGCGCTGACCGGCAGCGACCCCGCGCAGGGGTCGGTGGTGGACCGCGCCCCCGAGCAGGTCTCGGTCACCTTCTCCGAAGGCGTCGCGATGGGCGACGACTCCCTCCGCGTACTGGATCCGCAGGGCAAGCGGGTGGACCGCGGCAAGCTGCGCAACCTGTGCAGCGGCAGCACGGTCAAGTACGGGGCGGGGCTGCCGCCGGGACTCGCCAACGGGACGTACACCGTCGCCTGGCAGGCGGTCTCGGCGGACAGCCACCCGGTCTCCGGCGCCTTCACCTTCTCCATCGGCGCACCGTCCAGGACCAGCGCCCCGGTGCCCCAACAGGAGGCCGGCGGCGGCCTGGTGGGCGCGCTGTACGGCATCGCCCGCTACCTCGCCTACGCCGGGTTCGTGCTGCTGGCCGGCGGCTCGGCCTTCGTGGTGGCCTGCCGGCCGGCCGCCGCCCGGGTGCGCTCCGTCCAGCGGCTGGTCGTCCAGGGGTGGGCGCTGCTGACCGGCACCACCATCGCGCTGCTGCTGCTGCTGCGCACCCCGTACACCGGGTCCGGCAAGCTGGCCGACGTCTTCGACTTCGCCGGCCTCCAGCAGGTCCTGCTGACCAAGCCGGGCGCCGCGCTGGTCTCCCGACTGCTGCTGCTCGCCGCCGCCGCGCTGTTCGTGGCGGTCCTCTTCGGCTCGTACGCCAGGGTCCACGCGCCGGACGGCGAGGACGACGGAGGCGAGCGCGGCGACGGCGACGGCGACGGCGACGGCGACGGCGACGGCGACGAGGGTGCGGCCGCGCCCTCCGGGGGCACCGAGGACCTCAAGGGACCCGAGGGCACCAAGGCGGCTCCCCGGGGCCCCGACAGCAGCGACAGCAGCGACAGCAGCGACAGCAGCGAGGATCTCGCCAAGCGGCGGAGGGACCTGACGCTGGGGCTCTCCCTCGGCGGGGTGTTGGTCGCCGCCGGGCTCGCCACGACCTGGGCGATGGCCGAGCACGCCTCGACCGGTCTCCAGCCCGCCGTCGCGATGCCCGTCGACGTCCTGCACCTGCTCGCGGTCGCCGCCTGGCTCGGCGGGCTGGCCACCCTGGTCGTGTCCCTCTACTGGGGCCCGGCCGTAGAACGGAACGCGGTGATCCGCTTCTCCCGGGTCGCCTTCGGCTCCGTGGTGGTGCTGGTGGCCACCGGCGTCTACCAGTCCTGGCGCCAGGTCGGCTCCTGGCGCGCGCTGACCGACACCTCGTACGGGCAACTGCTGCTGGTCAAGGTGGGCCTGGTCGCGGTGCTCGTCGCCGTCGCGGCGGTGTCGCGGCGGTGGACGGCGCGGCTGGGCGAGGTCCGGGAGGCGGCACGGCCCGCCGGTCCCGAGGCCGAGGCGGAAACCGAAGCCGAGGCGGAGGCCGCGAGCGGCGCCGAGGCCGAGGCGGTGCCCGTCGCCGTCGCCGCTCCGGCCGCTCCGGCCGCGGCGCCCGCGCCGGGTACGCCGGCCGACCCCGCCCGCGCCGCCCAACTGGCGCGCCAGCAGACCGCGTTGGCGACCGCCCGGACGAAGCGCATCCGCGACGCGGACCCGGTGCGGCTGGGGCTGCGCCGCTCCGTGCTCGCCGAAGCCTCGATCGCGGTCGTCCTGCTCGGCGTCACCACCGTTCTGACCACCACCGAACCGGGCCGTACGGCGGAGGCGGTGAAGGCCGCGTCCGCCGGGCAGTCCGCCGACGCCAACCAGCCGCGCGTACTGACCGTCCCCTTCGACACCGGCGGCTCGCAGGGCAAGGGCAGCGCCCGCCTCGACCTCGACCCCGGACGCAGCGGCAGCGGCAACGAACTGCGGCTGCGGATCGCCGACCCGTCGGGCAGGACCAGGGACGTCCCCGAGGTGAAGGTCTCCTTCACCCTCGGCGCCAAGAAGCTGGGGCCGCTCCCGGTCGTCCTCCGCCACGTCAGTACGGGCCACTGGACCGCGAGCGGCGTCCAGTTGCCGGTCCCGGGGCAGTGGCAGCTCTCGCTGCTCGTCCGGACCTCCGACATCGACCAGGTGACCGAGACCAGGAACGTGAAGATCGACTGATGAGCAAGCAGACGAACGCCAAGAAGGCCGCCGGGCCGCGCAAGCCCGGCAAGCAGCCCGCCGGCACGAAGGCCGGGGCGTCCGCGGACACCAAGGCCGTGGGCAAGCAGCGGGACGGCCGGCACGAGACCGGGCCCGCCGCCCCCGCGGACGGCGCCACGCCCTCCCCGGAGCTCTCGCGCCGCCGCCTCCTGGGGACGGTCGGCGCGGCGGGCGCGGCCGGACTGGTCGTCGGCGGGGCCGGCGGCGCCATCGGGGTCGCGACGGCCACCGGGGACGCCCCGGCCGCGCTGACCACCATCGGCTCGACCGAGGTCGCGTTCCGCACGGACGGCACCAGGCAGCAGGCGGGGATCACCACCCCCCTCCAGGCCAGCGGGCACCTGCTCGCCTTCGACCTGGCACCGGGGGCCGGTCGCAAGGAGGCCGCCGCACTGCTGCGCCGCTGGTCGCGGACGGCAGAGGGGCTGATGGCCGGGCGCACCCCGGACGCCGACACCGGGGTGGCGCTGGACGCCGGCCCGTCCTCGCTGACCGTCACCTTCGGCCTCGGCCACAGCTTCTTCGACCGTACGGGCCTGGCCGGCCGGCGCCCCGTACAGCTCGACCCGCTGCCCGACTTCTCCGCCGACGCGCTGGACCCGAAGCGCAGCGACGGCGACCTGTGGATCCAGATCGGCGCCGACGACGCGCTGGTCGCCTTCCACGCGCTGCGCGCGCTCCAGAAGGACGCGGCCGGGTCGGCGCGGCTGCGCTGGCAGATGAACGGCTTCAACCGCACCCCGGGCGCCACCGCGCACCCCATGACCGCCCGCAACCTGATGGGCCAGGTAGACGGCACCAACAACCCCAAGCCGTCGGACGCGACCTTCGACGAGCGGATCTTCGTGGGGCGGGACGCCGCACAGGAGTGGATGCGCGGCGGCTCGTACGCCGTGGTGCGCCGGATCCGGATGCTGCTCGACGACTGGGAGAAGCGCTCCCGCGGCGAACAGGAGCGGGTCATCGGGCGCCGCAAGGACACCGGCGCCCCGCTGACCGGCGGCACCGAGACCACTCCGATGAAGCTGGACGCGAACGGCGCCGACGGGCTGCCGGTCATCCCCGCCAACGCGCACGCCCGGATCGCCGCCCCGGCCTCCAACCAGGGCGCGGCGATGCTGCGCCGCCCGTTCTCGTACCACGACGGGTTCCGCGACGACGGCGCCCCGGACGCCGGGCTGCTCTTCGTCTGCTGGCAGGCCGATCCGCTGCGCTCCTTCACCCAGATCCAGCGGAAGCTGGACCGCGGGGACGCGCTCTCGCCGTTCCTGCGGCACGAGGCGAGCGGCCTGTACGCGGTGCCGCCGGCGCCGGAGGCGGGCGCCTACGTGGCGCAGCCGCTGCTGGAGGGCTGAGCGGACCACCTGACGGAACGGGGACGCCGGCCACCGGGGCGGTCGGTATCGTGACAGGGCAGGGAGAAGATCGGCGGGTTGCCCCCGCAGTGACGCGAGGGAGTCCTCCAGCCATGTCGGCCAGTCGCTACACCTATCTCGGCCCCGCGGGCACCTTCACCGAGGCCGCGCTGCGCACCCTTCCCGAGGCGGCGACCCGGGAGCTGGTGCCGATGGTGTCGGTGCCGGCCGCCCTGGACGCGGTGCGCGCCGGCGAGGCCGCGGCGGCGCTGGTGCCGATCGAGAACTCCGTCGAGGGCGGGGTGACCACCACCCTCGACGAACTTGCCGCCGGCGAACCGCTGATGATCTACCGCGAGGTGCTGCTCCCGATCGCCTTCGCCCTCCTCGTGCGCCCCGGTACGGCGCTGGCCGACGTGAAGACGGTGACCGGGCACCCGGTGGCCCAGCCCCAGGTCCGCAGGTGGCTGGCCGCCCAACTCCCGGAATCCGTCTGGGAGTCGGCCGCCTCCAACGCCGACGGCGCCCGGCTGGTGCAGGAGGGCCGCTACGACGGCGCGTTCGCCGGTGAGTTCGCGGCGGCGACGTACGGGCTGGAGCCGCTGGTCACCGGCATCCACGACGCGGAGAACGCCGCCACCCGCTTCGTCCTGGTCGGCCGCCCGGCGCGCCCGGCGGCGCCCACCGGCGCGGACAAGACCTCGGTCGTGCTGTGGCTGGCCGAGGACCACCCCGGCGCGCTGCTGGAGCTGCTCCAGGAGTACGCGGTCCGCGGGGTCAACATGATGCGGATCGAGTCCCGGCCGACCGGCGAGGGCATCGGCCGCTACTGCTTCTCCGTGGACTGCGAGGGCCATATCACCGACCGCCGGGTGAGCGAAGTCCTCATGGGCCTCAAGCGGGTGTGCCGGGACGTACGGTTCCTGGGCTCGTACCCGCGCGCGGACGAGGTGGCGGCGCGCGTCCGGCCGCAGATGACCGACCCGGCGTTCACCGAGGCGTCGGACTGGCTGGCGCGCTGCCTCGACGGCCGCGCCTGACCGGCCGCCCCTCCCCTGTAGGTCACGCGCTGCGACCTGGGGCTTTCCCGGGGCCGCGGCGTGCCTCCGTTTTCCGGTCCGGCCACCCTCCGCGGTTGTCCACAAAGTTATCCACAGGCGCGCTTCTCGACCTGTGGGTAAGTCGACATGAGAGTCGGACAGAGTCGACATATCTCCCTAGTGACCTCGCACCCGTCCACAGTCACCCACAGTGGATCACCCCGGCCCGCGTCAGCACAATTCCCGTGATCAATCCTTTAGGGCGAGGTAATCCCACACGAAAGAGTGCCCCAACAAGGTTTGGACCGAGAATCCACCGTCGAGCTTTTCGCGTGCAGAATGATCAATTCCGGCTTCCACAGATCTCACGCACAGCCTGTGGATAAGAATCCCCAACCCCCCGAACCTGTGGACAACCCACGGGGCAAGCCGTGGACGGCGACCCGAACCCCCGCCGCGAATGCCCCATTTCGGAGAATGCTCGGGAATTCCACAGGCCCTTACGATGCGTTACCCACACACCTCGCGCAGCCTCCGGGGCACGATTCCCACCCACGGAATAAATAACCCCAAAGCGGACAAAGCGCCACGCCCGTGAATATCCCGTCGAGTGCCGGCTCCCGGCCCCGGTAGCCTGGTGGGGTGATTGACCTTCGCCTGCTTCGTGAGGACCCCGACCGTGTGCGCGCCTCCCAGCGCGCCCGTGGAGAGGACGTCGCACTTGTCGACGCGCTCCTCTCCGCCGACGAGCGGCGCAGGTCGTCCGGCGTCCGCTTCGACGAGCTGCGCGCCGAGCAGAAGGCGCTCGGCAAGCTCATCCCCAAGGCCGCCGGCGACGAGAAGGCCGAGCTGCTGAAGAAGGCCGGCGAGCTGTCCGCCGCCGTGAAGGCCGCCGACGCCGAGCAGGACGAGGCCAAGGAAGAGACGCAGACGCTGCTGCTGAAGCTCGGCAACATCGTCCACCCCGACGTCCCGGTGGGCGGCGAGGAGGACTTCACGGTCCTGGAGACACACGGCACCGTCCGCGACTTCGCCGCCGAGGGCTTCGCGCCCAAGGACCACCTGGAGATCGGCGAGCTGCTCGGCGCGATCGACGTCGAGCGCGGCGCCAAGGTCTCCGGCTCGCGCTTCTACTACCTCACCGGCGTCGGCGCCCTGCTGGAGCTGGCGCTGGTCAACGCCGCCATCGCACAGGCCACCGAGGCCGGCTTCACGCCGATGCTGACCCCCGCCCTGGTGCGCCCGCGCGCCATGGAGGGCACCGGCTTCCTCGGCCAGGCCGCCGAGAACGTCTACCACCTGGAGCGCGACGACTTCTATCTGGTCGGCACCTCCGAGGTCCCGCTCGCCGCGTACCACATGGACGAGATCGTCGACGCGGAGCAACTGCCGCTGCGCTACGCCGGTTTCTCGCCGTGCTTCCGCCGCGAGGCCGGCACGTACGGCAAGGACACCCGCGGCATCTTCCGGGTCCACCAGTTCGACAAGGTCGAGATGTTCTCGTACGTCGCGCCGGAGGACGCCGAGGCCGAGCACCAGCGGCTGCTGGACTGGGAGAAGCAGTGGCTGACGGGCCTGGAGCTGCCGTTCCAGGTGATCGACGTCGCCACCGGCGACCTGGGCGCCTCCGCCTCCCGCAAGTTCGACTGCGAGGCGTGGATCCCGACCCAGGGCAAGTACCGCGAGCTGACCTCGGCGTCGAACTGCGACGAGTTCCAGGCGCGCCGCCTCTCCGTCCGGATGCGGGAGACCGTCGACGGCAAGCAGAAGGTCAAGCCGCTGGCGACGCTGAACGGCACGCTCTGCGCCGTACCGCGCACCATCGTGGCGATCTTCGAGAACCACCAGCTGCCGGACGGTTCGGTCCGCGTCCCCGAGGTGCTCCGCCCGTACCTGGGCGGCCGTGAGGTGCTGGAGCCCGTCGCCAAGTGAGTTCCTCCGCCCTGGCGGGCTCGCCGCTGCCGTACAAGCTCATCGCGACGGACCTCGACGGGACGCTGCTGCGCCACGACGAGACCGTCTCCGAGCGCACCCGCCGGGCGCTCGCCGCGGCCACCGCGGCGGGCGCGGCGCACATCGTCGTCACCGGCCGGGCGGTGCCCTGGACCCGGCACGTCCTCGACGCCCTCGACTACCACGGCCTCGCGGTGTGCGGGCAGGGCGCACAGGTCTACCACGCCGGCGAGCAGCGGCTGCTGACGTCGGTGACCCTGGACCGCCAGCTGGCCGGTCTCGCGCTGTCCAAGATCGAGGCCGAGGTGGGCCCGCTCTTCGTGGCGGCGAGCCGGGACGGCCTGGCCGGCGATGTGCTGGTCGGCCCCGGCTACCGCGTCCAGGAGGGCCCGCTGCCCAGCGTCCGTATGAAGGACCCGGCCGAGCTGTGGGCGGCCCCGCTCAACAAGCTCTACGTCCAGCACCCCACGTTGGACGACGACGCGCTGGCGCTGGCCGCGCGCCAGGTGGCGGGGGACCTGATCGGCGTGACGGTGGCCGGTCCCGGCATCGTCGAGCTGCTGCCGCTGGGCCTGTCCAAGGCCACCGGGCTGTCGCTGGCCGCCCGCCGGCTGGGCATCACCGCCAAGGAGACGCTGGCCTTCGGCGACATGCCCAACGACATCTCGATGTTCGCCTGGTCCGCACACGGCGTCGCGATGGCCAACGCCCATGACGAACTGAAGGCCGTCGCCGACGAGATCACCGCGTCCAACGAGGACGACGGGGTCGCGGTGGTGCTGGAGCGGCTCTACTCCTGACCCGCTTCGGGCGGCGGCAGTTCCTCGGCCGCCGCCTCGCCGCGCGCCGCCGGGGTCAGCGGCCAGCAGGCGAACCCCATGGTCAGCGCTATGGCATGGCCGAAGTCGGTGAAGGTCGCACCGGTCAGCAGCGGAATGCCGAAGAAGAGCAGCACGCCGACGAGGTAGCCGTAGCGCCACGGTGACGGCAGCCGGTACGTCAGCACTCCGGCGGCGGCGGCCAGCCCGTAGGAGACGCCGATGTCCACGACATGGGTCATCGAGCGCGGCAGCTGATGACCCTCGATGGCGAGCAGCACCAGCTCCTGGCTGGCCAGGGTGGCGGCGACATGGGCCGCGCCGACCGTCAGCAGCCAGCGCCAACTCCCCATCCATCGCTCGACGTTGGCATGCACCAGCTCGAACATCACCGCGTAGAGCAGGAACGACCCGGGCCGCTCGATCCAGAAGCCGCTGATCAGGAGCGCGGGGATCGGATGCTCGTTCAGCTCGTGGATGTTGCTGCTGTTGCGGTGCAGCAGGAACTGCTCCAGGCCCGCGGAGGCGGAGGCGATGACCAGGCTGGTGATGCCGATGATCAGCAGCCAGATGTGGGTGCCGGGCGTCGACCGCACCCAGTCGGTCACCCGGTCCCGCGCCCGGCCGAGCAGGACGCCGATCGGCGGCGGTGTCATCGGCGGCTCCGGGCGGCGAGGGCGGTCGGCGCGGCGGTGAGGAACGGGCCCGCCCCCTTGATGTGCCGGATGCGCGGCGCGCTCTCCATCGTCCGTACGCCGGGCAGCGCCGCGACCCGGGTCGTCAGATAGCGGTAGAGCTCGCCGGTGTCCCGGCACAGCACGGACGCGAAGAGGTTGTGCGGCCCGGTGATGGCACCGGCGAAGGCGACCTCGGGATGGGCCGCCAACGCCTCGCCGGCGGCGGCGAGTTCGGCGGGCGCGACGGACAGCCAGAGGGCGACCACCACGCCGAACCCGCACTGCCGCAGGTCGTAGTCGACGTCGTAATACAGCACACCGTCCGCGCGCAGCGCTTCGAGGCGGCGGCGGACGGTGGTGGGCGACCAGCCGCTCGCGGTGGCCAGTTCGGCGAGTGGCGCACGGCCGTCCCTGGCGAGCACGTCGAACAGCCGGCGGTCGGCGTCGGAGAGCACCCACGGGGTGGCACGCGCCTGAGCCGGGGGCGGGCTCAGCGCCGCGATCTGCTCGGCCGCCAGCGCCCCGGACTTGCTGATCACGTTCTGCGGGCCGCCGTAGAACTCGTGCAGCAGGCAGTGCGCGGTGACGCCCACGACGCTCGGGGTACGCGGCAGCTTCTGGAGCAGCAGCGCATCGCTGTGCTCGCTGCCCGCCGTCTGGCAGATCGCGGAGATCTCGGTGCCGCCGGACATCAGGCTGACCCAGGAGGTGTCCGGCCGGCGGGCCAGCGCCTCCGCCACCGGCAGGGCGGCGTCCGGCGCGCACTGCACCCGGACCAGCCACTCGACCGCGCCCAGCGCCCGGGGCTCGCTCAGCCCCAGCACCCGCAGCGCGCCGGAGCCGCGGTGCCGGCCGTAGCGCCGGGCGACGGTCTGGTCCGAGACGCCGAGCACCTCGGCGATCCGGCTGAAGGGGGCCCGGCCGTCTACCTGGAGGGCGTGGATCAACCGGAGGTCGAGCTCGTCGAAGGCCGCGGCGGCGGTGGGGCCGGCCGCTGTCCGGTCCGCTGCGGGACCCGTTCGGTCGGTTTTCACCATTGGAGGCTAACCCGCGTCGGATTGCGCCGCCGGGAACCCGCCGGCTGGGGGGACGAGGGGCACGGACCGGAAAGTGGGGGCCTTGCGACGGGCAAACGGCCCGGACGCCACACACACCACGAACACCACGAACACCACGAACGAGAACGACGGAGGAACGGTCATGCGGTACCCACCCGAAAGCGGGCCCGGAGGGCGCGGCCGGGCGCCGGGCGGGGGCGGGAAGTGGTGGCCACTGGTCGCCATCACCCTCGGCAACTTCATGCTGCTGGTCGATGTGACCATCGTGAACACCGCGCTGCCCCGGATATCCGACGGCCTGGGCGCCTCCTTCACCTCCCTCCAGTGGGTGATGGACAGCTACGCCCTGGCGCTGGCCGCGCTGCTGATGGCGGCGGGATCGGCCGCCGACCTCTTCGGGCGGCGCCGGCTGTACGTGGCCGGGCTGGCGCTCTTCGCCCTCGCCTCACTGGCCTGCGGACTGGCCCCCGGCGCGGGCGTCCTGATCGCCTCCCGCGCCGTCCAGGGCATCGGCGCGGCGGCCATGTTCGCCACCAACACCCCGCTGCTGATGGCCGCTTACCAGGGCCGCGACCGCGGTGTCGCGTTCGGCGTCTGGGGCGGCACCAGCGGGGCGGCGGCGGCCGTCGGCCCCGTACTGGGCGGACTGCTCACCCAATACGTCGACTGGCGGGCGATCTTCCTGGTCAATCTGCCGCTGACCGCCGTCGCCGTGTGGCTGACCCTGCGTCGCGTACCCGAGTCCTACGGGGACCGCGGCGGGCGCGTCGACTGGCCGGGCGCCGCGTCCTTCACACTCTGCGCGGGCCTGCTGACGTACGGGCTGATGCGCGGCGGCGAGCACGGCTGGACGGAGGCCGGGACGCTGACCGCGCTGGCGGGCGCCGCGCTGGCGCTGGTCGTCTTCGTGATCGCCGAGCGGCGGATCCGGCAGCCGCTGCTGGACCTGCGGCTGCTGCGCCGGCCGTCGTTCGCGGTGCTGATGGCGGCGGCGCTGCTGATGCAGGCCGCGGCGTTCCCGTATCTGACGTTCGTGGGGCTGTGGACCCAGGACGTCCTGGGGCTGAGCCCGGTCCAGGCGGGCCTCGCGGTGACGCCGATGGCGCTGATGTCGCTGCTGGTCGGCGCGCTCGGCGGCCGGTTCCTCCAGCGGCTCTCCCCGCGACTCCCGCTCGGCATCGGCCTGTTGCTGATCGGCGCGGGCGGGCTGCTGCATGCGGCGCTGCTCCACGGCGGAGCGGGCTGGGCCGCGCTGGCCCCCGGGCTCGCGGTGAGCGGGCTCGGGATCGGGGCGGCGATGCCGGTACTGGTGTCCGCGGCGCTGGGCGCGGCACCGCCGGCGCGGGCCGGCATGGCGAGCGGCGCGGTGAACACCTTCCGGCAGCTCGGCTTCGCGTTCGGAATCGCGGTGCTGGGGACGGTGTTCGGCCAGGCGATGCGCGAGGCGCTGCGCGGCCCCGGGCACCCCACGCCCGCCGCCGCGTACCTCTCCGCGCTGCGCGAGATCACCCTGCTCTCCGGGGTGGTGGCGGTGGCCACCGGGCTGCTGGTGCTCGCGGTGGTCCGGCGCACGCCGCGTACGGCCGGCGGGCCCGCGGGCGAACCGGCCGCCGGAGAACCGGCCTCCGACGGACGGCCGACCGCGCAGGCACCGGCAGGGGCGTGACCGGCCGGGCGGGCCCCTGCGGCACCGCCGGGCCGGGCGGGTCACCCCGCAGGACCGGCGGGTCGGCACCCGGAACCGTACGGCCGTACACGGTTCCGGGTTGCCGCCCTGGTCCTGCGACGATCGTCCCGGGGCGGCACCCCCAAGTCAATCCTCGGGTTTCCTTCCAAACTCCTTAGAAAAAGCTTGGGTTGGAGTTAGCGTGACGGTGTGACACTCGACGATCTGCGCGCCTTCGTGGCCGTCTGCGAGGCGGGCAGCCTCAGCGCCGTCGCCCGCGACCTCGGCTGCACCCAGTCCGCCGTCAGCCAGCGCGTCAAACGCCTCGAACGGGAGGCGGGCATCGGCCTGTTGGAGCGCCGCCCGCGCGGGGTGGCCCCCACCGGGGCGGGCCGGATCCTGCACCGCGCCGCCGCCGACGGCCTCGGCGGACTGGACCTGGCGCTGCGCCGACTGGCCGATATGCGCGAGGGCGACGGCGGCACGGTCCGGGTCACCACCGGCGCCACGACCGTCCGGCACTTCATGTCCGACGCGGTGGTCGCCTTCCGCGCCCGGCGCCCGCACGTCAACCTGGAGTTCCACACGGAGAGTTCCAGCCGCCGCTGCTTCGAGGCGGTCGCGGACGGCGACTCCGAACTGGCCTGGATCACCATCGGCCAGCCCGTCCGCGGTATCGAGCAGCACCCGGTGACCGGCCTGCCCTGGGTGCTCGCGGTGCCCGCCGGCGACCCGCTCGCCACCCGCGAGCGGATCGAGCCGGACGAGCTGGCAGCCCTGCGCCTCATACAGCTCCCGGAGAACTCCACCTCCCGGATGCGCCTGGACGGCCACCTCGGCCACCAGGACTCCGGCCCGGTCCCGCCGCCGAGCACCACCAGCGTCGCCGACTGGGACACCGCCCTGCTGCTCGCCGAACTCGGCGTCGGCCCCGCCGTCGTCCCCGAACTCCCCGGCCGCCGGGCCGCCGCCGCCCACCCCGGCCTGCGGCTGGTGCCGATCCCGGCACTGCCGCCGCTCACGACCGGGTGGGCGGTCCGGCAGTGGGCCGCGCTGAGCCCCGCGGCGGTGGAGTTCGCGGAGACGGTGAACCGCTGCCTGGGGGGCGGGGAGCGGCCCGTTCGCACCTGATGACAGGTCAGTTCTGGCCGGGGGGGCGG